>NZ_CP010407.1:1455000-1755000 GCF_000830005.1 Streptomyces vietnamensis | reverse complement strand
ACGGCACGTGCGACATCTTCACCGGGGGCCGCAAGCTCCGGGTGAACGTCAGCCCGAGCATCGAGCTCGAAGAGCTCAAGCGCGGCCAGGAAGTCATGCTCAACGAAGCGCTCAACGTGGTCGAGGCCATGGAGTTCGAGCGCGCCGGGGACATCGTCACCCTCAAGGAGATCCTCGAGGACGGCGAGCGCGCCCTGGTGGTGGGGCACACCGACGAGGAGCGGGTGGTGAGGCTCGCCGAGCCCCTGCTGGACATCACCATCCGCGCCGGCGACGCCCTACTGCTCGACTCCAGGTCCGGCTACGTCTACGAGGTGGTCCCCAAGAGCGAGGTCGAAGAGCTCGTTCTGGAAGAGGTCCCGGACGTCGACTACGACAAGATCGGCGGTCTGGGCAACCAGATCGAACTGATCCGCGACGCGGTCGAGCTCCCCTACCTCTACCCGGACCTCTTCAAGGAGCACGAACTGCGGCCGCCCAAGGGCATCCTGCTCTACGGCCCGCCCGGCTGCGGCAAGACGCTGATCGCGAAGGCCGTGGCCAACTCCCTGGCCAAGAAGGTCGCCGAGGTGACCGGCCAGCCCGCGGGGAAGTCCTACTTCCTCAACATCAAGGGCCCCGAGCTCCTCAACAAGTACGTCGGCGAGACCGAGCGGCACATCCGCCTCGTCTTCCAGCGTGCCCGGGAGAAGGCGAGCGAGGGCACCCCCGTCATCGTCTTCTTCGACGAGATGGAATCCCTCTTCCGCACCCGCGGCTCCGGTGTCAGCTCGGACGTGGAGAACACCATCGTCCCCCAGCTGCTCGCCGAGATCGACGGCGTGGAAGGCCTGGAGAACGTCATCGTCATCGGCGCCTCCAACCGCGAGGACATGATCGACCCCGCGATCCTGCGGCCCGGCCGACTCGACGTGAAGATCAAGATCGAGCGTCCGGACGCGGAGGCCGCGAAGGACATCTTCGCGAAGTACCTCACGGCCGGCCTGCCGCTCCACGCGGACGACATCTCCGAGCACAGCGGCTCGAAGGAGGCCGCCGCGCACGGAATGATCCAGTCCGTCGTCGAGCAGATGTACGCGGAATCCGAGGAGAACCGCTTCCTCGAAGTCACGTACGCCAACGGCGACAAGGAAGTCCTGTACTTCAAGGACTTCAACTCCGGCGCGATGATCCAGAACATCGTCGACCGGGCCAAGAAGATGGCCATCAAGGCCTTCCTCGACCACAACCAGAAGGGCATCCGGGTCTCCCACCTCCTCCAGGCGTGCGTGGACGAGTTCAAGGAGAACGAGGACCTGCCCAACACCACCAACCCCGACGACTGGGCCCGGATCTCCGGAAAGAAGGGCGAGCGGATCGTGTTCATCCGCACGCTCGTCACCGGAAAGCAGGGCGCGGACACCGGACGATCCATCGACACGGTGGCCAATACCGGTCAGTACCTGTAAAACGCCCGCCGGCTGCGGATGTCCGGAAACCGGGCATCCGCAGCCGACGCATTCCATCCAGCATTTCCCCCGGCATCACAGGAAAACAGGGAAATACCGCAACTGATCTCCCCACCAGCGCGGAGCCGCTCTAGGCTCTTCGGTACCGCCGAGTCGCGCACAGTGAGCGCCGCCGGGCAAGGAGGGCCGCATGACCGTACGGCGAGTAATGGGCATCGAGACGGAGTACGGAATCTCCGTCCCCGGACACCCGAACGCCAATGCCATGCTCACCTCGTCCCAGATCGTCAACGCCTACGCGGCGGCGATGCACCGGGCGCGCCGCGCCCGCTGGGACTTCGAGGAGGAGAACCCGCTGCGGGACGCCCGCGGCTTCGACCTCGCCCGCGAGGCCGCCGACTCCAGCCAGCTCACCGACGAGGACATCGGCCTGGCCAATGTGATCCTCACCAACGGGGCCCGGCTCTACGTGGACCACGCCCACCCCGAGTACAGCGCGCCCGAGGTCACCAACCCGCGCGACGCCGTCCTCTGGGACAAGGCCGGCGAGCGGATCATGGCGGAGGCGGCCGAGCGCGCCGCCCAGCTCCCCGGGGCCCAGCCCATCCACCTCTACAAGAACAACACCGACAACAAGGGCGCCTCCTACGGCACGCACGAGAACTACCTGATGAAGCGGGAGACCCCCTTCTCGGACATCGTGCGCCACCTGACCCCCTTCTTCGTCTCCCGCCAGGTCGTCACCGGCGCGGGACGGGTCGGCATCGGCCAGGACGGCCGGGAGAACGGCTTCCAGCTCAGCCAGCGCGCCGACTACTTCGAGGTCGAGGTGGGCCTGGAGACCACCCTCAAGCGGCCCATCATCAACACCCGGGACGAGCCGCACGCCGACGCTGAGAAGTACCGCCGCCTGCACGTGATCATCGGCGACGCGAACCTCTCGGAGATCTCCACCTACCTGAAGCTCGGCACCACCGCCCTCGTCCTCTCCATGATCGAGGACGGCTTCATCACGGTCGACCTCGCCGTCGACCAGCCGGTCCGCACCCTGCACCAGGTCTCGCACGACCCGACGCTCCAGTACCTGATCACGCTCCGCAGCGGCCGGACACTGACCGCGGTCCAGCTCCAGATGGAGTACTTCGAGCTGGCCAGGAAGTACGTGGAGGAGCGGTACGGCGACGACGCGGACGCGCAGACCAAGGACGTCCTGTCCCGCTGGGAGGACACCCTGGGCCGCCTGGAGACCGATCCGATGAGCCTCGCCGGCGAGCTGGACTGGGTCGCCAAGCGGGAGCTCATGGAGGGCTACCGGCGCCGCGACGGCCTGGACTGGGACGCGGCCCGGCTGCACCTGGTGGACCTCCAGTACGCGGACGTACGCCCCGAGAAGGGCCTCTACAACCGTCTGGTGGCCCGCGGGCGCATGAAGCGGCTCCTGGACGAGGCCGAGGTGGAGCGGGCCGAGACGGCGCCTCCGGAGGACACCAGGGCCTACTTCCGGGGCCGCTGCCTGGAGCAGTACGCCGACGACGTCGCCGCGGCCTCCTGGGACTCGGTGATCTTCGACCTGCCCGGCCGGGACTCCCTCCAGCGCGTCCCGACCCTGGAGCCGCTGCGCGGCACCAAGGCCCACGTGAAATCGCTCCTGGACCGCTGCCGTACGGCGGAGGAACTGGTGCGGGTGCTTTCGGGCGGCTGAACAGGGGGCCCGATGCGGGCCTGAAATACCCCGGCACTGGGAATCATGGAAACAGTGCCCGGGCGTTGTGGAAACTGCGGGGCCGAAGTCAGACCCGACCGATAGGGTCTGATCTTGTACGGACTCAACCGAGCGGGCCGATTCGAGCGGGGTGAGGGATATGGCGACCAAGGACACCGGCGGCGGACAGCAGAAGGCGACGCGATCCACGGAGGAGGTCGAGGAGACCACCACCGAGGCGAGCTCCGACCTCAAGGAACGCCAGGAGAAGCTGAGCGACGACGTGGACTCCGTCCTGGACGAGATCGACGACGTGCTCGAGGAGAACGCCGAGGACTTCGTTCGAAGCTTCGTGCAGAAGGGCGGCGAGTAGCCGCCCCACGCGCCTGTCGTCCTCCGTCCCCGGAGCCCCGGAGAAAGCCGTGGGTCCGGGGACGGATGACAAGCGGTGGCACGGGTAAGGTCCGTGCACAGCAAGCAAGATCGGTCCGCGTGTCCCACGGCGGGCCGACTCTCCCACCCGGAAGGAATCGCGTGGAAGCCAACCCTCGTAGCACCGGGCGTCTGCCGGCGGCCTTCCTGACGCCGGGCTCGTCCTCGTTCATGGACTTCCTGGCCGATCACTCGCCGGAGCTGCTCCCGGGGAACCGGAAGCTGCCCGAGGGGATCGTCGAGGCGCCGCACGGCACCACCATCGTGGCCGCCACCTTCCCCGGGGGCGTCGTGCTCGCCGGTGACCGGCGGGCGACCATGGGGAACATGATCGCGCAGCGGGACATCGAGAAGGTGTTCCCGGCCGACGAGTACTCCGCGGTCGGCATCGCCGGCACCGCCGGCCTCGCCGTGGAGATGGTCAAGCTGTTCCAGCTGGAGCTGGAGCACTTCGAGAAGGTGGAGGGCGCGACGCTCTCCCTGGAGGGCAAGGCGAACCGTCTCTCCACCATGATCCGCGGCAACCTGGGCATGGCCATGCAGGGCCTCGCCGTCGTGCCGCTCTTCGCGGGCTGGGACGAGGGCAAGGAGAAGGGCCGGATCTTCTCGTACGACGTGACCGGCGGCCGCTCCGAGGAGCACGGCTTCGCCGCCACGGGTTCCGGCTCGATCTTCGCGCGCGGTTCGATGAAGAAGCTGTACCGCTCCGACCTGACCGAGGAGCAGGCCACCACCCTGGTGGTGCAGGCGCTGTACGACGCGGCGGACGACGACTCGGCGACCGGCGGTCCCGACATGGCCCGCCGGATCTTCCCGATCGTCACCGTCATCACCGACGAGGGCTTCCGCAGGCTCACCGAGGCGGAGTCCTCCGAGCTGGCCCGATCGGTCACCGAGCGGCGTCTGGAGCAGCCCGACGGGCCGCGCGCCGCCCTGCTCTGACCGTCCGTCGCCCGTAGAAGCCCTTCAGACCGGAAGAAAGGGACGGTAGCCGGTGTCCACGCCGTTCTATGTCTCACCCCAGCAGGCCATGGCCGACCGGGCCGAGTACGCCCGCAAGGGCATCGCCCGCGGCCGCAGCCTGGTCGTCCTCCAGTACACCGACGGCATCGTCTTCGTCGGTGAGAACCCGTCCCGTGCCCTGCACAAGTTCAGCGAGATCTACGACCGGATCGGCTTCGCGGCCGCCGGCAAGTACAACGAGTACGAGAACCTCCGCATCGGCGGTGTGCGCTACGCCGACCTGCGGGGCTACACCTACGACCGGGACGACGTCACCGCGCGCGGCCTGGCCAACGTCTACGCCCAGACCCTGGGCACGATCTTCTCCAGCGCGGGGGAGAAGCCGTACGAGGTGGAGCTGGTCGTCGCCGAGGTCGGCTCCGAGGCGGAGGGCGACCAGATCTACCGGCTGCCGCACGACGGCTCGATCGTGGACGAGCACGGCTCGGTCGCGGTCGGCGGGAACGCGGAGCAGATCAGCTCCTTCCTGGACCAGCGGCACCGGGACGGCATGTCGCTCGCGGAGGCCCTGAAGCTGGCCGTGCAGGCGCTGTCGCGGGACACCAACGGCACCGAGCGGGAGATCCCCGCGGAGCGCCTGGAGGTGGCGGTCCTGGACCGTACGCGTCCGCAGCAGCGCAAGTTCAAGCGGATCGTCGGCCGTCAGCTGTCGCGTCTCCTGGAGGCCGACAACGCGGCGGCGGCGAAGACGGACGAGCCCTCGGACGAGGCTCCCGAGGAGTAGTCGGCGGTACCCGAAGGGGCCCCGGTCCGCGCGCGAGCGGCCGGGGCCCCTTCGGCGTGCCCGGGCTCGCGAAGGCGCGGGCCGGGGCCCTCGGCCCTCTGTGCGGGCCGGCCGAGCGGCCGGTGGGGACCGTTCGGCGTGGCGCCGCTCAGGGGGCCGGTGCGGGGCCCGTGGAGCCGCGCGGGACGAGGGCCACGGGCAGAGTGACCGGTGGGGCCGGTTCGCCCGCGAGGACGGCGAGGAGCGCCTCCATGCCCCGTCTGCCGAACTCCTCGGCGGGGAGCCGGACGGTGGTGAGCTCGGGTTCGACCGCGGTGGCCAGGGCCATGTCGTCGAAGCCGGTGACCGAGAGGTCTTCGGGGACGCGCAGTCCGAGGCGGTGCGCGGCCTTGCTGACGCCGGCGGCGAGGATGTCGTCGTCGCAGATCACCGCGGTGGGGCGCGGGCCGGGGGCGGCGAGGGCCAGGTGGGCGGCCTCGCGTGCGTCGGCGACGTTCAGCGGGGCCCGTGCGGTGCGGAGCTCGGTTCCCCGCAGGGCGTCGGCGAGGGCGGCGGCGCGTACGTCGAAGGTCCAGGAGGGGACGGCGGACGCCAGGTGCAGGAAGCGGCGGTGGCCCAGGTCGAGCAGGTGCCGGGTGACCCGTCGCATGCCGTCGGCGACGTCGAGGTTCACGTGCGCGGCGGCCCCGGGGTCGGCCGGGTCGCTGTCGAGCATGACGAGGGGCAGGTCGGTGCCGCGGAAGGCCGTGAGGGCGTCGGTGGCCATGGAGGAGGCGATGACGCCGTCCAGGGAGGCCTGGGCCGAGGCGAAGGGGTCGCGGGCGGGGCCGGTGCCGTCGGGGGAGGGGTAGAGGACGACGCCGAAGCCGTGGCGTGCCGCCACGGCGGCGGCGCCGGTGTAGACGTGGGCGAAGAACTCGTTGGTGAGGGCGGGGACGACGAGCAGCGCCGTACGGGTGCGGCCGAGCCGGAGGTTGCGGGCGGCGAGGTTGGGCCGGTAGCCCAGCTCCCGGGCGGCGAGGCGCACCGCCTCGGCGGTGCGCTCGGAGACGCGGCCGCGCCACTTGTCGCCGAGGACGAGGGAGACGGTGGCCTGCGAGACGCCCGCGGTCCGGGCGACGTCCCGGCTGGTGGGGCGGGTGCCGCCGAGCGGGTCGGGGGACTGCACGGGGAGCCTCCGCGTGGGACGGTGGGTCGGGGGCGTGGGGCGCGGTGTGGACCCGCGTACAGCCGACATGGTACGTATGACCTCGGACGTTATACGTAAAACCTCGGTGCGATTCCGAGGCGATGGGAGACCGACATGGCCACCGAGGCCCCCGCGCACGGCGGCTATCTCGACATACTCCGGGCGCCGCACGCGGCCCGGCTGCTCGCCGGCACCCTCGTGGGGCGCCTGCCCAACGGCACGGGCCCGATCGCCATGACCCTGTTCGTCCGGGACCAGGGCGGCAGCTACAGCCTGGCCGGCGGCCTGATCGCGGCCTACGGCGTCGCCAACGCCGTCGGGCAGCCGCTCCTCGGCCGCGCGGTCGACCTCAAGGGCCAGCCCCGCGTCCAGCTGCCCGCCGCCGTCCTCTCCGCGCTCGGCATGGCCCTGTTCGCCCTCACCGGCATCGGCCACCTGGCGCTCGCCTACGCGGCCGTCGTCGTCGCCGGGCTCTTCACCCCGCCGCTCGAGGGCGGCCTGCGCGCGCTGTGGCCGAGCGTCCTGGGGCGCGAGGACCGGGTCCACCGGGCGTACGCGCTGGACGCGGTCGCCCAGGAGGTCATGTTCACCGTGGGCCCGCTCCTGGTGACGCTCCTGGTCGCCCTGCGCTCGCCCGCCGCCGCCCTCCTCGTCATCAACGTCCTGGGGGTCCTGGGCGCCCTCGCCGTCGTCCTCTCCGAGCCGTCCCGCGCCTGGCGCTCCGCCGCCCGCGAGGCCCACTGGCTGGGGGCCCTGCGCTCGCCCGGCCTCCTCGCCCTCCTCGGCTCGTTCTTCTTCGTCGGCCTCGCCCTGGGCTCCATCACGGTGGCCGCCGTCGCCTACGCCGACGACCGGGGCGCGCCGTCCGTGTACGGCTGGCTGATGGCCGCGCTGGGCCTGGGCGCCCTTGCCGGCGGTGTCGTCTACGGCGCCCGGCAGTGGTCCGGGGCGCCCGAGCGGCGGCTGAGGGTCCTCGTGGGGCTGCTCGCGGTCTGCTACCTGCCGCTCATGCTCACCCCCGGCCCCGTCGCCATGACGGGCCTCTCGGTGCTCTCCGGGGTCTTCCTGGCCCCCGCCCTCGCCTGCGCCTTCATCGTGGTCGACCGGCACGCCCCGAGCGGCACCGTCACCGAGGCCTTCTCGTGGCTCGTCACCACCTTCGGCGTCGGCGCGGCCCTGGGCTCCGCGGTCGCGGGCCCGGCGGTCGAACTGGCCGGGACGGTGGCGGGGTTCGCCGTGGCCGGTGCGGGAGGCCTGGTCGCCCTCCTCGTACTGCTCGCCACCGGCCGGGTCCTGCGCCCCCGCGACACGACGCGACACGCCGAGGGCGGGACGGTCCCCACCGCCGTACACACCGAAAAGAACACGCACTGATCGGAAAATGATCGAAACGGGAACGTCCAACCCGGTTTCAGCGCACGCCGTCAGGCGTAA
Source organism: Streptomyces vietnamensis (assembly GCF_000830005.1). Lineage (NCBI taxonomy): Bacteria > Bacillati > Actinomycetota > Actinomycetes > Kitasatosporales > Streptomycetaceae > Streptomyces > Streptomyces vietnamensis. The sequence goes on along the minus strand of NZ_CP010407.1, from coordinate 1,747,048 downwards.
TGTTCAGACATGGACCGCCGCATTTTCGGGCTGGAGAACGAGTACGGCGTCACGTGCACGTTCAGGGGACAGCGCCGACTGTCTCCTGACGAAGTGGCGCGCTACCTCTTCCGCCGTGTCGTGTCATGGGGCCGCAGCAGCAATGTCTTCCTGCGGAACGGCGCCCGCCTGTACCTCGACGTGGGTTCGCATCCGGAATACGCCACACCGGAATGCGACAACGTGACCGAACTGGTCACCCACGACAAGGCCGGCGAGCGCATTCTCGAGGGCCTGCTCGTCGACGCCGAACGCCGCCTGCACGAGGAGGGAATCGCGGGCGACGTCTACCTCTTCAAGAACAACACCGACTCGGCCGGAAACTCCTACGGCTGCCACGAGAACTATCTCGTCGCCCGCCACGGGGAGTTCTCCCGGCTCGCGGACATCCTCATTCCCTTCCTCGTGACGCGGCAGCTCATCTGCGGCGCGGGAAAGGTCCTCCAGACCCCGCGTGGCGCGGTCTACTGCGTCTCCCAGCGTGCCGAGCACATCTGGGAGGGCGTCAGTTCGGCCACCACCCGCTCGCGGCCCATCATCAACACCCGGGACGAGCCGCACGCCGACGCCGAGCGCTACCGCCGGCTGCACGTCATCGTCGGCGACTCCAACATGTCCGAGACGACCATGCTGCTCAAGGTCGGCGCCACCGACCTCGTGCTCCGCATGATCGAGGCGGGCACGGTGATGCGCGACCTGACCCTGGAGAACCCCATCCGGGCCATCCGCGAGGTCAGCCACGACATCACGGGCCAGCGCAAGGTCCGGCTCGCCAGCGGCCGCGAGGCCTCCGCCCTGGAGGTCCAGCGCGAGTACTACGAGAAGGCCGTGGACTTCGTCGACCGCAGGGGCATCCGCTCCGGCACCGTCGCCCAGGTCCTGGAGCTGTGGGGCCGTACGCTCGACGCGATCGAGAGCGAGCAGCTCGACCGGATCGAGACCGAGATCGACTGGGTCATGAAGCACCGGCTCATCGAGCGCTACCGGGCCAAGCACAACATGACCATGTCGAACCCGAGGGTCGCGCAGATAGACCTCGCCTACCACGACATCCACCGTCGTCGCGGGCTGTACTACCTGCTCCAGAAGAACGGGCAGGCGGCCCGCGTCTGCAACGACCTGAAGATCTTCGAGGGCAAGTCGGTGCCCCCGCAGACCACTCGGGCCCGGCTGCGCGGCGACTTCATCCGCCGCGCGCAGGAGCAGCGGCGGGACTTCACCGTCGACTGGGTCCACCTGAAGCTCAACGACCAGGCGCAGCGCACGGTGTTGTGCAAGGACCCGTTCCGCTCCGTCGACGACCGGGTCGAAAAGCTGATCGCCGGAATGTAAGCAGGTCGTATCGGCCATGTGGGCCCCGCACGTTCGGCGTGCGGGGCCCTCGACGTGACAGGAGGAGCGCCTAGAGTGTCGGCACAACTACTGTGCCGTCTGAGATCTGAGGAACACGTGCGCCGACTTGCCGGCCTTCTCGTCGTCCCGCTGCTGCTGCTCTCCACAGCGGCGTGCGGCGGCGATGACAAGGGCTCCGATTCCGCCTCGATGAAGAACGGACTGCCCGCCATCACCGCGGGTGAGAAGTTCGGGGAGAAGCCGACCCTCTCCAAGGGTGAGGGCGACCCGCCCAAGGAACTCAAGGTCAACGTCATCAGCGAGGGCAAGGGCGCGGTGACGAAGAAGGGCGACGCCCTCCAGGTGAACTACCTGGGTCAGGCCTGGGACTCCGACAAGCCCTTCGACAACAGCTTCGACCGCGGTCAGCCCTTCGACCTCACGCTGGGCGCCGGTCAGGTCATCAAGGGCTGGGACCAGGGCCTGGAGGGCCAGAAGGTCGGCAGCCGCATCGAGATCGGCATCCCGCCGGAGCTCGGTTACGGCGCGCAGGGCCAGGGCGACATCAAGCCCAACGCGACCCTCGTCTTCGTCGTGGACATCCTGAAGGCCGTGACGATCCCGAAGTCCGCCACGGGCACTCCGGTCGCCCAGGAGGACAAGGACCTGCCGAAGGTCGGTACGAACACCGACGGCAAGGCCCCCTCGCTGACGGTCCCGAAGACGGACCCGCCGACCAAGCTCGTCTCGAACTACGTGCTGGAGTCCAAGGGCGAGCCCGTCAAGGCCACCGACACGGTCGTCGTGAACTACGTCGCCGCCCTGTGGAAGGACGGCAAGGTCTTCGATTCGACCTACACCACGGGCAAGCCCGCGAACTTCCCGCTGCCGCAGCTGACGCTGAAGGGCCTCAAGGACGGTCTCGTCGGCAAGAAGATCGGCAGCCGCGTCCTGATCGTCGCCCCGCCGTCGGAGGCGTTCGGGGACCAGGAGAAGCAGGGCATTCCGAAGAACTCCACGCTGGTCTTCGCCGTGGACATCCTGACGAAGATGTAAGACTGTCCCGATCGCGCAGTTCATCATCGCGACGTTCATCAGTTTGAGGAGCAGTTCAGTGAGCATCGAGAAGCCCGAGATCGACTTCCCGGGTGGCGAGCCGCCGAAGGACCTGGAGATCAAGGACATCTGGGAGGGCGACGGCGAGGTCGCCGAGGCCGGTGACTTCGTGCAGGTCCACTACGTGGGCGTGGCCTTCTCCACCGGTGAGGAGTTCGACGCCTCCTGGAACCGCGGCAGCGCGCTCGGCTTCCCGCTCGGTGCCGGCCGGGTCATCAAGGGCTGGGACCAGGGCGTGCAGGGCATGAAGGTCGGCGGCCGCCGCCAGCTGATCATCCCCGCGCACCTCGCCTACGGCGACCGCGGCGCCGGCGACGCGATCGCCCCGGGCGAGACGCTGATCTTCGTCTGCGACCTCATGGCCGTGAAGAAGGGCTGATACGCGCAGCCCGTGACCGGTTCCGGTCGCTCCGGGGCCCCCGCCGTCCACGGCGGGGGCCCTCGGCTTTTGTCCCGACACCCCGGGGCGGTACGGTCGGATGTCCGAGAAGTGGAACCGGCGGAAGGGTGCGGGGCGTCGATGGCGATTGCCAAGTCCGAGCGGCTGATGAATCTCGCGCTGTGCCTGCTCGGGACACGCCGTCCGCTGAGCAAGCGGGAGCTCCGCGGCTCTATCGAGGCGTACCTCGAAGCGAGCGGCGACGACGCCTTCAACCGCATGTTCGAGCGGGACAAGGACGATCTCCGGGAGCTCGGCCTGGTCATCGAGACCGTCGAGAACCTGGACGGCGAGACGGGCTACCTCGCCCGCCGCGACTCCAACCGGCTGCCGCCGATCACCCTGGACGCCGAGGAGGCCGCCGCGCTCGGCCTCGCCGCCAAGGTGTGGCAGCAGGCCCGGCTTGCCGGGGCCGCCAGCGGCGCCCTGCAGAAGCTCCGCGCCGCCGGCATGCCCGAGGCGGAGGACTCGTACGACACCCAGCCCAGCGCCCTCGAACCGCGCATCCCGGTCCACGAGGCCGCCTTCGAGCCGCTCATGCTGGCCTGCCGCGACCGGCGTCCCGTCGTCTTCGACTACCGCAAGGCCAACGCCGCGCGCCCCGAGACCCGCCACGTCGAGCCCTGGACCCTCGAATGCTGGCGCGGCCACTGGTACCTGGCGGGCTGGGACCGCGACCGCGGTGCCGAGCGCGTCTTCCGGCTCTCCCGCATCACCGGCAAGGTCCGCTCGCGGGCCGGCGCCTTCACCGCGCCCGTGCCCGACGTCGTGACCGTCCGGGAGACCGTCGAGAGCTGGGCCGGCGAGACCGCCACCCGCTCCGCCCGGATCCGGCTCCGTACCGGCTGCGGCTACCCGCTGCGGGCCCGTGCCCAGGCCGTGACCGAGGGCGACGACGGCTGGGACGATCTGGAGATCCCGTACGGGCACGGGCTCGACGCCTGGCTCGTAGAGTTCGGTCCCGACGTCGTCGTACTGGAACCCGCCGATCTGCGGGCCGATGTGGTGGAGCGGCTGCGCGCCGTGGCCAAGGGCTGAGGGGGAGACGTACCGCATGGCTGCCAACGCGATCGACCAGACGAGGCGGATGCTCTCCCTCGTCACCTATCTCCGTGAGCGCCCCGGCGCGCACGTCGCCGACGTGGCGCGCGCCTTCGGGATCACGGAGGACGAGCTGATCTCCGACCTGGACGTGCTGCCCATGTGCGGCACCAGCTTCCGGGGCGGGGACCTGCTCGACATCGACACCGACGGCGACCGGATCTGGTGGCACAACCCCGACGACGTCGCCGCGCCGCTGCGGCTCGCCGCCGACGAGGCCACCGCGCTGCTGGTCGCCGCCCGGGCCGTCGCCACCCTGCCGGGGCTCCGCGAGAGCGACCGGGACGCCCTGCTGCGCGCCACCGCCAAGCTGGAGGCGGCGGCCGGCGAGGCCGCCGGGGCCAGCGCCCGGCTCTCGGTGACCTTCGAGTCCGAGGGCGGGGTCTTCGCCGAGGTCGACCGGGCCATCTCGGAGCGCAGACGGCTGTGGGTGCGGTACTACTCGCCCGCGCGCGACGAGCTCACCGAGCGCGAGGTCGACCCGATCCGGCTCTTCGCCGTCGGCCACACCTATATGGAGGCGTGGTGCCGGCTCTCCGAGGCGCGCCGCACCTTCCGGCTCGACCGGGTCGTCGAGATCCGGATCCTCGACGAGCACGCCGCGCCGCCGGAGCTGGAGCTGCGCGACCTCTCCGAGGGCCTGGTCCACCCGTCGGCCGACGACCCGGAGGTCGTGGTCGAGGTCGGGCCCGGCGGGCGCTGGGTCGCCGAGTACTACCCGCACGACCGGGCCGAGGAGCTGCAGGACGGCGGGCTGCGGATCACGCTGCGGACGCCGGACCCGGCCTCGCTGCGCAGGCTGGCGCTGCGTCTGGGCAGCGACGGGCGGATCGTCGCGCCGGTGGAGCTGGCCGACAGCGCGAGGACGGCGGCGGCCGCCGCGCTCGCCGCGTACGAGGGCGTGTGACGTTCCCCGTGTCCAGGACGCTGTTACTGACGTGACCGCGTCCAGGGCGCTGTGGCCGATGCGACCGCGTCCAGGGCGCTGTGACCGACGTGACGTGACTGTGCTGAGAACGCTGTTGTCGATGTGATGCCAGAGTTGAGAGAGATGAGGGAGATGTCCGCGATGCACGGTTTTGCGGCGACCATGGCCCCGGTCCTCTTCAAGGCCGCCTGCCCCGACTGCCGCTCGCGCTTCGAACTCTCCGCGAGTTCCCTGCGCCTGGCCATCGGGGCCAGCCGCCGCACCACCTTCTACTCCTTCACCTGCCCCGAGTGCGGCAGCTCCGTCCGCAAGCCCGCGGGCGAGCGCATCGTCGAGCTCCTCACCGGCGGCGGAGTCCGCACCCTGCGCCTCCACACCACCGTGTGAACGATCCGCACGCGCCCAACGTCTAGGCTCAGCACATGTTCTGGCCCATGCTCGCCATCGCCCTCGGCTTCCTCGGCATCGCCGTCCTCGGCGTCCTCGCCGTCAAGGTGTTCCTGGAGGTCCAGCGCCTCGGCCGTCAAGTGGCCCACACCACACAGCGGATCCAGCGGGCCGCGGAAGAGCTCGAAAACGCCGCCGTCGGACTCGCCCGGACCGGCGATTCGCTCCGCTGAGCCCGTGCCGTACGCTGCAGGAAGCGGCCCCGGTCAGGGCGTGCGGGACGCAATCGGGAGTATGCAAGGGCATTGCCCCGCGTTTACTCCTGCGGGTTACGATCGCAGGCAGCGCGGTGGCCGGACGCATGTCCGACCCGCCGGGTACGCACTCCATGTCGCCTCGGTGAAGAAGGTATACAGCTATGGGTAGGCTCGGCCCCACCGAGATCATCCTCATTCTCGTCGTCGTCATCCTCCTGTTCGGCGCCAAGAAGCTTCCGGACATGGCCCGCTCGCTGGGCAAGTCGGCCCGCATCCTCAAGAGCGAGGCCAAGGCGATGAAGGCGGACGACCAGCAGAGCGCCCCCGCCGACCCGCCGCACGCCGGGACGCAGGAGCCCGCCCCGCGCACCATCCAGGCCGCTCCCGGTGACGTGACCAGCGCGCGTCCCGTGACCGAGCCCTCGGACACCACCAAGCGCTGACCCGGTCCGCCGCGGCCGCCGCACCGTGCGGCGGCTGCCGCACGAGATGAGGACGTGGGTTGCTCAAGTCTGCCCGCAAGCAGGAGAAGGATCCCGAGGGCCGGATGCCCCTCGTGGAGCACCTGCGTGAACTCCGCAACCGACTGGCGAAGGGTCTCCTCGCCATCACGGCAGTGACGATCGTCGCCCTCGTGTACAGCGAGGAGCTCCTGAACTTCCTGTCGCGGTCGGTGCCCACCTGCCCCAAGGGCGTCACCAGCGACGGCGGCAACTGCGCGGTCGTCACCTTCAACACGCTGATGGCCCCCTTCAGCACGACGATCCAGGTGTCCCTGACGGCGGGTCTCGTCGTCGCCAGCCCCGTCTGGCTCTACCAGCTCTGGGCCTTCGTCGCGCCCGGGCTGCACAGGAACGAGAAGCGGTACACGTACGCCTTCGTCGGCGCGGCCGTGCCGCTCTTCGGGGCGGGTGCCTACCTCGCGTACCTCATCCTCCCCGTCAGCGTGAAGGTCCTCATCAGCCTCACGCCCGCGGGCTCCGCGAACCTCCTGGCGCTGAACGACGTCCTCGACTTCACCCTGCGCATGGTGCTCGTCTTCGGCCTCGCCTTCGAGCTCCCGCTCGTCCTGGTGATGCTCAACCTCACCGGTATCCTCTCGGGCCGCCGCATGGCCGGCTGGTGGCGCGGCGTGATCATGGGCGTCTTCATCTTCGGCGCCGTCATCACCCCGACCACCGACCCCGTCGGCATGCTCGCCCTCGCCGGGCCGATCACGATCCTGTACTTCGGGGCCGTCGGCTTCTCCCTCCTCAACGACCGGCGGCGCAGGCGCGCCAACCCCGACGCCGAGCTCGACGACGACGAGGCCTCCTCGCTCGACCTCACCCCCGAGGCCGTCGGGTCCGTCGAGCCCGTGAGCGCCGCCCGTGCCCTGCCCGAGCAGGCCACCGGGGAGTACGGCGGAACGAGCGCGCAGCGGCTCAACGGGTACGACGACATCACCTGATCCCGCACCGCCCCCTCGGTCGATCCTCTACGGTCCCCCCGGACAGCTGTCCGGGGGGACCGTCCTCGTGACCAGGGACTTCGCCCCCTGGAACCGGGCCCTCCGCATCCCCTCGATAAAGATCGCGTCACTGTCACAGGTGGCGGGTAGGCTCGACAACAAGATGACAGAGGACCTCACACCAGCCGAGGCGTACGCGGCCGCCCTCGCCCGCAACGCCGAGCAGCGCACCGCACTGGCACCCTTCCGCGAGCTGTACGACTTCGGTCTGGACCCCTTCCAGATCGAGGCCTGCCAGGCACTCGAAGCGGGCAAGGGCGTGCTCGTCGCCGCGCCCACGGGCTCCGGCAAGACCATCGTCGGCGAGTTCGCCGTCCACCTCGCCCTCGCCCAGGGCCGCAAGTGCTTCTACACGACCCCCATCAAGGCGCTGTCGAACCAGAAGTACGCCGACCTCGTCAAGCGGTACGGCGCCGACAAGGTCGGCCTGCTCACCGGTGACAACAGCGTGAACGGCGACGCCCCGATCGTCGTCATGACCACCGAAGTCCTCCGCAACATGCTCTACGCGGGGTCCCAGGCCCTCTCCGGCCTCGGGTACGTCGTGATGGACGAGGTCCACTACCTCTCCGACCGCTTCCGCGGCGCCGTCTGGGAGGAAGTGATCATCCACCTCCCCGAATCCGTCACCCTCGTCTCACTCTCCGCGACCGTGTCCAACGCCGAGGAGTTCGGCGACTGGCTGGACACCGTCCGCGGCGACACCGAGGTCATCGTCTCGGAGAGCCGCCCCGTCCCCCTCTGGCAGCACGTCCTCGCCGGACGCCGGATGTACGACCTCTTCGAGGAGGAGACCGACCACGGCGGCCGCGGCGCGTCCCGGCGCGAGGTCAACCCCGACCTCCTCCGCCTCGCCCGCACCGAGAACACGCGCACGTACAACCCGCGCGAGCGGCGGCGCGGCAAGATGGTCCGCGAGGCCGACCGCGAGCGCGAGCGCCGCCAGCGCTCCCGGATCTGGACCCCCGGCCGCCCCGAGGTCATCGAGCGCCTCGACGCCGAAGGGCTGCTGCCCGCCATCACCTTCATCTTCAGCCGCGCCGGCTGCGAGGCCGCCGTCCAGCAGTGCCTCTACGCCGGGCTCCGGCTCAACGACGACGAGGCGCGGCTGCGCGTCCGCGAGATCGTCGAGGAGCGCACGGCCGCCATCCCCACCGAGGACCTCCACGTCCTCGGCTACTACGAGTGGCTCGAAGCCCTGGAGCGGGGCATCGCCGCCCACCACGCCGGCATGCTCCCGACCTTCAAGGAGGTCGTCGAGGAGCTCTTCGTCCGCGGCCTCGTCAAGGCCGTCTTCGCCACCGAGACCCTCGCCCTCGGCATCAACATGCCCGCGCGCACCGTCATCCTCGAGAAGCTCGTCAAGTGGAACGGCGAGCAGCACGCGGACATCACCCCCGGCGAGTACACCCAGCTCACCGGCCGTGCGGGCCGCCGCGGCATCGACGTCGAGGGCCACGCCGTGGTGCTCTGGCAGCGCGGACTCGACCCCGGCCACCTCGCCGGACTCGCCGGCACGCGCACGTACCCGCTGCGCTCCAGCTTCAAGCCCTCGTACAACATGGCGGTCAACCTCGTCGACCAGTTCGGCCGGCACCGCTCCCGCGAGCTGCTGGAGACCTCCTTCGCCCAGTTCCAGGCCGACCGCTCCGTCGTGGGCATCTCGCGCCAGGTCCAGCGGAACGAGGAGGGGCTCCAGGGCTACCGCGAGGGCATGACCTGCCACCTCGGGGACTTCGAGGAGTACGCGCGGCTCCGCCGCGACCTCAAGGACCGCGAGACCGAACTGGCCCGGCAGGGCGCCGCGCAGCGCCGCGCCCAGGCCGCGAGCTCCCTGGAGAAGCTCAAGCCCGGCGACGTCATCCACGTCCCCACCGGCAAGTTCGCGGGGCTCGCCCTCGTCCTCGACCCCGGCATTCCGGCCGGCCGCACCAACGGCCACCGCGGCTTCGAGCACCACGACGGGCCGCGCCCTCTCGTCCTCACCGCCGAGCGGCAGGTCAAGAGGCTCGCCTCCATCGACTTCCCGGTGCCGGTCGAGGCACTGGAGCGCATGAGGATCCCCAAGTCCTTCAACCCGCGCTCCCCGCAGTCCCGCCGCGACCTCGCCTCCGCCCTGCGGAGCAAGGCCGGGCACATCAACCCCGAGCGCCACCGGCGGCAGCGCGCCGCCGCGGCCGACGACCGCGAGATCGCCCGGCTGCGTACCGAGATCCGTGCGCACCCCTGCCACGGCTGCGACGAGCGCGAGGACCACGCCCGCTGGGCCGAGCGCTACCACCGCCTCCAGCGCGACACCCAGCAGCTGGAACGGCGCATCGAGGGCCGTACGAACACCATCGCCCGCACCTTCGACCGGATCGTCGCGCTCCTCACCGAACTCGACTACCTGCGCGGCGACGAGGTCACCGACAACGGCAAGCGGCTCGCCCGGCTCTACGGCGAACTCGACCTGCTGGCGAGCGAGTGCCTCCGGGACCGCGTCTGGGAAGGCCTCAACCCGGCCGAACTCGCCGCCTGCGTCTCGGCGTTGGTCTTCGAGGCGCGACAGGCCGACGACGCCGTCGCGCCCAAGCTGCCCACGGGCAACGCCAAGGCGGCGCTCGGCGAGATGGTCCGGATCTGGGGCCGCCTGGACGCCCTCGAAGAGGAGTTCAGGATCAACCAGGCGGAGGGCGGCGTCGGCCAGCGCGAGCCCGACCTCGGCTTCGCCTGGGCCGCCTACCAGTGGGCCTCCGAGAAGAGCCTCGACGAGGTGCTCCGCGAGGCGGAGATGCCCGCGGGCGACTTCGTCCGCTGGTGCAAGCAGGTGATCGACGTCCTCGGACAGATCGCCGCGGCGGCGCCCAAGGAGAACAGCACGGTCGCCAAGAACGCCCGCAAGGCCGTGGACGCGCTGCTGCGCGGCGTCGTCGCCTACAGCTCGGTCGGCTGACGGACCGGTAGTCCGGGAAGGGGCCCGTGGCGGGTGCGCCACGGGCCCCTTGTCATGCCGTTGGGGGCGGTTGTCCACAGGTCGTTGTCCACAGGGGTGGCGCGGGGGCCCGGGCTTCCGCTTGCATGGACTCGCAAGCAGGGGAAGCCGGTTGGGGAGGGGACGCGCATGGCCACGCAGGCAGGTCCGGACGCAGGGACGCGAGACGAGGGGAAGCCGGCGGGCCGGGCGCCCGCTCCGGTCTTCGCCGACGGACCGCGAGGTGTGCCCCTCCTCGGCAACCTCCCCGCCTTCGGCAAGGACCCCCTCGCCTTCTTCGAACTGCTCCGGGGGCGCGGTGACTTCGTGCGCTGGCGCTTCGGAGGCAAACGGTCCCTCTTCATCGCCCACCCCGACACCGTCGGCGAACTCCTCACGGAGATCGAGCGCAGCTTCGACCAGCCGGACCTCGGCATCGCCTTCCGCACCCTCCTCGGCAACGGCGTCATCGTCTCCAAGGGAGCCGACTGGCGACGCAAGCGCTCCCTCGTCCAGCCCTCCGTCCGCCCCAAGCAGGTCCGCTCCTACGCGGCGACGATGACCGAGTGCGCCGTGGACCTCGCCGACCGCTGGGCCGACGGACAGCAGGTCGACATCAAGAAGGAGATGGCCGCCCTCACCCAACTCATCGCCGTCCGCACCATCTTCGGCGTCGACACCGCCGCCGACGCCGAAGCCATCGGGCAGGCGATGGACATCGCGCAGAAGGAGATCGGCGCCGAGTTCAGCGGCATCGGAGCGGTGCTGCCCGACTGGGTGCCCACCCCGGGACGCGCCCGCATCAAGCGCGCGACGGCCGTCATCGACGCGGAGGTCTCCCGCGTCGTCTCCCGCCACCGCGACGGCGACACGGAACGCCCCGACCTCCTCAGCCGACTGCTCGCCGCCCGGGACGAGTCGGGTGCGCCCCTCTCGGACCAGGAGATCCGCGACGAGACCGTCACCCTCTACATCGGCGGCCACGAGACCACCAGCTCCACCCTCGTCTGGGCCTGGTACCTGCTGTCCCGCAACCCCCGGGTCCGCGAAGCCCTCACCGGGGAACTCGACCGGGTCCTCGCCGACCACGAGCCCGGGTACGACGACTACGCCTCGCTCACGTACACCCAGGCCGTCATCAAGGAGACCCTCCGGCTCTACCCGACGATCTGGCTCCTCACCGGCACAGCCAAGGAGGGCGCCACCCTCGGCGGCGCCCCCGTCCCCGCCGGGACCCGCGTCTGGTCCAGCCAGTGGGCCACGCACCGGGACCCCCGCTGGTACGGGGACGCCGAGGCCTTCCGCCCCGAGCGCTGGCTCACGGGAGACGACGGCGAACCGGCCGAGCAGATACCGGAGTACGCCTGGTACCCCTTCGGCGGCGGCCCCCGCGTCTGCCTGGGCACCCGCTTCGCCCTCGTCGAGGCGGTCCTCGTCCTCGCGGTCCTCGCCCGCCGCTACCACCTGGACCTCACGGCCGAGGAGATACGCCCGGTCCCCAGCCTCACGCTCCAGCCGGACCGGGACGTCCTGGCCACGGTCCACGCCCGCAGCTGAGCCTCGGTGGGGTGCGGCTATCGTCGCGGAATGGCTCAAGATCCCGAGAAGTTCGACACCGCGATGGCCACCTGGCAGGAATGGCAGGAAGCCCCCTGGGGCCGCCTCCGCTACACGCTCGCCGAGGCGAACCTGCTGCGCCACCTCGACGAGGGGCCCGGGGGCGGGGAGGGCCCCGGGGACGGGCCGCTGCGGATCCTCGACCTCGCGGGCGGCGACGGCGGCGACGCTCTTCCAGCTCACGGCCCGTAAGCGGGCGGCCGCCTGACGGTTCGGCGGGTTCAGTGCCCCGTGGCCAGAGCCTTGGCCAGGTCCCGCAGGTCCTCGGCGCGTAGGACCCGGCCGGCGAAGCCGGGGAGGGGGACGTGGAGGAGGGACGTCCATCGGGCGGGGATGGCGTCGGGGCCGTACACCGTGCCCGCGAGGGTGCCGGTCACTGCGGCGACGGTGTCGGTGTCGCCGCCCCCGTTGTGGGCAGTCGTTCCGCTGGGGCGGAACGGGTGGGCACAACGGACCCGCGCCCTGCCGGCGCCCGAGGCTTCCGTGCCCGAACCCGCACCCGCAGGTACGGCACGGTCGTGGTGCGGGTCCAGGCTCGGTACGCGGAGGCGCCGCTAGGGGCGCCGTCCCGTGTGCCCACCCGCCCCGCCCTGCGGGACGATTGCCCACACGGCGGGCGGCCGAGGGCGCCGCCCAGCCGGGCGCGGGCGCCGCGCGGGCACCGTCAGGCGCAGGCCCTACACGGGCGCGGGGCGGAGGCCCGCACCGGTCGTGGTCACCGTCTCCGTACGGCCCCGCGTTGCGACGTACACGGACGAGGTCGAGGCGCGCATCAGTGAACCGTTGCCGGCTGCACGTCCGTTGACCTGGAAGTGCAGCGCGGCGGCGACGTCCCAGGCGCCGCCGCCAAGGAGGACCTGCTCGGTCTGGAGCCCGATGTCCTTGGGGTCGGCCGCCGCCCAGCGCCGGAAGCGGTCGAAGACGTCCGGCAGGTCGAGGCCGCCCCGTTCGAGGAGCGACTCCCCGAGCAGGACGGCCATCTGGGTGTCGTCCGTAGCCTCGCCCGGATCCCAGCCGCCACCCCCGCACAACTCCCCGACGCCGTCCGGGAACCGCTGCCGGAACACGCCGGGCAGCCCGAACTCGAAGGGGGCGCCCAGCGCGTCGCCGACGGCGGAACCAAGTACTGCGCCCACGGCGCGGTCGATGTCCGGCATCCGGTCAGGGTAGGCCGTCACGCCGGGGCGGGGACCGGGTGTTGCTTCTTCCCGGTCGCCCAGGTCGCTCGGACCGCCAGGAACAGGGACAGGCCCACGGGGGAGAGGAGGATGGTCAGGAGGAGGAGCGGGGCCATCAGGAGTGGGGGGATCGAGAGGCGGCGGGCCTCGCGGTACATCCACTGGCCGAGGAGGAGGTCCCAGGCGATGACCTGCGCCCAGAGGGCGGCGGCCCCGTTCGCGAGGGTGGTGAGGTCGCGGAAGGTGTCGATGTCGGGGCTGCTGACCGCCGCCCACAGCTCGGGCAGGACGGGGACGGCGAACACCGCCCAGAGGACCAGGATCGGCAGGACGGTCAGTGGTGAGGCCGCGAGCCGTTCCGTACCCCGCCAGCGCGGCGCGAAGATCATGAGCAGCCATACCGGCGCCGCGAGGAAGAACGTCAGCTCGAACAGGATGCCGGTCATGCCGTGAGCTCCTCGGCGCGGGCGGTGGTGGCGGTGGCGGAAGTGCGGAGGGACAGTGCCGCGGCCGCTCCGCCGAGCAGCACGATCGCTCCCGCGGCGGCGAGCGTCGTGCCGTCCGGTGCGAAGAGCGCCTGGCCGCGCAGGGCCTGCCAGGCCAGAAGGAGGAAGGTGGCCGCGTACGCCGCCGAGGCCGTGAGCGTGAGGCGCAGGCGTATTCGGTCGTCGGACAGGCGGGTGAGGGTCGGGAAGCGGGTGGCCAGGGCGGTCAGGGCGATGAGGAGGAGGGGGAGCAACTGGAGCGCGTGCATGCCGAAGAAGTGGGCTATGCGGAGGTCGCCGCCCGTGGTCGCCCAGCCGGTGACCGGCAGCGACGGGCCGCCGTCCGGCACGCCGACGCTGTGCGCGCCGATGACCGGTGGGTTCTCGACGGCCAGCTGCTCCGGCGTCGGACGGACCATCAGGAAGCCCACGGCGGCGCCCGCGAGGGCTATCAGGGAGGACAGCCGGACGGCCCAGGCCATGGCCCGGTCGAGGATCCGGGCGCGGAGCAGGAGCACGGCGATGACCAGGGCGCTCAGCCAGAGCACGACGACGGTGGCGCCCATGATCGCGAAGACGGTGCTGTCGAAGGGCGTCGCCTGGTTGAAGTGGCTCCGGGTGCCGCGGATCACCTGGAGGACGATCAGCGCCATCTCGATGGTGCTGGTGACGGTGAGCACCGTCCCGGCCCACCAGCCGGCCCGTCGGCCGCGGGGGAGCAGCGAGAGCATCCAGGCCATGGTGAGTCCGTAGGCGACGAACGAGACCGAGAACTTGAACGGCTTGGTCCAGATCGGGACGCCGACCAGGATCCGGTCGTCGACGAAGATGCCGACGGCCGAGACGAGGGCGAGGACGCCCATCGAGGCGGAGAACCAGACCAGCGGGCGGTGCAGCCTGGCCGGTGGAGTCGGTGAAGACATACGGATCCCCCCGTTGGGAAAGTATGGATAGTGGCACTCGCCGCTATCTGATAGCGCCACTATCTATGATGGGGGTGCCGGTCGGCAAGACCGGAGAGGGAACTGGAAGGTGAACGCGCTGTGCGCATCGGAGAGTTGAGTCGCAGGACCGGGGTGTCGGTGCCGACGATCAAGTTCTACGTACGGGAAGGGCTGCTGCCCGCCGGGGAGTTGACGAGCCCGAACCAGGCCTCGTACGGAGAGGCCCACGTGCAGCGGCTCCGTCTGATCCGGGCGCTCCTCGACGTGGGCGGCCTGTCGGTGGCGGCGATCCGGGGCGTGGTGGTCGCGGTCGACGATCCCGAGCAGCCGGTGCACGAGGTGCTCGGCGCGGCGACCAAGCCTCTGGTGCCGCGCTACGACCGCGACCTCGGCGACGGCGTCGAGGAGGCGCGGAAGACGGTCGCCGGGCTGATCGCGGCGCGAGGCTGGCACACCGACCCGTCCGGCCCGGCGGCGGAGGCCCTCGCGGCGGCCCTCGTGACGCTCGGCGAACTCGGGCACAGCCGGTTCGTCGAGGTCCTGGACACGTACGCGGACGCGGCGGAGAAGGTCGCGCGGGCCGATCTGGAGTACGTGGCGCAGTACGTGGCGCGGGAGGAGCTCGTCGAGAGCGCGGTCGTCGGCACGGTCCTCGGCGACGCGATCTTCTCCGCGCTGCGCCGCCTCGCCCACATGGACGCCTCGAACCAGGTCTTCGGCCAGGCGCTGCGGGGCGGGGGAGCGGGCTGACGGAGGGGCCGGGCCCGAGGGGTACGGGGGACGGAGCGGCCCGGGGGGCGAAGGGGCCCGTAGGGACGGAGCGGCCCGGGAGCGAAGGGGAACGGGGGGGGAAGCGGCCTGGGGGTGAAGGGACCCGGGGGGGCGGGGCGGCCCGGGGGTGAAGGGACCCGGGGGGCGGAGCGGCCCGGGGGTGAAGGGACCCGGGGGGCGGAGCGGCCCGGGGGTGAAGAGGCCCGGTGGGGCGGAGCGGCCCGGAGGTGAAGGGGCTCGGAGGGGCGAAGGGTCTGGGGCCTTCGCGGTCCCGGGCCCGGGCCGGGCAGGTGGCCGGAGGGGCGGGGCCCTCGCGTGGCCCCGCCCCTCGGCTCAGTTCTCCTGCTCGCGCTCCACCTGGTCGTTCCACTCGCGCTTCATCGCGCGCCAGCCCTCGTCCGACTTGCCCAGGCGCCAGTAGCCCGAGATCGACAGGCGCTCGCGCGCCACGCCCCGGTCGAGCCGCAGGTGCCGGCGCAGCTCCTTCACGAAGCCCGCCTCGCCGTGGACGAAGGCGTGCACGTCGCCCGCCGGGAAGTCCAGGGCCGTGACCGCCTCGACCAGCGCCTCGCCCACCGGGCGGTCGCCCCGGTGCAGCCAGGTGACCTCGATGCCCGTCGCCGTCGCCAGCTTCTGCTCCTCGGCCGTGTCCGCGATCTCGATGAAGGCGTGCGCCTTCGCCCCCTCGGGCAGCTGCTCCAGGGCCACCGCGATCGCCGGAAGGGCGCTCTCGTCGCCCGCGAGCAGGTGCCAGTCCGCCGCCGGGTCCGGCGCGTAGCCGCCGCCGGGGCCGAGGAAGCGCACCGTCTCGCCCGCCTGGGCGCGCGCCGCCCACGGGCCCGCCAGGCCCTCGTCGCCGTGGACCACGAAGTCGATGGTCAGCTCGCGGTGGACCGGGTCCCAGGCCCGCACCGTGTACGTCCGCGTCGTCGGCCACTGGTCCCGGGGGAACTCCGCCCGGATCCGCTCCACGTCGAACGGCTCCGGGTAGGCGACGCCCTCCGGGGCGAAGAGGAGCTTCACGTAGTGGTCGGTGTACGTGTCCGCCGCGAAGCCGTCGAGCCCGGGGCCGCCCAGCACGACCCGCACCATG
Organism: Streptomyces vietnamensis; assembly: GCF_000830005.1. Classification (NCBI taxonomy): domain Bacteria; kingdom Bacillati; phylum Actinomycetota; class Actinomycetes; order Kitasatosporales; family Streptomycetaceae; genus Streptomyces; species Streptomyces vietnamensis. The sequence goes on along the minus strand of NZ_CP010407.1, from coordinate 1,730,898 downwards.
TGCGGAGTGATCCGCTCGGTGTGCACCACACGCGCTTCGGTGGCCTTCGGTGCCTTGCGGGTCGGCTGCTCTGCCACGAGGGATTCTCCTGACTCTGCGTACTTAGGTATGCCTAAGCTACCATCCCGTGGCAAGAGGGGCCCGGTGCGGCCGGTGTGATCCCGCGCTCAGCGCTCCAGGACCGGCAGCAGGCGTCCCACCGCGCCGCCCAGGTTCCAGCGCTTCACCAGCGCCTCCAGGGCGGCCGGGTCGCGGGGGGCGGTCGGCAGGGCCGGGTCGAACTCCGGGAGCGGCACGTCGGCGGCGACCCGCACCACCGTCGGTGCCACGTCCAGGTACGCCGCCGCCTCCACGATCCCGCGCCGCTTCGCCGGCGTCAGTTTCGACGCCGGGTCCTCCGCCGCCGCCCGGACGCCCGCCAGGTCCCCGTACTCCGTGATCAGCTGCGCCGCCGTCTTCTCGCCGATGCCCTTCACGCCGGGCAGTCCGTCGCTCGTGTCCCCGCGCAGCGCCGCGAAGTCCGCGTACTGGTCGGGCCGCACCCCGTACTTCGTACGGATCAGCTCCGCGTCCACCAGGTCGCAGTCGCCGACGCCCTTGCGCGGGTAGAGGACGCGGACGCCCCGGGCGTCGTCGACGAGCTGGAACAGGTCGCGGTCGCCGGTGACGATGTCCACGGGCCCTCCGGCGCGGCCCGCCAGCGTCCCGATCACGTCGTCCGCCTCGTACCCCGCCGCCCCGACCCGCGCGATGCCGAGCGCCGCCAGGACCTCCTCGATCACCGGCACCTGCGGCGACAGCGTGTCCGGGATCTCCTCCTCGTCCGGGCCCGTCTCCGTCTCCACGGCCACCCGGTGCGCCTTGTACGAGGGGATCAGGTCCACCCGCCACTGCGGCCGCCAGTCCTCGTCCCAGCAGGCCACCAGATCGTCGGGGTGGTGGTCCTGGACGAGCCGGGTGATGAAGTCGAGCAGCCCGCGCACGGCGTTCACCGGGGTGCCGTCCGGCGCCCGGACGGAGTCCGGCACGCCGAAGTATGCGCGGAAGTAGAGGCTGGCGGTGTCGAGGAGCATCAGGCGTCGCGTCACCCCCTGATCATGCCGCACCCCACTGACAGTGCCCCTGGATCAGGCCGCACTCCACCGAGACTGCCCCCCGGCCAGGCCGCACCCCCACCGACAGCGCCCTCCGCTCCGCGTGCCCGGCCCTCCCGGATGCGCTCGCGTGACCCCCGTCACCTTTGCGTTTGCACCTGGTGGAGCAGGGCATGCGCGAGCCCGGAGCGGAACCCGGTACGGGATTCAACGAAAAGGATCCCCGTACGCGACGGGCCCGCGGGCCGATCCCGCCCGCTCCACGGCCGGCCACGCGGGGGTGGTGAGGCCGTTCTTCGTTCCTACCCGTGAGGTGTATGTGTCCAGGCTCCAGGCCGACCATCTGTACAAGGTGTTCGGCAGACGACCCGACGAAGCCGTCCGCAGGCTCGCCGCCGGCGCCGACCGCGACGAACTGCGGGCCGACGGGACGACCGCCGCCGTCGTCGACGCCGGCTTCACCGTCGACCCCGGTCAGATCTTCGTCGTGATGGGTCTGTCCGGCTCCGGGAAGTCCACCCTCCTGCGCATGCTCAACGGCCTGCTCGAACCGACCGCCGGCCGGGTCCTCTACGACGGCCACGACCTCACCGCGCTCTCCCCCCGCGAGCTGCGCGAGGTCCGCTCCAAGAAGATCAGCATGGTCTTCCAGCACTTCGCGCTCTTCCCGCACCGAAACGTCCTGGAGAACGCCGCCTACGGCCTCGAGGTCCAGGGCGTGCCCCGCGCCGAGCGCGAGACCCGCGCCGCCGAGGCCCTCGAACTGTGCGGCCTCGCCGGCTGGGAGAAGTCCTGGCCCGACGAGCTCTCCGGCGGCATGCAGCAGCGCGTCGGCCTGGCCCGCGCCCTCGCCACCGACGCCGAACTGCTCCTGATGGACGAGTCCTTCAGTGCGCTCGACCCGCTGATCCGCCGCGACATGCAGGACCAGCTCCTCGTGCTCCAGCAGCGCCTGAAGAAGACCATCGTCTTCATCACCCACGACCTCAACGAGGCCATGCGCCTCGGCGACAAGATCGCCGTCATGCGCGACGGCAGGATCGTCCAGCTCGGCACCGCCGAGGACATCCTCGTCCGCCCCGCCGACGACTACGTCGCCTCCTTCATCCAGGACGTCGACCGCTCCCGGGTGCTCACCGCCGCCGCCGTCATGACGGACGCCGTTCCGGCCGACTGCCCCGAGGACTGCGCCTGCCGGGCCGTCGGCCCCGACATGCTCGTCGCCGACCTGTGCGCCGTGGCCGCCCTGGCCCCGCACCCCGTGACCGTCGAGGACACCGACGGCTCCGTCCTCGGAGTCGTACCGACCGAACGCCTCCTCGCCGTCATGGGCGGTGTCGCCGCGACGAATGCCCCGCTCGCCGAGGTCCAGGAGGTGACCGCCCGTGCCTAGGCTTCCCCTCGGCCAGTGGGTCGACAGCTCCGTCGACTGGCTCCAGGCCCAGTTCTCCTGGCTCTTCGACGCCGTCAGCACCGGCGTCACCGGCCTCTACGACGGCATCGACGCCGTCCTGTCCGCACCTCAGCCGCTGCTCTTCGCCGGCGTCCTCGCCGTCGTCGCCTGGTGGCTGCGCGGCCTCGCCGCCGGTGTCCTCGCCTTCGCGGGCTTCGCGCTCGTCGACTCGGTCCAGCTGTGGGACGAGGCCATGGCGACGCTCTCCCTCGTCCTCGTCGCCACCCTCGTCACCCTGGTGATCGCCGTCCCGCTCGGCATCTGGGCGGCCCGCTCGAAGACCGTCAGCACCGTCCTGCGGCCCGTCCTCGACTTCATGCAGACCATGCCGGCGATGGTCTACCTCATCCCCGGCATCATCTTCTTCGGCGTCGGCGTCGTCCCCGGCATCATCGCCACCATCGTCTTCGCGCTGCCCCCGGGCGTGCGCATGACCGAACTCGGCATCCGCCAGGTCGACGGCGAACTCGTCGAGGCCGCCGAGGCGTTCGGCACCACCCCGCGCAACACGCTGCTGCGCGTGCAGCTCCCGCTCGCCCTGCCGACGATCATGGCCGGTGTCAACCAGGTCATCATGCTCGGCCTCTCCATGGTCGTCATCGCCGGCATGGTCGGCGGCGGCGGACTCGGCGGCGCTGTCTACCGCGCCATCGGCAACGTCGACATCGGCCTCGGCTTCGAGGCCGGCGTCTCCATCGTCGTCCTCGCCATGTACCTGGACCGGATGACCGGCGCCCTCGGCCGCCAGGTCTCCCCGCTGGGCCGCCGCGCCGCCGCCAAGGCCCGCGCCGCGCTCGGCGCCAAGCGGGCCGGGGCGAAGCTCTGGGCCCACCGGCCGCAGCCCGTCACCGCCCTCGTCGGCGTCGTCGTCCTCGCCCTCGCCGCCGGAGGCATGGGCTTCCTCGGCGGCACCGGCGCGACCTCCGCCGCCGCCTCCGGCCCGAACGGCGGCCACGGCAAGAAGGTCAGCATCGGCTACATCCCCTGGGACGAGGGCATCGCCTCCACGTACCTGTGGAAGGAGCTCCTGGAGCGCCGCGGCTACGAGGTCGAGACCAAGCAGCTGGAGGCCGGCGCCCTCTACACCGGCCTCGCGGGCGGACAGGTCGACTTCCAGACCGACGCCTGGCTCCCCGTCACCCACGCCCAGTACTGGAAGAAGTACCGGAACAAGCTGGAGGACCTCGGCTCCTGGTACGGCCCCACCTCCCTGGAGCTCTCCGTCCCCTCGTACGTGAAGGGCGTCGACTCCCTCGCCGACCTCAAGGGGAAGGCCGGACAGTTCAAGGGCCGGATCGTCGGCATCGAGCCCAGCGCCGGAATGATGGGCATCCTCAAGGACAAGGTCCTCAAGGACTACGGCCTGGAGGGCGAGTACAAGGTCGTCGACGGCTCCACGCCCGGCATGCTCGCCGAGCTGAAGCGCGCGTACGACCGCAAGGAACCCGTCGTCGTCACCCTCTGGTCCCCGCACTGGGCCTACTCCGCCCACGACCTGAAGAAGCTCAAGGACCCCAAGGGCTCCTGGGGCAAGGGCGACGGCGTCCACACCCTCGCCCGCAAGGGCTTCGCCGCCGAGAACCCCGAGGTCGGCGCCTGGCTGAAGAACTTCTCGCTGACCGAGAAGCAGCTCACGGACCTCGAGGCCGTCATCCAGGAGACAGGCAAGGGCAAGGAGCAGCAGGCCGTCCGCACCTGGCTGGACCGGAACCCCGGCCTCGCGGAGAAGCTCGCCCCGCAGTAACCGCCCCTTCTTCACTGGCTGAAAAGGGGTGGTCGCCGAACGTGTTCGGCGGCCACCCCTTTTCGTCACGACGCGAAACCCCGCCCCAAAGCTGCGTAAGGTTCAGGTAACCGACCGGTACGAGCAGAGGGAGGGAGCCGACATGGACGAGAAGGAAGCACCCCGCGTGGGCGCGGCCGTCAAGAGGCGCCGCAGAGCGCTCCAGCTGACCCTGGCCGTCGTCGCCTCCCGCAGCGGCCTCTCCGTGCCCTTCCTCAGCCAGGTCGAGAACGAGCGCGCCCGGCCCAGCCGCCGCTCCCTCGAACTCGTCGCCGAGGCCCTGGAGACCACGGTCGGCGACCTCCTCGCCGCCGCCGAGGCCTCCCGCACCGTCGACGTCGTACGGTCAGGGGAGCGCTCCCCGGGCATGCCCGCCGGAGTACGGGCGCTGGTCCGCGGCCGCCACCAGCTGCACGCCCTGGAGTTCACCGGCGAGCAGGACGCGGGCCGCGAGTTCCAGCACCGGAACGACGAACTCCTCTACGTGGCCGACGGCGCCGCCGAGGTCGAGGCCGAGGGCCGCGCGTACCGCCTCGACCGCGGCGACACGCTCTACCTCTCCGGCGGCGTACGGCACCGCTGGCGCGCCACCGAGCCCGGCACCCGGCTCCTCGTCGTGGCGGTCGGCGACCACGTCGAGGCCGAGGAGCAGTGAGTACGTGGTGATGCCGAGGGTCGTGTCGCTCGTCCCCTCCCTCACCGAGGCCGTCGCCGTCACCGCGCCCGGCGCCCTCGTCGGCGCCACCGACTGGTGTTCCCACCCCGCCGGGCTCGACGTCGTCCGCATCGGCGGCACCAAGAACCCCGACGTCGCCGCGATCGCCGCGCTCCGGCCCGACCTCGTCCTCGCCAACGAGGAGGAGAACCGCGCCCCCGACCTCGCCGCCCTGCGCGCCGCCGGGCTCGACGTCCTCGTCACCGAGATCCGCACCCTCGACCAGGGACTGCGGGAGCTGGAGCGGGTCCTCGCCGCCTGCGGCGCGCCCCGGCGGCCCCGCTGGCTGGTGGAGGCCGAGGCCGCCTGGGAGGCCGTGACCCCGGTGGAGCCGCGCACCGCCGTCGTACCGATCTGGCGGCGGCCCTGGATGGTCCTCGGCCGCGACACCTTCGCCGGCGACCTGCTCGCCCGCCTCGGCGTCCGGAACGTCTACGCGGACCATCCCGACCGCTATCCGAGGATTCCTCCGGACGAACTCCGCGCGGCCGCGCCCGACCTCGTCGTCCTGCCCGACGAGCCCTACCGCTTCACGCGCGACGACGGCCCCGAGGCCTTCCCCGGGACCGCCGCCGCCCTCGTCGACGGGCGCATGCTCACCTGGTACGGACCGTCACTGGCCGAGGCCCCGCGGGCACTCGCCCGGGCCCTGCGAGCAGCGCACCGCTGAACAGCCCCCGCGCGGTGTGGAAACCGGCCACCAGCCAGGCCGCCACGAGGAACACGTACAGGCCGATCGCGAGCCACCGGAAGACGTCCAGCCCGGTGTGCAGGGCCAGGCCCTCGGCGCCGGTCACACAGGTACCGACCGGGAAGGTGAACGCCCAGAAGGTCATCGCGAAGCCCATGCCCCGCCGCCGCGCCCGCAGCACCATCGCCCCGGCGAGCGCCAGCCACAGCAGCGCGAAGCCCGTCACGGGGACCCCGTAGAGGACGGCGAAGGCGGCGAAACCGTGGGCGTACGGGGCGGGCAGCACGCCCGCGGCCGTGTCGGCGAACTTGTTCGCGGCGGTCGTCGACTGGCCGAGCGGGCCGAGGACCAGGAAGAGGGTGGGGGTCAGCGCGAGCGGCAGCGGGCCGCCGGTGACGAGCCGTCCGAAGACCAGCGGCAGCATGACCAGGGTGGCGAGCAGACTGACGCCGAACAGCGCGTAGCAGCCGATCAGGAGCGTCTGTCGGGCCTGCCCGGCGGGCAGATGGGGCACGAGCAGCGGGCCGAGCGCGGCGGAGACCATGGGGGCGACGACCGGGAGCAGCCACACCGGTGACGCGCCCTCGATCCGGTGGTGCACGACCATGAGGTACGGGACGGCCACCGCGGCCACCAGGCCGATCACCGTGCCGGCGGTGAACAGGACGGTGTCGAGGGCGACGGCCGCCGGGAGCCCGATCCAGTCCCGGCCCACGATCATCGCGCCGCCGCCGACCGCGAGCAGCGCCATCGACAGACAGCCGTAGAACGGCGCCATCGCCGGGTCCATGAGATGGGCCCTGGCCTGGTCCCGGTGGCGGGCCCAGTGCGCGGCCCGGGCCGCGACCAGGGCGAGCAGCATCGCGAGCGACAGGACCCAGACGGCGGCGCAGGCGATACGGAGGCCGGGGACGTCCGCCGGCAGGGCGGCGCCCGCGTTGGCGACGATGGCCGTGCCCATGACGGAGGCGTACCAGTTGGGTCCGAGGTGGCGGACGGAACGGGTCGCCCGGGCGCCGGGGGTGGTGGCGCCTGCGCCCGCGCTTGCGCGGAGGGCGGGGAGAGAAGGTGCGTGGCTTGCCATGTGTCGATCGTTTCGCGCAGGAACCCGCCCCCACCAGGGACGTTGCGGCTATGAGGCCATAAGCTGACTTTATGAGCAGTGAGCCGGGCGAGCCCCCGAACCCCCTCTCCCACCGGGTCCCCGACCTCGGCGCGCTCGAACTGCTCCTCGCCGTCGCCCGGCACGGCAGCCTTGGCGCGGCCGCCCGCGAGGTCGGCATCACCCAGCCCGCCGCCAGCAGCCGCATCCGCTCCATGGAACGCCAGCTCGGCGTCGCCCTCCTCGACCGCTCGCCGCGCGGCTCCCGGCTCACCGACGCGGGCGCCCTCGTCACCGACTGGGCGCGGCGGATCGTGGAGGCCGCGGAAGCCTTCGACGCGGGCGCGCAGGCCCTGCGCGGGCGACGGGACTCGCGGCTGCGGGTGGCCGCGTCCATGACGATCGCCGAGTACCTGCTGCCGGGCTGGCTCATCGCGCTGCGCGCCGAGCGGCCCGACACCGCCGTGTCGCTCCAGGCCGGGAACTCGGCGGCCGTCGCGGAACGCCTCTTCGCGGGCGAGGCCGACGTCGGCTTCGTCGAAGGGCTCGCCGTGCCGGACGGCCTCGACGGGGTCGTCGTCGCGCACGACCGGCTCGCGCTCGTCGCCGCGCCCTCGCATCCGTGGGCCCGGCGACGGCGCCCGCTCGACCCGGCGGAGCTGGCCGCGACCCCGCTGGTCCTGCGGGAACGCGGCTCGGGCACCCGGCAGGTCCTGGACGCGGCGCTCTCCGCGCACGGCGGCCTCGCGCAGCCGCTCCTCGAACTCGCCTCCACGACCGCGGTGAAGGCGGCGGCGGTGAGCGGGGCTGGGCCGGCCGTCCTCAGCGAGCTGGCGATCACGGAGGAACTGGCGTCGCGCCGCCTGGTCGCCATCCCGGTGGAGGGGGTCCTCCTCCGGCGCGACCTCCGCGCGGTCTGGCCGGCGGGGCACCGGCCTACGGGCCCGGCGCGTGACCTGCTGTCACTGACCCGAGGCTGACCGGCCCGCACCCGGCAGACCGGCGCCCCCCGCCGTGCGGGCCCGCGGCCGTGCGCCCCGCGCCCTGCTGGGCCTTCGCCCCGCGCCCGCGTGGTGCCCGCACCCGGCTGGGCGTTGCCCACCGCCGTGTGGGCCCGCACCCGCTGCCGTGTGGGGCCCGCGCCCGTGCTGGGCGGTGCCCTTCGACGCCTGCCGTGTGGCCCCGCGCTCGGGCGGGCGTCGCCCACCCGCCGTGTGGGCAATCGTCCCGCTGGGGCGGGACGGGTGGGCACACGGGACGGCGCCCTTCAGCGGCGCCTCCGCGTTCCGAGCCTGGACCCGCACCACCGCCGCGGCGCGCTGCCGGTGCGGGTTCAGGCGCGGAAGCCTCGGGCGCCGGCAGGGCGCGGGTCCGTTGTGCCCACCCGTTCCGCCCCAGCGGAACGATTGCCCACAACGGGGGCGGCACCGTCCGTGCGGGTGGGCACTGCCCCAGCGGAACGATTGCCCACAACGGGGGCGGCGGGGGCACCGCCCCGAGCGGCCGCCCACGACGGGCGGGGCCCGTCAGAGGTCCGTCGCGCGGAACGTCACCCGGCCCGCCACCGTCGTCAGGCGCACCGGAACCTCCGGGAGCTCCGTCGACGGCGTCGTCAGCGGATCCGCCGCCAGCACCGTCAGATCGCCGCGGTGGCCGACGGCCAGGCGACCCGCCACACGCTCCTCGCCCGCCGCGTACGCCGGCACCGTCGTCATGCCCCGCAGCGCCTCCAGCGGCGTGAGTGCCTGCTCCGGGCCGTGCGGCGCCTGGCCGAGGTCACGGGTCGGGCGCCGGTGCCGGGCCCCGGCCATCACGCCGAGCGGCGGGAACGGCGCGATCGGCCAGTCGGAGCCGAGGACCACGGCGGCACCCGAGTCCGACAGGTCCCGGCAGCGCCACGCGCGCGCGGCGCGCTCCTCGCCGAGCCGCCGCGACCAGTTGTCCGTGTGGTCGGCGCGCGTGAAGTCGCAGCAGTGCGTGGGCTGCATGGACGCCAGGACGCCCAGCTCCGCGAAACGGCGCAGCGTGTCGTCCGGCACCGTCTCGATGTGCTCGACCCGGTGCCGCACCTCGGCGTTCCCGTCGGTCCGTGCCTTCTCGACGGAGTCGAGCACGTGCCGTACCGCCGCGTCGCCGATCGCGTGCGTCGCGGTGGCCACGCCCGCCCGGTGCAGCTCCCCGATGATCCGGGTGTACGCCTCGGGGTCCGGCCAGAACGCGTGCGTGGACTCGCCGTGACAGTCCGGGCGTTCCAGCCACGCCGTGCCGTTGTCGATCGTCCCGTCCATGAACAGCTTCACGCCCGCGACCTGCCACAGCTCGCCGCCCGTGCCCTGGAGGTCGATCAGTTCCCGTACCCCGGCCTCGTCGGTCCCCGGCTGGCACCAGGGCGCGACCCGGAGCCGCAGCGGCAGCTCACCGGCCCCGTCGAGCTCCCCGTACAGGGCGAGGCTGTCGCCGTTGGCGTCCATGGCGTGCCCGCCGGTGAGGCCCGCCGCCGCCATCGACCGCAGCGCCGCCGCGAGCCGCTCCCGGCTCTCCTCGCGCGTCGGCCTGGGCGCGACCCGCTCGACCAGCTCGCAGGCGGCGTCCTCCTGGAGCAGCCCTGTCGGGCGCCCGTCGGCGTCGCAGACGACCTCGGCCGAGGCCTGGTCGAAGGTGCGGGGGCCGTCGACCCCGGCGAGCTCGAGGGCCCGGCGGCTGGCCAGCGCCGAGTGGGCGTCGAAGAGCAGCAGGAAGGCCGGCACGCCGTCGAGCACGGCGTCGAACGGCGCGGTGCCGACGGGCCGGTCGCCGAAGACGTTCGGGTCCAGACCCCAGCCGAACAGCCACTGGCCGCGGTCGAGGGTCCGCACCTCGCGTGCCAGGGCCTCCCGTACGTCGTCGAGGTCGGCGCAGTACGACAGGTCGAGTCCGTGCGTGAGTTCGGCGCCGGACACCGGGTGCAGGTGGCCGTCGACGAGGCCGGGGGTGACGACGGCCCCCTTGAGGTCGACGACGGTGGTCGCCGGACCGGCCAGCGTCCGGATCTCGCGGTCGTCGCCCAGGGCGGAGATCCGGCCGTCGTCGGAGACGGCGAGCGCGGTCTCCGACAGGAACGCCCCCGTGCCGGGGTCGAGCAGACGGGCGGAGAGCAGGAGGAGTCGGGTGCGCACGGTGGCTCCAGGAGAAGTGCGAGAGGTGGTCGAGGGGCGGAGGGTGGGGGCGAGGCCGGTGGGCGGGTGACGGGTGACGGGTCGGTGGCGTGAGGCCGGTGGGCGGGTGACCGGTGGCGTGAGGCCGGTGGGCGGCGTGGCCGGCGGCGGCAGACACCGCTCACCGACGGAGGCAGCCCGGCGTCGGCCGACGGCATCGTTCGCCTACGAGACCGCGGTGGTCTCCGTTCGTCAGCGTGGCTCGGTCGGTTCCCCCGGCAGCCGTACGTCGGTCAAGGCTCCGTGCGGTAGGCCGAGTTCCCGTTCCGCCGTCGTCACCGCCATCCGCGTCACCGCCTCCGGGCGGTTGCTCCGGTCGGTGTTGGCGTGGGCGCCGAGGCCGTCGAGGACCACCAGGATCTGGATGGCCGCCGCGCGCGGGTCCTCCGTCCGGAACTCGCCCCGCTCGACGCCCTCGCGGATGAGTCCTTCGAGGCGGTCGTCGGAGGCGAGCTCCTGTTCGGCGACCCGCTCGCGGAGCACGGGCCGGTAGCGGCTGAGGTGCCGGGCGTTGATCCACAGGCGGCTGATGTCGTCGTACGCCTCTCCGGCCGAGAGGGCGAAGTAGCGCGCGAGGTACTGCGTGGGGGTCCCGTCGGGGCGGTCGGCGGGCAGCAGGGCGTCGAGCTCGCCGGTGGCGGCGACGCTGAACGCCTCGGCCACCAGGTCCTCCGCCGACGGGAAGTAGTGGCTGATCAGACCGGGGCGTACGGCGAGTTCGTCGGCGATGCGCCGGAGCGTGACGCACTCCAGGCCCTCGGTCAGGGCGACCCGGGCCGCGGTCTCCACGATCTCCGCCCTACGGGCTTCGGGAGTTTTCCGAATTCTCTTGCGCTGGACGCTTGACGGCATACCGGCGATGCTATTGAGTGTGCGACCAATAAGCAACCAGGTGGGCACGACACGCATCCGGAGGGCCGCATGGCTTCCACGATTCCCGACCACGGCGCCGCCCGCGCCGAGGTCACGCCGCCGGTCTCCGACCGCCCGGGACGCATCGAGGCGCACGGCATCGACCACATTCCCGACACCGAGCGCCACGGGCATCCCCGTGAGCTGTTCTCCGTCTGGGCCGCCGCGAACGTCAACTACCTGAGCCTCGTCATCGGCGGCGCCCTCGTTCTGATGGGCCTGAGCCTCTGGCAGGCCGTCGGCGTGATCGTGGTGGGCAATCTCTTCTGGGTGCTGACCGGGCTCCTCGCCGTCTCGGGGCCGGCCGCGGGCGCGCCGAGCGAGGTGATCACCCGCGCGCTGTACGGCGTCATGGGCAACCGGGTGAACAACGCGATCGGCGGCTGGCTGGTCTCCGTCTGCTACTTCGCGCTCAACCTCGCCGCCGCCGCGACCGCCGCCTTCGCGCTCGTCGAGAAGGCCGGCATCACCGCGAACGTCCCCGTCAAGGTGGCGGTCGTCGTCGTCATCGCCGCGCTCACCCTCGCGATCAGCGTCTACGGCCACGCCCTGATCATCAAGCTGTACCTGCCGATCACCCTGGCCCTGGCGGGTGCCTTCACCGTCGTCGCCCTCGCGGTCTTCCGCCACGCCGACTTCTCGTACGCGCCCGCCGAGCCGGCCAGTGGCGCCGAGCTCTGGGCCCTGCTGATCGCGGGCACCACGATGATCGCTTCGGGCCCGCTCTCGTACACCACGAGCGCCGACTTCTCCCGCTACCTGCCCCGTACGGCCTCGAAGAGGGCGATCGTCGGCTGGACCGCGCTCGGCGCCTTCGTGCCCAGCGTCGTCGTCTGTTCGCTCGGCGCCTTCGCGGCCACGGCCGTCGACATGACCGACCCCCAGAACGCGCTCCAGGGGATCCTGCCGGGTTGGTTCGTGCCGATCTTCCTGCTCGCCCTGGTCCTCGGCACGATCTCCATCAACGCCCTGACCGCGTACAGCGCCGGACTCGCCCTCCAGGCCGTCGGCATGCGCATCCGGCGCACCGTCAGCGTCCTCTTCGACGGCACCGTCGCGGTCGCGCTCACCCTCTACGGCCTGCTCGTGTCCAACTTCCTGGACACCGTCAGCAACGCCCTCCAGGTGATCACCGTCCTGATCGGCCCCCTCATGGCCGTGTACGCCGCCGACATCGTCCTGCGCCGGAACCGGTACGACGGCCGCACGCTCTCGGACGAGACCCCCGGCAGCCCTTTCTGGTTCACCGGCGGCGTCAACTGGGCGGGCGCCCTCTCCCTGCTCGTGGGCGTGGCCGCGGCCGCCCTCTGCGTCAACACCGTCTACACCGGCCCGGTCGCCACGGCGCTCGGCGGCGTCGACCTCTCCCTGCCGGTCGGCATGATCGTCGCCGCGGGCCTGTACGCGATCACCGGCCGCCGCGCGGTGGCGGCGACGAGCAGCTGATCGGCGGGGCGGCGGTCACCGCCCCTGCCCCCTGAGCCGTGAGGGCGGTGCGGTCCCCCCTCACGCCCCGAGCTCGGAGGAGGCGGTGATCAGCGCCTCCTCCGAGCTCAGCCCCCGAACCGCGGGGCGGCCGGATGCCCACCCCGGCCGCCCCGCACCCTTTCCCTTTCCCCTTCCCCTTCGCCCGGGGCTATCGGGCCGCCGCCTCCACCAGGCCCCGCATCACGCGCAGGTCCTCGCCCATCTCCGGGTGCCACTGCACCCCGAGGACCCATCCCGGGCCGTCCGTCTCCACCGCCTCCACCGTGCCGTCCTCCGCGTGGGCCGAGGCCGTGAGCCCCGTGCCCAGGCGGTCCACGGCCTGGTGGTGGTAGGTCGGGACCTCGGTGAGCTCGGGCACGAGCGAGGCGTACCGCGTTCCCGGCACCGGCTTCACCGCGTGCCGGCCGATCACCCCGACCGCCTCGACGTGCCCGTCCAGGTGCTGGATCAGCGTGCCGCCGAGCGCCACGTTCAGGAGCTGCATGCCCCGGCAGATGCCGAGCAGCGGGGTGCCGGAGGCCAGGGCCGCGTCGACCAGGGCCAGCTCCCAGGAGTCCCGGGCGCGGGCCGGCGGGCCGGTACGGGGGTCGGGCTCGGCCCCGTACCGTACGGGCTCGACGTCCGCCCCACCGGCGACGACGAGACCGTCGAGCCGGGCCACGACCGCCGCCGCGGCCTCGGGCCCGTCCGGCGGGAGCATGACGGCGAGGCCTCCGCTCTCCCGGACGAGCCGCGGGTACCGGGCGGGGAGCAGGGCGGCGGTCATGTCCCACACCCCCCAGCGGGCCTGGTCCAGGTAGGTGGTCACGCCGATCAGCGGCTTGGTCACGGAACTTCCTCCAGAGGTGCGGAGAGTCGGGTGGGTCAGTCGCGTGCGAGTTCGGCCTCGGCCGCGGCGAGCGCCGCGAACTCCTCCTCGGGCGCCTTGGCCACCAGATGGTGCCGACTGTAGAACGCGAAGTAGGCGAGGGCGATCACGTACACCCCGAGCGCCATGAACGCCGCCGTCCGGTCCACCAGGAAGGTCGCGACGAGGGCCGAGAGGGCCAGGACGAAGGCCACCGAGGAGGTCGCGATCCCGCCGGGCGTGCGGTACGGCCGGTGCAGGCCCGGCTCGCGGCGGCGAAGGACGATGTGGGAGAGCGCCATCAGGGCGTACGAGATGGTGGCGCCGAAGACCGCGATGTTCAGCATCCGCGCCCCGTTCCCGGTCCCGGCGGCGAGCGCGAAGCCGATGGCGCCCGGGATGAGGAGTCCCAGGTAGGGCGACTTGCGGCGGCTCGTGAGGGAGAGGAAGCGGGGCAGGTAGCCGGCCCGGGAGAGGGCGAACAGCTGGCGCGAGCCGGCGAAGATGAGGGAGAAGAAGGAGGCGACCAGGCCCGCGAGGCCCGCGTAGTTCACGAAGCGGCTGAGCGCGGTCGGCTCCCCGTCGCCCTGGAGCGCCACGACCAGCGGATTGCCGGCCTCCTGGACGGCGGCCGCACCGCGCGCCCCGGTGGTCGCGAAGAAGGTCATGACGGCGAGCAGCACCAGGATCCCCATGGAGATCGAGAGCGCCCTCGGCATCGACCGCACCGGGTCCTTCGCCTCCTCGGCGGCGAGCGGCACGCCCTCGACGCCGAGGAAGAACCACATGCCGAAGGGGAACGCGGCCCAGATCCCGAGGAGGCCGAACGGCAGCCAGGAGTTCGAGCCGAAGGCCTCCCCGTCGACCGGGATGTCGTTCAGGCCGTCCACGTGGAAGTCGGTGAACGCACCGAGCGCGAAGACGATCAGGGCCGCGACCGCGATCGCCGTCACGATCAGGCTGAAACGCAGCGCCTCGCCCACGCCCCACAGGTGGATGCCGATGAAGAGCGCGAAGCAGACCAGGTAGACCGGCCAGCCCGACTCCAGGCCGAAGAGCCCGAGCGACTCCACGTAGTCGCCGATGAAGATCGAGATCGCCGCCGGGGCGAGGATGTACTCGATGAGGATCGCGGTGCCGGTGAGGAAGCCGCCCCAGGTGCCGAGCGCCCGGCGGGCGAAGCCGTAGCCGCCGCCCGCGGTGGGCAGGATGGCGGAGAGCTCGGCCAGCGCGAAGACCAGACAGGCGTACATCGCGCCCATCAGGACGGTGGCGACGGCGAGTCCGCCGAAACCGCCCTTCGACAGGCCGATGTTCCAGCCGGAGAAGTCCCCGGACACGACGTACGCCACGCCGAGGCCGGTCAGCAGCAGCCAGCCGGCGCTGCCGCGGCGCAGGGCCCGGCGTTCCAGGTAATCGTCCTTCGGCGGCGTGATGTCTTCCAGCGTCATGGCAGCGTCAGCTCCCCGCAACGGGCCCAATGGATTGGATCCATACCTTTGCGGTGGCCGGCGGGGGAGCGCAACCCCCCTGCGTTACTTTCGGGTTACGCACCCCTGGTGCGCGGGCCTCACGTCAGGAAGCCCCGCAGCAGCGCCGCCGTGCCCGCGCAGTGCTCCCGCATCACCTCGCGCGCCGCGTCCGCGTCCCCGTCCAGGACCGCCTCCACCAGGGCGGTGTGCTGGTGCTGGGAGTGCTCCAGATTGCGTACGAGCAGGGGGATGCAGTCCAGCAGGTCGTTCACCGTCGCGCGCACCGCGGCGTACTGGGCCGTCAGCGTCGGCGAGCCGGAGAGCTCCGCGAGCGTGAGGTGGAGCAGGGTGTCCTGGCGGCGGTAATCGGCCAGCGGGGCGTCATGGGTCGCCGCCACGGCCGTCCGCAGCCGCTCGGCGCCCGCCGCGTCGAGGCCGTGGGCCGCGCAGAGTCCGGCGGCCCCCACCTCGAGGACCTCACGGAAGCGCAGGGTGTCCTCCATGTCGACCGTGGCGATCCGGCGGCGCAGCTCGTCCTCGTCGGCCGTCTGCGTCCGGGGCAGCACGAACGTGCCGCCGTACCTGCCCCGCCGGCTCTCCACGAGCCCCTGCTCCTGGAGGACCTTGAGGACCTCGCGCAGGGTCACCCGGCTGATCCCCATCCGGTCGGCGAGCTCCCGCTCGGCGGGCAGCCGTTCCCCGCCGGGCACCAGACCGAGCCGTACCACCTGGAGGATCTGCTCCAGGGCCTCCTCGAATCCGTTGCCCGCCCGCACCGGCCGCAGCACGGGCGTCAGCCGGTCCGCCGGTTCACTCGTACTGGCCACGTTCTCGTTTCCCTCTCTCCAGGACTTCCCAAGCAATGGTCTATCGCAATACCTTATGGCTCCCGGCAGGCCGAAGGAGGAGCAATCCCGTGGCAGACCGCACACCCCCGCTCACCGTCGAGGAGCTCCGCGCCCTCGTGGCGAGCGGCGAGATCGACACCGTCGTCCTGGCCTTCCCCGACATGCAGGGACGGCTCCAGGGCAAGAGGTTCGCCGCACCGTTCTTCCTGGACGAAGTCCTCGGTCACGGCACCGAGGGCTGCAACTACCTCCTCGCCGTCGACACCGAGATGAACACCGTCGACGGCTACGAGATGTCCTCCTGGGACCGCGGCTACGGCGACTTCGCCATGCATCCCGACCTCAGCACCCTCCGCCGCCTCCCCTGGAACGACGCCACCGCCATGGTGACGGCCGACCTCGCCTGGGCCGACGGCACCCCGGTCGTCGCCGCGCCCCGCCAGATCCTCCGCCGCCAGCTGGAGCGTCTCGCGGAGCTCGGCCTCACGGCACACGTCGGCACCGAGCTCGAGTTCATCGTCTTCAAGGACAGCTACGAGCAGGCCTGGGACGCCAACTACCGCGGCCTCACCCCCGCCAACCAGTACAACATCGACTACTCCGTCCTCGGTACCGGACGCATCGAACCGCTCCTGCGCCGCATCCGCAACGAGATGACCGGCGCCGGACTCACCGTCGAGTCCGCCAAGGGCGAGTGCAACCCCGGCCAGCACGAGATCGCCTTCAAGTACGACGAGGCCCTCGTCACCTGCGACCAGCACGCCGTCTACAAGACGGGCGCCAAGGAGATCGCCGCCCAGGAGGGCTACTCGCTCACCTTCATGGCGAAGTACAACGAGCGCGAGGGCAACTCCTGTCACATCCACCTCTCCCTCCAGGACGCCGAGGGACACAACGTGATGGCCGGGGACGACCAGCACGGCATGTCCGAGACCATGCGGCACTTCCTCGCCGGACAGCTCGCCGCCCTCCGCGACTTCTCCCTCCTCTACGCCCCCAACATCAACTCCTACAAGCGGTTCCAGCCCGGCTCCTTCGCGCCCACCGCTGTCGCCTGGGGCCACGACAATCGCACCTGCTCGCTCCGGGTCGTCGGCCACGGCCGCTCCACCCGCTTCGAGAACCGCCTCCCCGGCGGCGACGTCAACCCGTACCTCGCCGTCGCGGGCCTGGTCGCCGCAGGCCTGTACGGCATCGAGCAGCGCCTCGAACTGCCCCCGCCCTGCACCGGGAACGCGTACACCGCCGAGTACGCGCACGTCCCCACCACCCTGCGCGAGGCCGCCGAACTCTGGGAGACCAGCGAGATCGCCAAGGCGGCCTTCGGCGCCGAGGTCGTCGCCCACTACCGCAACATGGCCCGCGTCGAACTCGACGCCTTCGACGCGGCGGTGACCGACTGGGAGCTGCGCCGCTCCTTCGAACGCCTGTGACAGAAGAGAGAAGAGAGTTGCTCCAGGTACTGAACCCGGCGACAGAGGAACTCGTCGCCACCGTCCCCGCCGCCACCCCCGCCGACGTCGACGCCGCCGTCGCCCGCGCCGGCGCCGCCCAGCGCGGCTGGGCCGCCGCCGCGCCCGCCGACAGGGCCCGGCTGCTCCGCCGCTTCGCCGCCGTCGTCGACGACCACATCGAGGAACTGGCCCGCCTGGAGGTCACCGAGGCCGGCCACACCATCGGCAACGCCCGCTGGGAGGCCGGCAACGTCCGCGACCTGCTCGACTTCGCCGCCGGGGGAGTGGAGCGCCTCAACGGCCGCCAGATCCCGGTGGCCGGCGGCCTCGACATCACGATCCTCGAACCGCTCGGGGTCGTCGGCGTCATCGCCCCCTGGAACTTCCCCATGCCGATCGCCGCCTGGGCCACCGCACCCGCCCTCGCCGCCGGCAACGCCGTGATCCTCAAGCCCGCCGAGACGACCCCGCTCACCGCGCTCCGCCTCGCCGAACTCGCCCTGGAGGCAGGCCTCCCCGAAGGCCTCTTCCAGGTCCTCCCCGGCACCGGACCCGTCGCCGGGAACGCCCTCGTCGAACACCCCGGCATCGCCAAGATCGTCTTCACCGGCTCCACCCGGGTGGGGAAGAGCATCATGGCGAAGTGCGCCGGCCAGGTGAAGCGGGTCACCCTCGAACTCGGCGGCAAGAGCCCCAACATCGTCTTCGCCGACGCGGACCTGGAGGCCGCGGCGGCAGCGGCTCCCATGTCCTTCCTCGACAACAGCGGCCAGGACTGCTGCGCCCGCACCCGCATCCTCGTCCAGCGGAGCGCGTACGACCGCTTCCTGGAGCTCCTCGCCCCCGCCATCGAGGAGATCGTCGTCGGCGACCCGACCGACGAGCGCACCCAGATGGGCCCGCTCATCTCCCGCGCCCAGCTCGACCGGGTCCGCTCCTACGTCACCGACGACCTCGAAGGTATCCGCGGCAAGGCGCCCGAGGGCCCCGGCTTCTGGTTCCCGCCGACCGTCCTCACCGGCGTCGCCGAGAACGCCCCCTGCGCCGTCGAGGAGATCTTCGGCCCCGTCGCCGTCGTCCTTCCCTTCGAGGACGAGGCCGACGCGATCCGCCTCGCCAACGCCACCGAGTACGGCCTGTCCGGCTCGATCTGGACCCGTGACGTCGGCCGCGCCCTGCGCGCCTCCCGCGCAGTCCGGGCCGGCAACCTCTCCGTCAACTCCCACTCCAGCGTCCGCTACTGGACCCCGTTCGGCGGCTACCAGCAGTCCGGCCTCGGCCGCGAACTCGGCCCCGACGCCCTGACCGCCTTCACCGAAACCAAGAACGTCTTCCTCAGCACGGAGGCCTGAACCGCATGACCAACGAAGAGATCGTCTGCCGCCGCCTCGTCGGCCGTACCGCCGTCATCACCGGAGCCGGCAGCGGCATCGGCCTCGCCACCGCCCGCCGCCTCGCCTCCGAGGGCGCCAACGTCGTCTGCGCCGACATCGACGAGACCGCCGGCAAGGCCGCCGCGGAGGAGGTCGGCGGCACCTTCGTCCAGGTCGACGTCACCGACCCCGAGCAGGTCGAGGCGCTGTTCAAGACCGCCTTCGACACGTACGGCTCCGTCGACATCGCCTTCAACAACGCCGGCATCTCGCCCCCCGACGACGACTCCATCCTGGAGACCGGCCTGGAGGCCTGGAAGCGCGTCCAGGACGTCAACCTCACCTCCGTCTACCTCTGCTGCAAGGCCGCGCTGCCCTACATGCGCCGCCAGGGCAAGGGCTCCATCATCAACACCGCCTCCTTCGTCGCCATCATGGGCGCGGCCACCAGCCAGATCTCGTACACCGCGTCCAAGGGCGGCGTCCTCGCCATGTCCCGCGAGCTGGGCGTCCAGTTCGCCCGCGAGGGCATCCGCGTCAACGCCCTCTGCCCCGGGCCGGTCAACACCCCGCTGCTCCAGGAGCTGTTCGCCAAGGACCCCGAGCGGGCCGCGCGCCGCCTCGTCCACATCCCCGTCGGCCGCTTCGCCGAGGCCGAGGAGATCGCCGCCGCCGTCGCCTTCCTCGCGAGCGACGACTCCTCCTTCGTCAACGCCAGCGACTTCCTCGTCGACGGCGGCATCTCCGGGGCGTACGTGACCCCGCTCTAGGCCCTCGCCGCCGCCACCCCTCCCCACCCCCACCCGACAGCCGGGCGTCGCAAGGCGCCCGGCTGTCGTGCGTACCGACGCGCCGACGTACCGACGTACCGACAGGAGAACGCCCGTGAAGCTCCGCACCTCCGCCGCGGCGGCCGCCCTCGCCCTCGCCGCCACCGGTCTCCTCCCCACGGCTTCCGCCGAGGCCGGGCCCGCCGCATGCCCCACCCTGAAGGTCTCCGAGGGCTGGTACGGCGACAACAAGGCCCGCATCGACGCCCTGATCGCCGACCACTGCACCGACAAGGGGCGGCCTCGTGGGGAGAAGCCCGTCGCGGTCTTCGACTGGGACAACACCGTCATCAAGAACGACGTCGGCGACGCCACCTTCTACTGGCTCCTGCGCAACGACCGCGTCCGGCCCCCGAAGGACGGCGACTGGTCCACCACCAGCCGCTACCTCACCCCCGAGGCCGCGACCGCCCTCGCAGAGGTCTGCCCCACCGGCGTCGGCACCCTCCCCACATCCACCGACACGGCCTGCGCCGACGAACTGCTCGCGGTGTACGGGAACGGCGCCACGACCACGGGCCGCACGGCCTTCACCGGCTACGACCACCGCCGCATGGAGCCCCAGTACGCCTGGCTCGCCCAGCTCCTGCACGGCTGGACCACCCGCCAGGCCGCCTCCTTCGCGGCCGCCGCCCGCGCCGAGAACCTCGCCGCCCCGCAGGGCGCCACCCAGCAGGTCGGCACCGCGAAGGTCACCGGCTGGGTCCGTTACTACGACCAGCAGCGGGACCTGATCCGCACCCTCCAGGACGGCGGCTTCGACGTCTGGATCGTCTCCGCCTCGCCCGAGCCCGTCGTCGACGTCTGGGCAAAGGGCGTCGGCGTCGACCCCTCCCACGCCGTCGGCATCCGCAACACCACCGACCACGGCCGCCTCACCAGCCACCTCAAGGGCTGCGGTGGCGTCCGGGACGGCGAGGACGCGATGATCACCTACATCGACGGCAAGCGCTGCTTCGTCAACCAGGAGATCTTCGGCGTCCGCGGCCCCGCCGCCGAGCGCGTCCAGCCCGCCGCCCGCCGCCAGGTCTTCGCCGCCGGCGACTCCGACACCGACATCTCCTTCCTGCGGGACGCCACCGGGCTGCGCCTCGTCCTCAACCGCAACAAGAACGAGCTCATGTGCCGGGCGTACGAGAACGGCGACGGCCGCTGGCTCGTGAACCCCATGTTCATCGAGCCGAAGAAGCAGAGGACGAGCGCGTACCCCTGCTCGACCACCGGCTACACGGCGAGCGACGGCACGGCCCAGCCGGTCCGGCGCGCCGACGGCAGCATCGTCCCGGACCAGCTGGACACGGTCTTCTGACGGTTCCTAGAGGAAGGTCATGCCCTCGCCCCGATACGTGGGCACGGTGGCGGTGACGCGGTCCCCCTCGACCAGGTGCAGGTTCTCGAACCGCTCGCACAGCTCCCCGGCCTTCGCGTGCCGGAACCAGACCTTGTCGCCGATCCGCAGATCGTCGGCGGGGGAGCCGAGCAGCGGGGTCTGCACCTCGCCGGGACCCTCCTGCGGGTCGTAGCGGAGCCCCTCCGGCAGGTACGGGACGGGCAGCCGGTCCGGGCCCGCGGCACCCGACGCCGGGTAACCGCCGCCGAGCACCGTCACCACGCCCACGCCCGGGCGGCGGACCACCGGCTGCGCGAAGAGCGCGGCGGGGCGGCCGCTGAAGGACGTGTAGTTGTCGAAGAGACGCGGCACGAAGAGGCCCGAACCCGCCGCGATCTCGGTCACCGCGTCCTCGGCGGCCGTGTGCTGCACGCTCCCGGTGCCGCCGCCGTTCACGAACTCCAGATCCGGCGCGACCGCCCGGACGGCCCGCACCACGGCGGCGCGGCGCTCCGCGAGCTCCTTGCGGGCGGCGGACTGCATCAGCCGGATCGCCCGCGACCTGAGCGGCCGACCGGCGACCGAGTCCCCGACGCCGGCGACGTGCCCCTCGTACGCCATGATCCCGACGAGCCGGAAACCGGGGCGCCGCACGACGGAACGGGCCAGCTCGGCCAGCTGGGCGGGCTCCCTCAGCGGGGAGCGCCGCGCCCCGACCCGTACCCGCCCGCCGAACAGATGGAGCGCGGTGTCCAGCTCCAGACAGACCCGCACCTCCTCCGTGCCGCCCGCGCGGGCGGCGTCGATCAGATCGAGCTGCGCCACGTCGTCGACCATCACGGTGACGGCGGCGGCGAGCTTCGGATCGCGCACGAGCTCCCCGAACCCGACACGGTCGGCGGAGGGGTACGCGAGCAGCACGTCCTCGAACCCGGCCCGCGCCAGCCACAGCGACTCGTCGAGCGTGAACGACATGATCCCGGCGAACCCGTCCCGCGCGAGGACCCGTTCGAGCAGCGCCCGGCACCGCACGGACTTGCTCGCCACCCGGATCGGCTTGCCTCCGGCCCGGCGCACGAGGTCCGCCGCGTTGGCGTCGAAGGCCTCCAGGTCGACGATCGCCACGGGCGCGTCGAGGTGAGCGGTGGCCCGGTCGTAGCGGGCCCGGTCGGCGGCACGGGGAGTCATGGCCCGAGCTTGCCAGACAGGTTTACGGGTGGGTAGCCCCTGGGTTCCCGCGGGTGGGGGAACAGCCCGTAGAGTGGCGGGCATTGTCGACACGAGCGGGGAGACGGGGATGACCGGCGAGCATCGCCCCACGGCCTCCCGCATCACGGACGCCCTGCTGCCGGCGGACACCCCCGCAGTGGAGACGACGACCCGCCTCCGCCCGATCACCCCGACGACCCCACCGCCGACGCGGCCCGGCCCGCCGACCACACGCTCCACTCCGGCGGCCACGACGTCCACCCCGGTCCGGCCTGCGGCCGCACCCCCCGTCCCGGCCGCCCTCGTGCCGCCTGGGTCGACGGCCGTGCCGTCCACCCCGGCCCGGCCCACGACGGCCCCCGCCGGGGCGATGGTCGTTCCCGCCCGGCCGACGGCCCCCGCAGGGCCCACGGACGCCCCCACACGACCCGCGGCTGCCCCCGCCTGGCCCGCGGCCGCCCATGACGAGCCGACGGGCGGCTCCCTCAGGCCGGCGGCCGGACCTGCCGGACGACCGGACGCCGGCGGCAGGCCCGAAGCTGCCCCTGCCCGGCCGACGGGTGGCCCTGCCCGGCCCGCAGCTGCCGCCGCAGGGCGTTCCGCCGTACCCGCCCGGCCCGTACCCGCCCCCGCGTCCTCGCAGCCGCCGCACCTCCCCCCGTACGGCCACTCCTCCGGTCCCGGCGCGCTGCCGCCCGAGGCGCCCGTCGAGGTCACCACGCGGCTGCGGCCCGTGCGGGAGCGGCGTACCGGGCGGACCGTCGCCGTCGCCGTCTGTGCCGTGCTCGGGTTCGGGCTCATCGGCGGGGCCCTCGCCGGGGTGTGGCTGGCCGCCGCCGAGCCCGGGAAGCCCGCCGAACCCGTCGGGTACGCGGAGGCGAAGGACCTCTGGCACAACGCTCCCGTCGACGCCCTCTTCCCCCGCACCCTCGCCGGCCCCGGCGCCGGCCCCGGCGGCGCCGACCGCACCTGGACCCGGATCGTCGTCGCCCCGGACGCCGCCTGCACCCCCGCCGTCCTCGCCAAGGGCCTCCTCGCCACCGTCCAGCCGCTCGGCTGCGAACGCGTCCTGCGCGCCACCTACACCGACGCCACCACCAGCAGCGTCCTCACCGTCGGCCTCGTCTTCACCCAGGCCGATGCGGCCACTCAGCGCACCCTCGGTCAGGGCCTCACCACCCGCCTCGGCGCCGACGTCCCCCCGGCCCTCGCCGGACCCGGCACCGTCGCCGCCCGCTTCGGCGCCCCGCAGCGCGCCGCCTGGTGGCTGAACGCCCCCGCCGACCTCCCCGTCGTCGTCACCGCCGTCTCCGGCTTCGCCGACGGCCGGACCGTCGACGGCGGCCCCGTCCCCGCCGACCGGGCCATGGCCGCGAACCGTACCGACGCCACCGCCCAGTCCGGCCTCGGCCACGAGGCCAAGGGCATCACCGAACGCCTCGTACGACTGCTGCGCACGGCCGCCACGACGGCCGCCAAGGAGAACGCCCGGTGATCCGACCCACCCACCGCCGGACCCGCGGCGGCGCGGTCGCGCTGCTCGCCGCCGCCTTCTCCGTCCTCCCCGCCACCACCGCCCCCGCGCACGCCGACACCATCCGGGCCCGCCAGTGGGGCCTCGAAGCCCTCCACACCACGGAGGCCTGGCGTACGACGAAGGGGCACGGCATCACCGTCGCCGTCCTCGACACCGGCGTCGACGCCGACCACCCGGACCTCGCGGGTTCGGTCCTCGCCGGACGCGACCTCGTCGGCTTCGGAGCCTCGAAGGGCGACCGCGCCTGGGCCCGGCACGGCACCGCCATGGCCGGCATCATCGCCGGGCACGGCCACGGCCCCGGCGGCGAGGACGGCGTCCTCGGCGTCGCCCCCGACGTCCGGATCCTCCCCGTACGGGTCATCCTGGAATCCACCGACAAGGCCCGCGACAAGGCCCGCAAGACCCGCGGCACCGCCCTCGCCGAGGGCATCCGCTGGGCCGCCGACCACGGCGCCGACGTCATCAACCTCTCCCTCGGAGACGACTCCAAGTCCGCCCACCCCGACGCGGGCGAGGACGCCGCCGTCCAGTACGCCCTCGCCAAGGGCGTCTCCGTCGTCGCCTCCGCCGGCAACGGCGGCGAGAAGGGCGACCACATCTCGTACCCCGCGGCCTACCCCGGCGTCATCGCCGTCGCCGCCGTCGACCGCTACGGCACCCACGCCGCCTTCTCCACCCGCCGCTGGTACGCCACCGTCAGCGCCCCCGGCGACGACATCGTCATCGCCGACCCCGACCACCGCTACTACGAGGGCTGGGGCACCAGCGCCGCCTCCGCGTTCGTCTCCGGCGCCGTCGCCCTCGTCCGCGCCGCGCACCCCGACCTCACCCCCGCCCAGGTCAAGCGGCTCCTCATCGACACCGCCCGCAACCGGCCGAAGGGCGGACGCAGCGACGCCAAGGGGTACGGGATCGTCGACCCGGCCGCCGCGATCGCCGCCGGGGGCCGGGTGAAGGGCGGCGACCTCAAGAGCGCCGCCACCGGCTACCAGGGCCGGTACTTCGGGCCCGGTCCCGTCCCCGCTGCCGAGGAGAGCCGCCCGCTCGGCCTGCTCGCCCCCGCCGCCGGCGGACTCG
This sequence comes from Streptomyces vietnamensis, assembly GCF_000830005.1. Classification (NCBI taxonomy): domain Bacteria; kingdom Bacillati; phylum Actinomycetota; class Actinomycetes; order Kitasatosporales; family Streptomycetaceae; genus Streptomyces; species Streptomyces vietnamensis. The sequence goes on along the minus strand of NZ_CP010407.1, from coordinate 1,706,486 downwards.
GCGCCCTGCTGCTCCTCACCGCCGTGATACTCCGACGCGCCCACCGGACGCACTAGGGCCTGTCCGACCCTGATCCGCCGGACAGGCCCCAGGGCCGTTGTCCGGCGGCTCCGGCCCGGCCGTTAGGCTCGGTGCGTGGCGCTCAAGAACATCCCGGACCCCGGTTTCTCCGAAGACGACGGCACCGCCGACCCGCGGCTCGCCGCGGCCCTCGCGGCCTGGGCGGAGGACCGGACCGCCCACGGACCCGTCCTCGAAGCCCTGAAGGGGGCCCGGCTGCTCGTCCCCGTCGTCGCCGTCCTCGGCGAGGTCGAGATCGACCCCGAGACGGGCCTCAAGCAGGAGAAGACGAGCGACATGGCCGTCCCCACCCTCACGGCCGGCGACCGGCGGGCCCTGCCGGCCTTCACCTCGATCGCCTCGCTCGCCCTCTGGGACCCGCAGGCCCGTCCCGTGGCCGTTCCCCTCCAGCAGGCGCTCGCCGCGCTCGTCCACGAGAAGGCCGACACCCTGGTCCTGGACCTGGCGGGACCCGTGCCGTACCAGGTGGCCGGCTCCGCGCTGCTCGCCCTCGCCGAGGGCCGCTCCAGCGCCGACCCGCTCGACGACCCGGCCGTACGGGACGCCGTGCGCGCCGTCGTCGCCGCCGAGCCCGCGGTGCTCCGCGCCCACCTGGGGCCCGGCACCGCCGACGGCACCGTCGCCCTGGTCCTCGACGCCGACGCCGCTCCGGCGGAGGCCGCCCAGCGCGTGGCCCGCGCCCTGGCCGCCGACGAAACACTGAGGGCCCGCCTGGTGCGGGGCCTCGACCTGGCACTCCTGCCGGCCTCGGCCACGCCTCCGGGCGAGCCCTTCTACGTAAAGCAGTAACCACTTCTAGCCGTACACCGGTCCGGTGGCTGTTCTCTTCCGGGGGGCGACCCCCGTACCCCCGCGGCCCTGGCGGGCCCGATCGGCTCCTAGCCGTACACCGGCCCCGTGTACTTCTCGCCCGGTCCCTGGCCCGGCTCGTCCGGGATCAGGGACGCCTCGCGGAAGGCGAGCTGGAGGGACTTCAGGCCGTCCCGCAGGGGAGCCGCGTGGAAGGAGGAGACCTCCGTCGCGCCGGCGTCCAGGAGGCCCGCGAGCGCGTGGATCAGCTTGCGCGCCTCGTCGAGGTCCTTGTGCTTCTCGCCCTCCTCGGTGAGCCCGAGCTTCACCGCGGCGGCGCTCATCAGGTTGACGGCGACCGTCACGATCACCTCGACCGCCGGGACCTCCGCGATGTCGCGGGTCATGGATTCGAAGTCGGGGGTGTCCGTGGACTCGTTCTGGGGCGTCTCGCTCATGCCCACACGATAAGCGGACGTACGGTTCGCGCCGACCGCCGGGTCCTGCTAACCTTGTGTAACGACCGGCTGGACACCTCTGTGTCCGGCCCACAAGTGGAGGCTCCGTACTCCCACCTGACCACCCTCGCGGGTGGCGGGTCACCGGTCAGGTGGCGCCCATCGTTCCGTACGGACGATGGAGCCGCCCGATGCGCGCCCCGCGGTTCACCGTGGTGGTGCTCCGGTTTTCCGTGGAGCCCCGCCTGTGTACCGTCCGGGGCATTTTTCATGTACCGGCCCGGTTGGTCTCAACTGTTTCACGTGACGTGTCCGTCCGCCAAGGCGGTCGCGTGGTGCTACCGAGGAGGATCCATCAGCGCCGAGCCCCGCATCAACGAGCGGATTCGCGTTCCCGAGGTGCGTCTTGTCGGCCCCAGCGGCGAGCAGGTGGGCATCGTCCCCCTTGCCAAGGCCCTGGAGCTCGCGCAGGAGTACGACCTCGACCTGGTCGAGGTCGCGGCGAACGCCCGCCCGCCCGTGTGCAAGCTCATGGACTACGGGAAGTTCAAGTACGAGTCGGCCATGAAGGCCCGTGAGGCGCGCAAGAACCAGGCGCACACGGTCATCAAGGAGATGAAGCTCCGGCCGAAGATCGACCCGCACGACTATGACACCAAGAAGGGTCACGTCGTCCGGTTCCTCAAGCAGGGCGACAAGGTCAAGATCACGATCATGTTCCGTGGTCGTGAGCAGTCCCGCCCGGAGCTCGGTTACCGACTTCTGCAGCGCCTCGCCGAGGACGTCCAGGAGCTTGGATTCATCGAGTCCAACCCGAAGCAGGACGGCCGGAACATGATCATGGTTCTCGGTCCGCACAAGAAGAAGACCGAGGCCATGGCCGAGGCTCGCGAGGCCCAGGCCGCGCGCAAGGCGGAGCGCCAGGGCGGTTCGTCCGAGGCCCCCGCCGCCGCTGCCGAGGAGACCTCGACCGAGACCCCGGCCGAGAACGCCGAGGCGTGATCCTCGGGGGCTGCCTCCCGGCAGCCCCCGGATTCCGTCCGGTCCCACCCAATCGAAGAATGACGCTCCCGGTCGACCGGTGCCCGCACCGGGGGGAGCGCCACTGACGAGGAGAGAACGGCGCTATGCCGAAGAACAAGACGCACTCCGGTGCCAAGAAGCGCTTCAAGGTCACCGGCTCCGGCAAGATCCTGCGCGAGCGCGCCGGTAAGCGCCACCTGCTCGAGCACAAGTCGTCCAAGCTGACGCGTCGCCTCACCGGCAACGCCGAGATGGCCCCGGGTGACTCCGCCAAGATCAAGAAGATGCTGGGCATCTGATCTGATCTCCCGCCCTCGGCGACGAGGGCATCCGGCACCGTCCGGGACCCATCCGTTTTTCGGGTCGTGTGAGGACCACCACGACCCCGCTACAAGGAGTTAAGAAGTGGCACGCGTCAAGCGGGCAGTCAACGCCCACAAGAAGCGCCGGGCGATCCTCGAGCAGGCCTCCGGCTACCGCGGTCAGCGTTCGCGCCTGTACCGCAAGGCCAAGGAGCAGGTCACCCACTCGCTGGTCTACAACTACAACGACCGCAAGAAGCGCAAGGGCGACTTCCGTCAGCTGTGGATCCAGCGCATCAACGCCGCTGCCCGCCAGAACGGCATGACGTACAACCGCCTCATCCAGGGTCTGAAGGCCGCCAACATCGAGGTGGACCGCAAGATCCTCGCCGAGCTGGCCGTCAACGACATCAACGCGTTCGCCGCGCTGGTCGAGGTTGCGCAGAAGGCCCTCCCGGCCGACGTCAACGCCCCGAAGGCCGCCGCCTGATCTTCCAGGCCCGCAGTACTTCCGCCCGGACCCGCAGCGCGCTCGCGCCTGCGGGTCCGGGTGCGTCGGCCCCCGAAAACCCGTAGCACCCGGCCCCTCCGCGTCCCCCGGCCCCGAAGAGAGAACCGCCGCACCCCATGGTCACCCCCGAGCTGATCTCCCCGCGTTCCCCGCGCGTCGTCGCCGCCCGGCGGCTCGCCAAGCGCAACTTCCGGGGCAAGGACCGCCTCTTCATCGCCGAGGGCCCGCAGGCCGTCCGCGAGGCCGTCGAGCACCGGGGCGCCGGCGGAGAGCCCACCCTCGTCGAGCTGTTCACCACCGTCGAGGCCGCCGAGCGCTACGACGCGATCGTCGACGCCGCCCGCGCCGCCGGCGCCCGCGTCCACTTCGCCTCCGACGCCGTCCTCGCCGAGGTCTCCCAGACCGTCACCCCGCAGGGCCTCGTCGGCGTCTGCCGCTTCCTCGACTCGCCGTTCGAGGACATCATCGCCGCCCGGCCCAAGCTGGTCGCCGTCCTCGCGCACGTCCGCGACCCCGGGAACGCCGGCACCGTGCTGCGCTGCGCCGACGCGGCCGGCGCCGACGCCGTCGTCCTCACCGACGCCTCCGTCGACCTCTACAACCCCAAGTCCGTCCGCGCCTCCGTCGGTTCCCTCTTCCACCTGCCGGTGGCCGTCGGCGTCCCCGTCGAGCAGGCCGTCGCCGGACTCAAGGGCGCGGGCGTACGGATCCTCGCCGCCGACGGGGCCGGCCAGGACGACCTCGACGACGAGCTCGACGCCGGCACCATGGGCGGACCCACCGCCTGGATCTTCGGCAACGAGGCCTGGGGGCTGCCCGAGGAGACCCGGGCGCTCGCCGACGCCGTCGTCCGCGTCCCGATCCACGGCAAGGCCGAGAGCCTCAACCTCGCCACCGCCGCCGCGGTCTGCCTGTACGCCTCCGCCCGCGCCCAGCGCCCCCGAACCTCCGCCTGAGGGGTCCATTCCGCCCGCTCCGCCCAGTAGAGTGACGCACTCGGGGGCCCACTGCACTGCACGGAGGGGTGGGGTACGGGGATGACGGTCGACACGGACAGTCCCGCACAGGCACGGAGCGCCGCGCCGCACGCCCCGAAGCCGTCCGAAAGCGCGCCGGAACCGCCCGGCGCCACGGCGGCCGCCGGTTTCGCCGGCCTCGACCCCGACGACCTGCCCGACGGTCTCGTCATCGCCGACGAGACCGGCCGCGTCGTCTGCTTCAACGCCGCCGCCCGCCGCATCACCGCCGTCCCCGACGACCGGGCCCTCGGCCTCCCCCTCGACGAGGCGCTGCCCCTCGAGGACCTCAAGGGACGCCGCTGGTGGGCGCTGACCGACCCGTACGGCGGGCTCTCCACCCGCCGCGGCCAGCCCGAGCGCAACCTGCTGCTCCCCGGCGGCCGCGAGGTCCTCGTCTCCGCCCGGTACGTCCGCGAGCACCCCACGGGCCCCGTCCGCCGGGTCGTGGTCTCCCTGCGCGGCACCGAGGCGCGCCGCCGCACCGAGCGCAGCCACGCCGAGCTGATCGCCACCGTCGCCCACGAACTGCGCTCCCCGCTCACCTCGGTGAAGGGCTTCACCGCCACCCTCCTCGACAAGTGGGAGCGGTTCAACGACGAGCAGAAGCGGCTCATGCTGGAGACCGTCGACGCCGACGCGGGCCGCATCAAGCGGCTCATCGCCGAACTCCTCGACATCTCCCGGATCGACTCCGGCCGCCTCGAAGTGCGCCGCCAGCCCGTCGACATCGCCGCCGCCGTCGGCCGGCACATCCAGGGGCACACCACCGGCGGCCAGTCCCCGGACCGTTTCTTCGTACGGATCAGGCCGGGGCTGCCCGCGCTCTGGGCCGACCCCGACAAGATCGACCAGATCCTCGGGAACCTCCTCGAAAATGCGGTGCGCCACGGCGAGGGAACCGTCACCATCGAGGTGGCACCCACCACGCTGGGCGACGACGGGGAAGAGGGGACGGAGGTCACCGTGAGCGACGAGGGGCCCGGCATCCCCGAAGCGTCGATGAGCCGCGTCTTCACCCGCTTCTGGCGGGGCAGCAAGCGCGGCGGCACCGGCCTCGGCCTCTACATCGTCAAGGGCGTCGTCGAGGCCCACGGCGGCACCATCACCGTCGGACGTGGCCCCCGTGGCGGGGCCGAGTTCCGATTTATCCTGCCCGTCGGCACCCCGGCCCACCTCCTCTGACGTCTCAGCAGTCGAGACCGTACGAGATCAGTGGCCGCGCGGCCCGCCCACGGGCTCATTCGCGTCCCCGCGCCCCGTTAGACTCGTCCTTTGGCACGTTTGCGCCCTTGACGTCGAGCGGGGCCGCCCAGCCAGCCAACGGAAGCACGGGAAGAGATGTCCGCACCCAATAAGTCGTACGACCCGGTCGAGGTCGAGGCCTTGAAACCGGAAGAGATCGAGCGCATGCGGGACGAGGCGCTCGCCGCCTTCGCCGCCGCGGGCGACCTCGACGCGCTCGCCCACGCGAAGACGGCGCACACCGGTGGCACCTCGCCGCTGGCGCTCGCCAACCGGGAGATCGGCGCCCTGCCCCCGCAGGCCAAGGCCGCCGCCGGCAAGCTCGTGGGCCAGGCCCGCGGCATCGTCTCCAAGGCGCTCGCCGCCCGGCAGACCGAGCTGGAGGCCGAGCGCGACGCGCGCGTCCTCGTCGAGGAGGCCGTCGACGTCACCCTGCCGTACGACCGCGTCCCGGCCGGTGCCCGGCACCCGCTGACCACCCTCATGGAGCGCGTCGCCGACGTCTTCGTGTCGATGGGCTACGAGGTCGCCGAGGGCCCCGAGGTCGAGGCGGAGTGGTTCAACTTCGACGCCCTCAACTTCGTCCCGGACCACCCGGCCCGCCAGATGCAGGACACCTTCTTCGTCCAGGGCCCCGAGGGCACCACGGGCGACGAGTCCGGCGTCGTGCTCCGTACGCACACCTCGCCGGTCCAGGCCCGCACCCTCATCGACCGGGAGCCCCCGGTCTACGTCGTGTGCCCCGGCCGCGTCTACCGCACCGACGAGCTCGACGCCACGCACACCCCGGTCTTCCACCAGATCGAGCTGCTCGCCGTCGACGAGGGCCTCACGATGGCCGACCTCAAGGGCACCCTCGACCACATGGTCCAGGCGCTCTTCGGCCCGGACATGAAGACCCGGCTGCGGCCGAACTTCTTCCCGTTCACCGAGCCGTCCGCCGAGATGGACATGCTCTGCTACGTCTGCCGCGGCGAGTCCGTCGGCAACCCGGACCGTCCCTGCCGCACCTGCGGCAGCGAGGGCTGGATCGAGCTCGGCGGCTGCGGCATGGTCAACCCGAAGGTGCTCGTCGCCTGCGGTGTTGACCCCGAGAAGTACAGCGGATTCGCCTTCGGGTTCGGCATCGAGCGGATGCTGATGTTCCGCCACAACGTCGAAGACATGCGAGACATGGTCGAGGGTGACGTCCGGTTCACCCGGCCGTTCGGGATGGAGATCTGATGCGGGTCCCGCTTTCTTGGCTGCGGGAGTACGTCGACCTGCCGGAGACCACCACCGGCCGCGACGTCCAGGCCAAGCTCATTTCGGCAGGCCTCGAGGTCGAGACCGTCGAGCAGCTCGGCGCCGGCCTGACCGGCCCGCTGGTGGTCGGCAAGGTCCTCACCATCGAGGAGCTGACGGAGTTCAAGAAGCCCATCCGCTTCTGCACCGTCGACGTCGGCCAGGCCAACGGCACCGGCGAGCCCCAGGAGATCATCTGCGGCGCCCGGAACTTCGCCGAGGGCGACAAGGTCGTCGTGGCCCTGCCCGGCGCCGTGCTCCCCGGAGACTTCCGGATCGCCGAGCGCAAGACGTACGGCCGCGTCTCCCGGGGCATGATCTGCTCCGGCGACGAGCTCGGCATGGGCGACGACGGCACGCACGGCATCATCGTGCTGCCGCCGGAGCACGAGGTCGGCACGGACGCCACGGTCCTCCTGGAGCTGTTCGACGAGGTCCTCGACATCGCCGTCACCCCGGACCGCGGCTACTGCCTCTCGATGCGCGGCGTCGCCCGCGAGACGGCCACCGCCTACGGCCTGCCGCTGCGCGACCCGGCGCTCCTCGACGTGCCCGCGCCCAACTCGTACGGCTACCCGGTCCAGATCGCCGACCCGATCGGCTGCGACCGCTTCACCGCCCGTACGGTCGTCGGCCTCGACCCCGAGGCCCGCAGCCCGATCTGGCTGCAGCGCCGCCTGCAGAAGGTCGGCATGCGCCCGATCTCGCTCGCCGTCGACATCACCAACTACGTGATGATCGAACTCGGCCAGCCGCTGCACGCCTACGACCGCAGCCGGATCGACGGCCCCATCGGGGTCCGCCGCGCCGCCGCCGGCGAGAAGTTCACCACCCTCGACGGCACCGCGCGCGTCCTCGACTCCGGGGACCTGGTCATCACCGACAACCGCGGGCCCATCGGCCTCGCCGGTGTCATGGGCGGTGCCAACACGGAGATCGCCGACCCGGTCACCGACCCGGAGACCGGCATCGTCACCGGCACCACCGAGGTCGTCATCGAGGCCGCGCACTTCGACGCGATCTCGATCGCCCGCACGGCCCGCCGCCACAAGCTGGCCTCCGAGGCGTCCAAGCGCTTCGAGCGCGGCGTCGACCCGCAGGCCGCCGCCGCGGCCGCGCAGCGCACGGTCGACCTGCTCGTGCTCCTCGCGGGCGGCACCGCCGAGGCCGGCGTCACCGAGATCGCCGCCCCCTCCGCGCCGCACACCATCACCATGCCGGCGAACCACCCCGACAAGGTCGCGGGCGTCGACTACGGCCGTGAGATCGTCGTCCGCCGCCTCCAGGAGGTCGGCTGCGACGTCTACGGGCAGGACGAGCTCGTCGTCACCGTCCCGTCGTGGCGCCCCGACCTCTACGTGCCGAACGACCTGGCCGAAGAGGTCATCCGCCTGGAGGGCTACGAGAACCTGCCCTCCACGCTGCCGAAGCCCCCGGCCGGCCGCGGGCTCACCGAGCGCCAGCGCACCCACCGCCGGGTGGGCCGCGCCCTGGCCGGCGCCGGCTACGTCGAGGCCCTGAACTACCCGTTCATCGGCGAGCAGGCCCTCGACCACCTCGGCCTCGACGCGGACGACGCCCGTCGTCGCGTCGTGAAGCTGGTCAACCCGCTCTCCGACGAGGAGCCCGCGCTCCGTACGACGCTGCTCCCGGGTCTGCTCGGCGCGCTCCGCCGCAACGACAGCCGCGGCAGCCACGACCTGGCGCTCTTCGAGACCGGTCTGGTCTTCCGTCCCACCGAGGGCCAGCCGGGCGTCGCCGTCCGCCTGGGCGTCGACCGCCGTCCCTCCGACGAGGAGATCGCCCGCGTCAACGCCGTGCTGCCCGCGCAGCCGCGCCGCGCCGCCGTCGTCCTCGCCGGTGCGCGCGAGCAGGCCGGCTGGTGGGGCAAGGGCCGTCCGTCCGACTGGGCGGACGCGATCGAGGCCGGCCGGACCGTGGCCGCCGAGGCCGGGGTCGAGCTGATCATCAGCGCCGACCAGCACGCGCCCTGGCACCCGGGCCGCTGCGCCGCGTTCCACGTCGAGGTGGACGGCGAGAAGGTCCTCGTCGGCCACGCCGGCGAGCTCCACCCGCGCGTGGTGAAGGCGTTCGGCCTCCCGGCCCGCGCCTGCGCGATGGAGATCGACCTGGACCTCCTGGAGAAGGCGAACGAGGGTCCCGTGAAGGCCCCCCGGATCTCCTCCTTCCCGGTCGCCACCCAGGACGTCGCCCTGGTCGTCGCCGCCGGCGTCCCGACCGCCGAGGTCGAGGCCGCCCTCGCCGAGGGCGCGGGTGAACTCCTGGAGTCCATCCGGCTGTTCGACGTCTACACCGGCGACCAGCTCGACGAGGGCAGCAAGTCCCTGGCGTACGCCCTGAAGTTCCGCGCCCCGGACCGCACCCTGACCGTCGACGAGGCCAGCGCGGCCCGCGACGCCGCGGTGGCCCTGGCCGCCGAGCGCACCGGCGCCGTCCTGCGCGGCGCCTGATCACGCACACCCCAGGAGGGGGCCGGCCCGGACGACACCGGGCCGGCCCCCTTCGGCGTAGGCCCGTGCCGGACTCCGGCGTTCGCCCCGGCCGGGCCTCCCGCGGTCCCGCCTGACAAGACTCCGGCCGTGAGGTGCAATGGTCGTGGGAGACGTCATGGACGTGACCGCGGAACTCGAACGCGCCCGGGACGCCTTCGCCCGCCAGGAGTGGTCGCACGCCTACACCGGGTTCGCGGACGCCGACGACGAACAGCCGCTGGAGCCCGACGACCTCGTACGGCTCGCCACCGCCGCCTATCTGGTCGGACGCGACGCGGAGTGCGCCGCGGCGACGGAGCGGGCGCATCAGGCGTACCTGAGCACCGGCCGGACGGCGCCGGCGGTGCGGTGCGCCTTCTGGCTGGCCGTGCCGCTGCTCCTGCGCGGTGAGACGGCCCGCGGCGGCGGCTGGCTCGCCCGGGCGCGACGGCTCCTCGACGACGCCGGGATCGACTGCGTGGAGCGGGGCTATCTGCTGTTCCCGGAAGGAATGCGGCTCGTCCACAAGGACCCCGCGGCGGCGCGTGCCGCCTTCGACGAGGTCGCCGCGACGGGGGAGCGCTTCGCGGACCCGGACCTGGTGGCCCTGGCCCGGCACGGCCGGGGCCGGGCCCTGATCGCCGGCGGCGACACCTCGGCCGGGGTGGCGCTGCTCGACGAGACCATGGTCGCGGTCGTGTCCGGCGAGCTGTCGCCGCTGGTGACCGGAATGGTCTACTGCAGCACGATCGAGGCCTGCCAGGAGACCTTCGACCTGCGCCGCGCGCAGGAGTGGACGGCGGCCCTGTCCGACTGGTGCGCGGCCCAGCCGGATCTCGTGCCCTACCGGGGCCAGTGCCTGGTCCACCGCTCCCAGGTCCTCCAGACGCGCGGGGCGTGGCCGGACGCCGTCGAGGAGGCGCGGCGGGCCTGCGAACGGCTCTCCGAACCGCCGAACCGGCCGGCGCTCGGCATGGCCTTCTACCAGCAGGCCGAGCTGGACCGGGTGCGCGGCGCGTTCGCCGGTGCGGAGGAGGGCTACCGGCGGGCCGGCGAGTGCGGGCACCGGACACAGCCCGGGCTCGCGCAGTTGTGGCTGGCCCAGGGGCGGGTCGACGAGGCCGTCGCGGCGATCCGGGGCACGGCGGACGAGAGGCGGGACCGGCTGGGCCGGGCGAGGGTACTGACCGCGTACGTGGAGATCGTGCTGGCCGCCGGCGACGTTCCCGGGGCACGGACCGCCGCGGAGGAGCTGTCGCGGATCGCCGACGACATGGACGCCCCGCTGCTGCGCGCGGCCTCCGCCCACGCGCGCGGGGAGGTGCTCCTGGCCGAGGACGACGCGGCGGCGGCGGTCGACGCCCTGCTGGACGCCTGCCGCGTCTGGGGCGAGCTTGAGGCCCCGTACGACCGGGCCCGTTCCCTCGTGCTCCTCGCCCTCGCCCGGCAGCGGCTGGGCGACACGGGAACGGCCCGGCTGGAGTGGGACGTCGCGCGTCAGGTGTTCCGGACGCTCGGCGCGGCCCCCGACCTGGCCCGGCTGGACGCCCTCGCCGACGACCGGCCCCGGGCCGGTGCCGGGCTCAGCCCCCGGGAGCTGGAGGTCCTGCGCCTCGTCGCCACCGGCCGCACCAACCACGCGATCGCCGAAGAGCTGGTCCTCAGCGAGAAGACCGTGGCGCGCCATCTGAGCAACATCTTCGCCAAACTCGACCTGAGCTCCCGGTCCGCGGCCACGGCCTACGCCTACGAGCACGACCTGGTGGACCGCGGCAGGTGACGGGCACGGCGTGGGCAGAACGACCCATCGCCGCCGCGCCGGGGATTGGGGTGTTCTCCCGAAGCCGTGACGGCTCCCGCGTTCCTAGTGTCGATGACACGGAACGAACGAGGAGGCCGACGATGAACCCCACCGACAGGACGGAACGCATCGAGACGGTCGTCATCGGAGCCGGGCAGGCGGGCCTCGCCACCGGGTACCACCTCGCCCGCTACGGCCGGCCGTTCGTGATCCTGGACGGCAACGCCCGCGTCGGCGACAACTGGCGGTGCCACTGGGACTCCCTGCGGCTCTTCAGCCCGGCGCGGGTCGCCTCGCTGCCCGGGATGCGTTTCCCCGCGCCGCCGATGTCCTTTCCCACCAAGGACGAGATGGCCGACTTCCTGGAGACGTACGCCGAGACCTTCCAGCTGCCCGTACGCGCCGGCGAGCGCGTCAGCAGGGTGGGCCGTGAGGACGGCGGGTACGTCGTGGCGACGGGCACGAGGACCTACGTGTGCGACCACGTCGTCGTCGCCTCCGGCACGTTCGGCCGGACTCCCTACGTCCCCGGCTTCGCCGGCGGGCTCGACCCGCGCATCACACAGCTGCACTCCAGCGCCTACAAGAACCCGGCACAGCTGCGGCCCGGCGGCGTGCTGGTGGTCGGCGCCTCGCACTCCGGCGGGGACATCGCGTACGAGGCGGGCTCGGCCGGCCATCCGACCGTGCTCAGCGGCACGATCCACGGCGAGATCCCGTTCGACATCGAGGGCGGGCCGGCGCACGCGATCTTCCCGGTGCTGTGGTTCCTGGCGCAGCACGTGCTGACCCTGCGCACACCGCTCGGCCGCAGGATGCGTCCCGACGTCCGCGCCCACGGCGGGCCGCTGATCCGCGTCAAGCGGGCGGACCTCACCCGCGTCGGCGTCGAACTGGCGCCGGAGCGGACCACCGGCGTGAGCGACGGCCTCCCGGTCCTCGACGGAGGGCGCGTCCTCGACGTCGCGAACGTCGTCTGGTGCACCGGCTTCCGGCAGGACTTCTCCTGGATCGACCTCCCGGTCACCGGCGAGGACGGCTGGCCGCTGGAGCGGCGCGGCGTGGTGGCCTCGTCGCCGGGGCTGTACTTCGTCGGCCTGGCCTTCCAGTACGCCTTCGCGTCGATGCTCGTCGGAGGCGCGGGCCGGGACGCGGAACACGTGGTGGACCACCTGGTGAAGAACCTCGCCGGAGACGCCGTCGACCGCGGCCTGTCTCGGTCTCGGTCTCGGGCTCGGTCTCGGTCTCGGTCGAAGGTCCCCGCCTAGCGTCCGGGGGCGGGCATCGTGGACACGACGACACGGCGGCGGCGGGTGCGCCGGTACCTGGCGCGGGCGCGGCGGCACGGGGCCGAGGGCCGGTACGCCGAGGCCGAGGGCGACCTGCGCGCGGCCCTCCGGCTGGCCCGCACCACGGCCGGCCCCGTCTCCGCCGAGGCGGCCGAGGCGGCGTCGGCCCTGGGCATCCTGCTCGAGGCGCTGGGCCGGCCCGGCGAGGCGGAGGAGACCCTGCTCTTCGCGGTGCACCTCTACGAACGGGCCCACGGCCCCGACGACCCCCGCCTCACTCCGCCGCTGAACGCCCTGGGCGCGGTCCGCCGGCGGCGCGGCGACCTCGCCGGAGCGGAACGGTTCTACGCGCGGGTCGTGGGCATCGCGACCGGCACGGCGGCCCACCCCGAAGGACGGACCGCCCCGCACGGCGGCCCGCCTTGCCTGCACACCCGTACGGGATTCCCCTGCCTGTGCGGGTGGCGCGACGGTGGCGCGGTCCGGCGCGCCGGGGGCGCTCACTCCTTCGGGTGAGATCGCCGAGGGGTGTTCCACGGCGGTCCGCGGGCTCGGCAGAATCGACGCGGCCGCAGGGGCGGACCTGTGTGCCGCAGGGCCTTCGGGCGCTGTCGGGGCTCGGGAAGGGCCGTGCATGATCCGTACCAGGTCGTTGCTCGCCGATGCCTCCCGGCTCCGCCGGCTGGCCCCACTCGCCCTTCCCACCACGTGGGGTGCCGTGGCCGTGGCGTGGAAGTTCGGCTGTCCGCTGGCCCGCCAGCCGGGGCTGCCCATGCGGATCGCCACCAGCGTCGTCTTCCTCACCGTCGGCCTCGGCATGGTGCTCGGCCTCCGCCACGGGCTCGTGCGGGAACTGGCCCGGGTCCGGGCCGTCGCGACCGCCACCCAGCGGGTCCTGCTGCGTCCCCTGCCGGCCCGTCTCGACGGACTCGCGCTGGCCGCCGGGCAGCTGTCCGCCTCCCGGGGCGCGTCCGTCGGCGGGGACCTGTACGAGGCGGTGGCGACCCCCTACGGGGTACGGATCGTCATCGGGGACGTCCGGGGCCACGGGCTCGCCGCGCTCGGCGCGGTGGTCGCGGTGCTCGGCAGCTTCCGCGAGGCCGCCCACGACGAGCCCGAACTCGCCGGTGTGCTGCGGCGCCTGGAGCGGGCCCTGGAGCGGCACCTGCGGGAGCGGGCGCGGGACGAGCACCCGGCGCGGGCCGGTGCGGAGCCCGAGCATCCGATGGCGGAGGAGTTCGTCACCCTGCTGCTCGTGGAGGTCCGCTCCGACGGGCGTCTCGCCGTCCTCAACTGCGGTCACCCCGGCCCGTACCGCCTCGGACACCGGGCGGAGCGGCTCCCGGTCGGGGACCCGCTGCCCCCGCTCGGGGTGCTGCCGCTGCCCGCCGCGATCGTGCCGTACGCGGCGGCCCGGCTGCTGCCCGGCGAGACGCTGGTCCTGCACACCGACGGCGCGGAGGAGGCCCGTGACCAGCGGGGCCGGTTCTTCGCGCTCGACGCCGCCCTGGCCGCGGTGCCCGGCGAGGCGCCCGCCGCCCTGGTCCGCCGGGTCCACGCGGCACTCCTTCACCACACGGGCGGCCGGCTCGCCGACGACATCGCGCTGCTCGTCGTGCGCAACGACCGCGTCCGGGTGCCGGCGCAGCCCGCCGAACCCGGGCTGCGCCGCCCCCGGCCCGCCCCCTCCTCGCACTGCTGAGCGAAGGGGTCCTGGGCCGGCGCCGCCCGCCCCGCCACGGAGTGTCGGGCAGATCAGCGGGGCGGGCGGCGCGGACCGGGCGGCCGCACTGTACGAGGGGGAGCCGGCGGCCCGGTCGTCGCCTTGCGGCGAGAAGCACAGTCAACCGGGGCCGGGACGAGCACGGCAGAGCACGTGGACCGGGAGAACGGGTACTTCGTTCACACCCCGTGCGAAAACACCGTTACGGGTGGCTTCCCTTCGGTTCGACCCGTATGAATTCGGCCACCGCTACGCTGAGTTCACCGAGCGGAGCGGCCATGCAAGTGAGCGGAGCGGCCATGCGAGCGACCGGAGCGGCTATGCAGCCCAACACAGCGGCCATGCAGCCCAACACCCTGCTCGACGCCCTGCTCGACGAGGCGGGCGTCTCGAACGCCGGCCTGGCCGCCCATGTGAACCGGGCGGGCCGGGCCAGGGGCCTCGCCCTGCGGTACGAACACACCGCCGTGGCCCGCTGGTTGAAGGGCCAGCGGCCGCGCGGCCAGGTGCCGGACCTGATCTGCGAGGTGCTCGCCGCCCGGCTGCGCCGGCAGGTCACCCTGGACGACATCGGCCTCGGGGTGCCGGGCGGCCCGCCGCCGGCGGCCGGTTCGCCGCTCTCCGTCTTCGTGGAGCGGGCGGCCGCGCTGTGGCGGTCCGACGAGCAGCAGCGGCCGCACATAGTCGCCGCGCCCGCCGTGACCGGCACCCCGGCGGTGATGCCGGTGTGGGAGTGGGAGAACCCGCCGGAGGACGCGGACGTCTCCCGTACGGGCCGGACGACGGTCTCGGCGGCCGACATCGCCGTCCTGGTCGCCGCCCGGTCGCACTACGAGCAGATGTACCGCAAGGCCGGGGGCATCGCGACCCGCGCCAGGATCGTCGGCTTCCTCACCACCGAGACCGCCCCGCTGCTCCGGGGCGCGTACGGCGACGCGCTGGGGCGGCGCCTGCACCGGGCCACCGGCGGGCTCGTCGCGGTGGCCGGAATCTGTGCGTACGACGCCGATGCGCACGGCCTCGCCCAGCGCTACTTCCACCAGGCGCTGCGGCTCGCGAAGGCGAGCGGGGACCGGGGGCTCGGCGCGTATGTGATCGCGCTCCTCGTCAACCAGTCGCTGTTCATGGGGGAGTACCGGCAGGCGGTGGCGTTCGCGGAGGCGGCGCTGCGGGCGGCGGGGCGGCAGATCACCCCGGCGCTCGCCGCCGATCTGACGGCGATGCAGGCGAAGGCGTACGCGCACCTGGGCGACGGGGCGGCCGCGTTGGCCTGCATCCGGCGGGCCGAGGCGGCGGCGGAGCGGATCAGCCCGGGGGAGGAGCCGGTCGAGACCGGCTACGTCCAGCCGGGGTTCGTCAACGTGCAGGTCGCGGAGGCCCTGCTCGATCTGGGTGATCTCGCCGCGGCCCACGAGCACGCGTCGGCGGCGGTCGGGATGCCCTCGCACGACCGGGGCCGGGTGCACCGGCTCGCCATGCTGTGCCAGATCGAGCTGCGGCAGGGGGAGGCCGACGGGGCGGCGCGGACGGCGGTGGAGATGACGGAGCGGGCGCGGGGGATGGAGTCGCGGCGGCTGCGGGACCGTCTCATGCAGGTGCGGGAGCATCTCCTCGCGAGCGGCGGCGGGGACGCCCGGGAGGCCGCCGCTCTCATCGACAGTGCGCTGCGCGTTCCCCTGTGAGCCGTCAACTGCTGCGATATTGCCACCAAACAAGCACCGACCGATCGGAAGGTGGCAAGAACGTGCAGTGGACGAAACTGAGCGAACGCTCTGTCTATGAGAATCGCTGGTTCCGAGTGAACCTCGCGGACGTCGAACTCCCGGACGGCCGCCACCTCGACCACTATCTGATCCGGCTCCGCCCGGTCGCCGTCGCGACGGCCGTCAACGAGGCCGACGAAGTCCTGATGCTCTGGCGCCACCGCTTCATCACCGACAGCTGGGGCTGGGAACTGGCCGCCGGCGTCGTCGAGGACGGCGAGGACGTCGAGGCCGCCGCGGCCCGCGAGATGGAGGAGGAGACCGGCTGGCGGCCGGGGCCGCTGCGCCATCTCCTCACCGTCGAGCCCTCGAACGGCCTCACCGACGCCCGCCACCACCTCTACTGGGCGGAGCGGGCCACCTACACCGGACCGCCCGAGGACGCGTTCGAGTCCTCGCGGCGGGCCTGGATCCCGCTGAAACAGGTCCCCGACATGATCGCCCGGGGCGAGATCCCGGCCGCCAACATGGCCGCCGGACTGCTCATGCTCCACCATCTGCGCCTCGGCTGAGCCGCGGGGCCGCGGGGCCGGGGGGAGCACGGAGACACGGGAGCGGGATGTGCCGGACGGCCCGTACCTGTGCGGGTGTACGGGCCGTCCGGCCGGAGGGGCGGCGTCAGGGGTCGGACGCCGTCGCTCCGGGTCTGGGTGGGGACCTCGGGTCAGTTGTACGGGTAGAAGCCTGAGCCCGTCTTGCGGCCGAGACGGCCCGCGTCCACCATGCGCTGGAGCAGCGGGGGAGCGGCGTACAGCGGCTCCTTGAACTCGGAGTACATCGAGTCGGCGATCGACGCGATCGTGTCCAGGCCGATCAGGTCGGAGAGCTTCAGCGGGCCCATCGGGTGGGCGCAGCCGAACTCCATGCCGTTGTCGATGTCCTCGCGGCTCGCGATGCCCGACTCGAACATCCGGATCGCCGAGAGCAGGTACGGCACGAGCAGCGCGTTGACCACGAAGCCGGAGCGGTCCTGGGCGCGGATCGCGTGCTTGCCGAGCACCTTCTCCGCGAAGGCCTGGGCGCGGCTGATCGTGCCCTCGGAGGTGGTGAGGGCCGGGATCAGCTCGACGAGCTTCTGCACCGGGGCCGGGTTGAAGAAGTGGATGCCGATGACCTGGTCGGGGCGGGAGGTCGCCACGGCCAGCTTCACCAGCGGGATGGAGGAGGTGTTCGAGGCCAGGATGGCGTCCGGCCGGGTCAGCACCTGGTCGAGGACCTGGAAGATCTCGGTCTTGACCTGCTCGTTCTCCACGACCGCCTCGATGACGAGGTCGCGGTCGGCGAACTCGCCCAGGTCGGTGGTGAAGCTGAGACGGGCGAGCGTCGCATCCCGCTCCTCCTCGCTGATCTTGCCGCGTTCGGCGGCCTTGTTCAGCGAGTTGTAGAGCCGCGTGCGGCCGATCTCCAGCGCCTCGCCGGTGGTCTCGGCGACCTTCACCTCGAGCCCGCTCCGGGCACACACCTCTGCGATGCCCGCGCCCATCTGGCCGCAGCCCACCACTCCGACGCGCTCAATGTCGGCCATGGAGTCCGTCACCTCGTGCCTTTCGCTCTTCTCCGGCGGCGGGGGGCCCGTGTGATTCCGGGTGCGTCCGCCTCTACCCCCATGACGTTACCGCTCATTAACCGATGATCGATCGTCCGAGGTGGGCATGCTGTCCGGGTGCGTGTGACGTATCCGACAGAGGAGGGGTACAAGTGCGGCTTATCGGCAGAAGAAGGTTCGTGGCCGGCGCCGCCGGAGCGGCGCTCGCCGTGACGGGAACGACAGGAGCCGCGGTGGCGGGAGCGGCGGCCGGTGCCGCGCAGCCGTTACGGGGGAAGCCGCACCGCGGGCGGGAGTTCCGCGGCATGTGGCTGGCGACGGTCGCCAACCGCGACTGGCCCTCCCGCGCCGGGCTGACCGCCGAGCAGCAGCGCGCCGAGCTCCTCCGCCACCTGGACACGGCCGTCGAGCGCCGGCTCAACACGGTGGTCCTCCAGGTCCGGCCGACCGCCGACGCGCTGTGGCCCTCGCCCTACGAGCCGTGGGCGCAGTACCTGACCGGCACGCAGGGCCGGGACCCCGGCTGGGACCCGCTGGGCACGGCCGTCGACGAGGCCCACGCGCGGGGTCTCGAACTGCACGCCTGGTTCAACCCGTACCGCGTGGCGAACCACACGGACCCGGGCCGGCTCGCCGCCGGTCATCCGGCCCGGCTCCACCCGGAGTGGGTACTGCCCTACGGCGGGAAGCTCTACTACAACCCGGGGCTGCCCGAGGTCCGGAGCTTCGTCCAGGACGCCATGCTGGACGCGCTGCGCCGCTACGAGATCGACGCCGTGCACTGGGACGACTACTTCTATCCGTACCCGGTGGCCGGACAGGTCTTCGCCGACGACGAGGCGTACGCCCGGTACGGCGGGGACTTCCCGGACAGGGCCTCCTGGCGGCGGAACAACACCGATCTGCTGGTCTCCGAGATGTCCGTCCGGATCAAGGAGACCAGGAAGCACACGGCGTTCGGCATCAGCCCCTTCGGGGTCTGGCGGAACATCGCCACCGACCCGGAGGGCTCGGACACCCGCGCCGGTGTCCAGACGTACGACGACCTGTACGCCGACACCCGGAAGTGGATCAGGGAGGGCTGGATCGACCACGTGATCCCGCAGCTGTACTGGAACATCGGGCTGCCCGTCGCCGACTACGCCAAGCTGCTGCCCTGGTGGGACGCGGTGGTCCGGGACACCGGAGTCGGTCTCTACATCGGCGAGGCGCTCTACAAGGCGGGCGATCCCGCACAGCCCGCGGCCTGGCAGGACCCGCGGGAGCTGTCGCGCCACCTGGAGCTGGCCCGCAGGTACCCCTCGGTCGGCGGTCACTGCTTCTTCTCCGCGAAGGAGGTCGCCGCGGACCCGATCGGGGCGATGACCACCGTGGTGGCCGATCACTACCCGACCGGGGTCCGTCCACCGAGGTAGGGACTCAGCCGGTCGCGGGGGCTCAGCCGGCCCCCGCCTCCGGGCGATGGCGTACGACGGAGTCGGGGCCCGGCGACACCAGCGCCTCGTGACCGTCGTCGTCGAACTTCACGCGGTACGGGGGAGCGCCGTTCTCCCCCAGTACCTGAAGGACCTCGGCCGTGCGGTCGTGGTGACCGACGGTCCGGCCGTGTACCAGCAGCTTGTCGCCCTTGCTCGCCTGCATCGGGCTGACCTCCTCGCGACCGGGCTTGTCCTGTTCTGTACTGCGCAGGGCCTTTCCCTGTCATTGTGACCCGCTTCGCCCGGATTCGTCGCGTCAGCTCTTCGCCCGCTGGGTGACCGCGATGCAGACCAGGACGGCCACCGCGGCCGTCGGGGCGGCCAGCGGCAGGTCCTCGCCGAGCAGGAAGACCGACCAGAAGAGGGTGAGCAGCGGCTGGGCGAGCTGGAGCTGACTGGCCTTGGGGATGCCGATCGCGGCCATGCCGCGATACCAGACGTACAGGCCGAAGAAGGTGGAGCCGACGGCGACCCAGACGAGGCCGATGACGCCGTGCGCGTTCAGGTGGACCGGCTCGATCGACAGCGTGACGGCCGAGGCGGCCACCATCAGCGGCAGGCAGAGGACCAGGGCCCAGCCGATGACCTGCCAGCCCGGCATGAGCGCGGCGAGCCTGCCTCCCTCGGTGTAGCCGGCCGCGCACACGAGCAGCGCCCCGAAGAGGTACAGGTCGCCCGTGGAGAACGCGCCGCCGCTCTGCTGCAGCGTGAAGCCCAGCACCACGACGGCGCCGGAGACGGCCGCGATCCAGAAGGCACGGGACGGCCGGCGCCCGGTCCGGACGGCGGCGAGGGTGGCGGTGGTGAGCGGCAGGAGGCCCACGACCACGGCGGCGTGCGAGGTGGTGGAGGTCTGCAGGGCCAGCGTGGTCAGGAGCGGGAAACCGATGACGACACCGCAGGCGACCACCGCGAGGCCCGCCCAGTGGCGGCGCTCGGGCAGCGGCACCCGGCCCGCGAGGAGGAAGGCGCCGGCGATGAGCGCGGCGAGGGTGGAGCGCACGGCCACCAGCGACCAGGGGCCGAAGCTCTCCAGGCCCCAGACGGTGGACGGGAAGGTGAGGGAGAAGGAGACCACGCCGAGCCCGGCGAGCAGGGTGCCGCTGGTCCGAGGGGTGGAGGCGGCGGGAGCGGCGGCAACGGCCGGGGCGGTGGAGACGGCCGGGGCGGTGGTGTCGGCGGACCCGGTCCGGGGGGATCCGGTAGCGGTGACCGCTATCGCCGTCGGGGCAGTAGCGCTATCGTGTGCTCTCATGCATGAGCGTAGCAGTGTCGCGGAACTGGCGAAAACCCTGAAGGCGGAACTCAACCGCTACTCTCCTGGCGGGAAACTGCCATCGAGTCGGGCGCTCGTCGAGCGCCATCGCGTCTCCCCGGTCACCGTCAGCCGAGCCCTCGCCCAGCTCGCCGCCGAAGGACTGGTCGTCACCCGCCCCGGCGCCGGCGCCTTCCGCGCCGAACCGCGCACCCCCACCCCGGTCGCCGGGGACACCTCCTGGCAGGAGGTCGCCCTCAGCGCCGACACCGCCACCGAACTCGTCCCCCGGGCCGTCGACGCCTCCGGCGTCCTCGTCACCCTCTCCGCGCCCCCGCCCGGCGTGATCGAGTTCAACGGCGGCTACCTCCACCCCTCCCTCCAGCCCGAGAGCGCCCTCGCCGCCGCCCTCGCCCGGGCCGGCCGCCGCCCCGGAGCCTGGGGCCGACCGCCCACCGACGGCCTGCCCGAACTGCGCGAATGGTTCGCCCGCGAGATCGGCGGCAGCATCACCGCCGCCGAGGTCCTCATCACCGCGGGCGGCCAGTCCGCGATCAGCACCGCCCTGCGCGCCCTCGCCCCGCCCGGCACCCCCGTCCTCGTCGAGTCGCCCACCTACCCCGGCATGCTCGCCGTCGCCCGCGCGGCCGGACTCCGCCCCGTCCCCGTGCCGACCGACGCCGACGGAGTGCGCCCCGAACTCCTCGAAGCCGCCTTCCGCGCCACCGGCGCCCGCGTCTTCGTCTGCCAGCCGCTCTTCCAGAACCCGACCGGGACCATGCTGCGACCCGAGCGCCGCCGGGAGATCATCCGCATCGCCCGCGCCGCCGGAGCCTTCGTCATCGAGGACGACTTCGCCCGCCGCCTCGTCCACGAGGACGCGGGGCCGCTCCCCGCACCGCTCGCCGCCGACGACCCCGACGGCGTCGTCGTCCACGTCCGCTCCCTCACCAAGATCACCTCGGCGAGCCTCCGCGTCGGCGCCCTCGCCGCCCGCGGCCCCGTCCTGGAGCGCCTGCGCGCCATCCAGGTCGTCGACAGCTTCTTCGTCCCCCGCCCCCTCCAGGAGACCGCGCTCGAACTCGTCGGCTCCCCGGCCTGGCCCCGCCACCTCCGCGCCGTCGCCCAGGAGCTCAGGAGCCGCCGGGAGGTCATGACCGGCGCCCTCGCCCTCCACCTCCCCGAACTCGCCCTGCCGCACATCCCCTCCGGCGGCTATCAGCTCTGGCTGCGCCTCCCCGACGCCCTCCCCGAGGCCTCCCTCCTCGCCGCCGGCCTGCGCGCCGGAGTCGCCGCCGCCCCCGGCCGCCCCTACTTCTGCGCCGAACCCCCCGCCGGCCACATCCGGCTGAGTTTCGCGGGTGTCGCGGGCCCCACGGAGATCGTCGAGGGCGTCCGCCGCCTGCGGACGGCGGTCGACGAACTCGCCGGCTGACCGCGGGGGCGGGCCGCGCCGGGACCCGGCACGGCCCGCCCCAGGTCCCTGGCCCCGGGCAAATTCGCCTGACAAGCCCGCACGCCCCTGGAAGCCTTCGCCCATGAGCGACAGCACCACCACCGACACCCCCGGCGACCCCGTCATGCACGGGGCGTACGAGATCTCAGCCGACCCCGCCCGGATCGACGCGGCCCGCGTCCACCACTGGCTGTCCACCGACGCCTACTGGGCCCTCGGTCGACCTCGGGAGAAGCAGGACAGCGCCATCGCCGGCTCGCTGAACCTCGGCGCCTACCACCGGGAGACCGGCGAGATGAGCGCCTACGCGCGCGTCGTCACCGACTACGCCACCTTCGCCTGGCTCTGCGACGTCTACGTCGACCGCCCGGCCCGCGGCACCGGCCTCGGCACCGCGCTCGTCACCGCCGTCCGCGACCACCTCGCACCGTACGGACTGCGCCGCATCATGCTCGCCACCGCCGACGCACACGGCGTGTACGAGAAGGTGGGTTTCACGCCACTGCAGAATCCGGACAAGTGGATGGCTCTCGGGCAGCAGTGAGCCCCCTCCCCTTTGGCCCCGCCACATGACCCCTTGACCAGCGGGGCCACCGGCCTCACGATCGCGGCCATGAGTCTTCGGGTGACGCTCGTCACAGCGGCACGCAGCTCCTCCCTGCTCGCCGAACGCTTCGACGACGACCGGCCACTGGACGAGGCCGGCTGGTACGAGGTGCAGCAGGCCGCGCCCGCGCTCATCCCGCTCGGCGCGGCCGAACTGCGCTACTGCTCCCCGACCCCGCGCAGCCGCGCCACCGGCACCGCCCTCGGCTACGCGCCCCTCGCCCAGCCCGCGCTGCGCGACTGCGACATGGGCCGCTGGCGGGGCCTGACCCTCGCCGAGGTCGCCGCCCTCGAACCGGCCGCCGTCGACGCCTGGCTCACCGACCCCCGCACGGCCCCGCACGGCGGCGAACCGCTCCTCGCCTTCATCACCCGCATAGGGAACTGGCTGGACACCCGCCCCGCCGAGGACGGCTCCATCGTCGCCGTCGCCGAACCCTCCGTCGTACGCGCCGCCCTCGTGTACGCCCTCAAGGCACACCCCGCCACCTACTGGAACGTCGACGTACGCCCCCTCTCCACGATCACCCTCACCGGCCGCCCCGGCCTCTGGCACCTCCAACTGGACGCGGCCCTGCGCTGACGGCCCCGGGACCGGCTAGCCTGGCTTCACGATGAACCGTTTGAGCACGTCATGGGGCGCCTTCACGCTGACCCGCTTCCCCGAGGACCCGCGCGACCAGCTGCGCGCCTGGGACGCGTCCGACGAGTACCTCCTCGGGCACCTCGCCGAGACCGGGACCGACCTCTCCGGCACCGTCGCCGTCCTCGGCGACCGCTGGGGAGCCCTCGTCACCGCGCTCCAGGCCGCGGGACCCCGCGAACTCGTCCAGATCACCGACTCGTACCTCGGCGGGCAGGCCACCCGGGCCAACCTCGCGCGCGCCGGGGCCGCCCCGGACGCCGTCCGGCTCCTCACCACCCAGGACCCGCCGCCCGAGCGGATCGACGTGCTCCTCGTCCGCGTCCCCAAGAGCCTCGCGCTCCTGGAGGACCAGCTGCACCGGCTCGCGCCGGCCGTGCACGAGGACACCGTGATCGTCGGCACGGGCATGGTCAAGGAGATCCACACCTCCACGCTCAAGCTCTTCGAGCGGATCCTCGGCCCCACCCGCACCTCGCTCGCGGTGAAGAAGGCCCGGCTGATCCACACCACCCCCGATCCGTCCCTCACGCCCGGCCCGAACCCGTGGCCCCTCCGGTACGCCCTCCCTCCGGACACCCCCGCGCCCGGTCTCCCCGGGCTTACCGTCACCAACCACGCCGGCGTCTTCTGCGCCGACCGCCTCGACATCGGCACCCGCTTCTTCCTCGCGAACCTGCCCGGCGGTCTCGGCCGGGCCCGCGTCGCCGACCTCGGCTGCGGCAACGGCGTCGTCGGCCTCGCCATCGCCCTCCACGAACCCGAGGCGGAACTGGTCTTCACCGACGAGTCGTACCAGGCGGTCGCCTCGGCCGAGGAGAACTTCCGCGCCCACGTGGGCCCGGACCGCAAGGCCGAGTTCCTCGTCGGCGACGGGCTCACCGAGCTCGCCCCCGGCTCGGTGGACCTCGTCCTCAACAACCCGCCGTTCCACAGCCACCAGGCCACCACCGACCGCACCGCCCGCCGCATGTTCGCCGACGCGCGGCGCGTGCTGCGGCCCGGCGGCGAGCTGTGGGTCATCGGCAACCGGCACCTCGGCTACCACGTCACGCTCCGCCGGATCTTCGGCAACAGCGAACTCGTCGCGAGCGACGCGAAGTTCGTGGTCCTGCGCGCGGTGCGCACCGCCTAGTCCGTCAGGCCCGGTGCATCAGACCTGGTTCATCGGGCCTGGTTCATCGGGCCTGGTTCATCGGGCCCGGTTCATATGGACCAGCTCCGGGAGCACAGGACGAGCCGGTACCCGTCCGGGTCGGCGACGGTGACCCCGTACTCGTCCCAGTACGGGTTGTGGGCGGGCACCCGGGTCCCGCCCGCGGCGATCAGCCGCTCCACCTGCTCCTCCTCGACGGGCGCGCCGAGGTAGACGACGAACAGGTCCTCGACGGTCGGCGTCGGCTCCAGCGGGTGCTCGGGATCGAAGGTCAGCTCGAAGTGCCAGCCCCCGCCCGGGGGTCCGACCATGAGCAGATCGTGCTTCCCGGGCACCCGTTCCGTGCTCCGCCACTGCACCTCGAGGCCGAGCCCGTCGACGTAGAACCGCTCGGCGGCGGCGAGATCCCGCGAAGGGCGGGCGACTCGTACATGGGTCTTCGCATCGATGATCATGCCTCCAGGCTAGAGCGGGCCGACGGCGGTGGCACTCGGGGATTCCCCTCTCCCGTCACGGACTTGACCCTGACGCGCGGGTCAGGGTTTACGGTCCCGCTGACCCGACCGACCCTCCTCCTGGCCTCCTGGAGCGCCCCATGCCCACCCACCGCGAGATCCGGCTGCGCACCCGACCCGAGCGCGGCCTCCCGGCCCCCGAGCACCTCGCACTCGTCCAGACCGACCTGCCCGTCCCGGCCCCCGGCGAAGTCCTCGTCAGAAACCGCTGGTTCGCGGTCTCCGCCGCGGTGCGGACCCTCATCGGCGGCGGACTGAAGGGGGCTCCCTTCCCGCCCCTCGAACCCGGCGACCCCCTCGTCGGCGCGGCCGTCGGCGAGGTCGTCTCCGCCCCGGACGACAGCGGCCTGCGCCCCGGAGACCTCGTCTCCCACTGGCACGGCTGGCGCGAGTACGCCGCCGTGCCCGCGGCCGGCCGCACGCCCCTCGGCGACTCGCTGCCCGACCCGGTCGCCCACCTCTCCCAGGGCCGGACCGCGTACGCCGCCCTCACCCGTGGCACCGAGGTGCGCGCCGGGGACACGGTCCTGGTCACCGGCGGTGCCGGCGCCGTCGGCACCATGGCCGGGCAGATCGCCCGGCTCCTCGGCGCGGGCCGGGTGATCGGCAGCACCGGCTCACCGGCCAAGGCGGAGCGGCTCGTCACCGAACTCGGCTACGACGCGGTCGTCGTCCGCGGCGCCCCCGCATCCTTCCCCGCCCAGCTCGCGGAAGCCGCGCCCGAGGGCGTCGACGTCCTCCTCGACACGGTCGGCGGCGAACAGCTGAGCGCGGCGGTCGCCGCCGCCCGGCCCGGCGCGCGGGCCGTCCTCGTCGGCGCCCTGTCCGGCCAGCTCGATCCGGAGGGGACCGGCGCCACCGCGCGCGTGGAGCTCGATTCGTACCCGCTCGTGCTCAAAAGGGTTTCCCTGCGAGGCTTCAGCCCGCTCGATCACCCGGAGACGGAAGCCGAGTGGCGGGGCAGGTTCGGCGACTGGCTGCGCGCCGGGGAGATCACCTTCCCGCACGTCAGGGTGGCGGGCATGGATCGGGCCGCCGAGGCGTTGCGGGAGGTGATGGAGGGCCGGCATCTCGGCACGGTCGTGGTCGAGTTGCCGTGACGGCGACGGCGACGGCGACGGTGACGGCGGCGGCTAGGACAGGGACGGCGGCAGGGACAGGGGCAGGGACGGCGGTGGGGACGCGGACGGCGACGGCAACCGGCGTGGCCGCACCGGCAACCATGGCCACGCCCCGCGGCCGCGATCGTCCCCGGGACGAAGGGCGGACGGCATGCGGATCGGTGACGCGGCGGCAGCGGCGGGGACCACGCCCCGGGCCCTGCGCCTCTACGAGCAGCGCGGCCTCCTCCCGCCACCCGACCGCACCCCCGCCGGCCAGCGACGCTACGGCCCGGACGACGTGGCACGCGTCCGGATCGTGCGGGAACTCCTCGCCCTCGGCCTGACGATCGAGGACGTACGCGCGTGCGTGGACCGCCTGTCCCTCCTCGACGTGGACGCGATCCGCTCCCGCCGGGTCCCCGAGGGCGTCTGCGTGCGGGCGTCCCCGGTCGTGAGCCGCCGGCTCGCGGCCCTCGACGCGGAGATCGCCCGTCTCACACGTCAACGCGACGAACTGGCGGCCCGCACAGCCCCGCCGCCGCACCCGGAGACCCCCACCACCCCGACCGGCTGACGGGCATTCACGCCAGGGTGACCAGCCCCCGGTACTCCGCGCTCCACAGGTCCTCGTCCGCGTCCGGGAGCAGCAGGACCCGCTCCGGGCGCAGCGCGTCGATCGCGCCCTCGTCGTGCGTGACCATCACGATCGCGCCCGGGTACGTGCCCACGGCCGCCAGGACCTCGTCGCGCGAGGCGGGATCCAGGTTGTTGGTGGGCTCGTCGAGGAGCAGCACGTTCGCACCGGAGTGGACCAGGGCGGCCAGTGCGAGCCGTGTCTTCTCGCCGCCGGAGAGCACCCCGGCCGGCTTGTCGGCGTCGTCGCCCCGGAACAGGAACGCGCCGAGCACCGCCCGTACCTCACCGTCCGTCAGGTGCGGAGCGGCCGCCGCGAGGTTCTCCCGGACCGTGCGCTCCGGGTCGAGCGTCTCGTGCTCCTGGGCGAAGTAGCCGAGCCGCAGTCCGTGCCCGCGCACCACCCGCCCCGCGTCGGGGGCCTCCTGTCCGGCGAGGAGCCTCAGCAGGGTGGTCTTGCCGGCGCCGTTGAGCCCGAGGACGACGAGCCGGCCGCCCCGGTCCACGGCGAGGTCCACCCCGTCGAGCACCGGCCGCTCCCCGTACGCCTTGGTGAGCGACACCGCGCCCAGCGGCGTCCGGCCGCAGGGCGCGGGCTCCGGCAGCCGGATGCGGGCGACCCGCTCGGCCTGCCGTACCGGGTCGAGGCCTGCGAGCATCCGGTCGGCCCGGCGGGCCATGCTGCGGGCCGTCGTCGCCGTCGCCACGCGGGACTTCATGCGGTCCGCCTGCGCGTGCAGGGCGGCCGCCTTCCGCTCGGCGTTGGCGCGCTCGCGCACCCGGCGCCGCTCGTCGGCGTCCCGCTGGGCGAGGTACGCCTCCCAGCCGGTGTTGTGGACGTCCAGCGCGGCCCGCTGCGGGTCGAGGTGGAAGACCCGGTTCACGGTGTCGGCGAGGAGCCGCACGTCGTGGCTGATCAGCACGAGTCCGCCCCGGTGGGCGGCGAGGTGGCCGCGCAGCCAGCCGATCGAGTCGGCGTCGAGGTGGTTGGTCGGCTCGTCGAGCAGCAGTGTGCCGTCCCGCCCGTGACCGGCGAAGAGGATCCGGGCCAGTTCGACCCGGCGCTTCTGCCCGCCGGACAGCCGGCCGACGGGCCGGTCCATGAGTTCGACGGGCAGGCCGAGGCCGGCGGCGACCCGGGCGGCCTCCGCCTCCGCCGCGTACCCGCCGCCCGCCTCGAAGGCGGTCTCGGCGGCGTCGTACGCGGCGAGCGCCCGCGCGTCGGGCGCCTCGCCGAGCCTTCGGGCGGCCTCCGCGAGCCGCCGGACCGCCCGGTCCAGGCCGCGCGCGGACAGGATCCGGTCGGTGACGGTCACGGCGGGGTCGGCGGCCCGGGAGTCCTGGGCGAGATGGCCGACGGAGCCGGTACGGGTGACGGTCCCGGCGGCCGGGGCGCGCAGCCCGGCCAGGGTGTCGAGGAGGGTGGTCTTGCCGGCGCCGTTGCGGCCGACCAGACCGATCCGGTCGCCGGGGGCGACGTGGAAGGAGACGCCGGACAGCAGGAGCCGGGCGCCGACGCGCACGTCGGCACCACGAACGGTGATCATGGGATAACGCTCCGAACAAGCTTGAGGACACACGGGTGGCGTGGGTGCGGGTCCTCAGCTAGGAGATTCGGGGCGTAGACATGCCGTCGAGGCTAACGAAGCCGGCCCCCGGACGCACCGGAATTTCGCCCTGTCTGCGCCTCAGGAGTCGGGAAACGCCAGGTCGAGCGCGCGCACCCGGTCCTCCCCGGTGGTGAGCGAGAGGGTGACGATCCGGTCCCGCCGGAGGGTGGCCGCGAACGCCGAGACCGGCCGCCCGGCGGCGAAGCCGACCGCCCCGACGGCCCCGTCGACCAGCGCCGGCCGGGACACGTCCGCGCATCGCGTGAAGGCGGCGGCCGTCTCGGCGACCGCGGCGACCCCGTGCACCGGGCCGTACTCGGAGTACGCGACGACGTCCGGGTCGAGGACGGCCACCAGCGCGCGGGCGTCACGCGCGCGTGCGGCCGCCAGGAACAGGTCCACCACGGCGCGCCGCCGTTCCTGCTCGCCCTCGGTACGGGCCGCCCCGCCGCCCCGGATCCGCTCCCGCGCCCGCCGGGCCAGCCGAGCCGCCGCCCCGGGGGAGCAGCCGAGGATCCGCGCGGTCTCGTCCGCGGACAGCCCGAACACGTCGTGCAGGACATAGGCGAGCCGCTCCTCGCCCTCGAGCCTCTCCAGCATCACGAGCAACGCCAGCCACAGGGAGCCGAGCTCGGGACCCCCCGGGCCCCCCGCCCCCTCACGCCGCCCGGGCCCTCGCTCCTGGAGCCTTCGTACGGAGGCCTGCCCCACGGCCGCCGTCAGCCACGCGCGCACCGTCGCACCGTCGTCGTGCCGGAGCCCCGCCCGGGCAGCCGCGAGCGCCTCCTCGGCCTCCGCCGGCGACCCCGTGATCCGCAGGGCGACGGCCCGCAACTGCTCCTCGTGGGCGTCGAACCGCCCGGTCAGGGCGGTCAGAAACGTGTCGTCGTGCATGGCGCCTCACTCCTCGTCGGTTCCGTCACCGCGTTGACGCGAGGACCCGCCGGGATGTGACAGCGACCGCCCCGGAAGCGCCCGGAATCAGCCCCGTACGAGCTCCCGCGCCACACTCCGCTTCGCCTCGGCCAGCTCTGCGTCGACCTCCGCCGCCCTCGCCGCGTCCAGGACGATCAGGGCGCCGCCCGGGACGCCCCGGGTCAGCCGCCGGTGCCGCAGATGGGTGGGCGGGTGCGTCGAGTCCACCTGGTGACCGCGCCGCTCCGCGACCCGGCGCAGCCGCTCGTACTCACGCTCCGGAACCGACGCGGCGTGCGCGGCCAGACGCTCCCACAGGCCCTCGGACGGATCCTCGCGGCGGTCCGTGCCACCGATCCGGGTCCGTGCCGCCACGGACTCGCGGCGAAGCTCGCCGACGACGCTCCTGCCGATGAGGAGCCGGTCCATCAGCCCGGCCGCCGCCTCCGTGCCCCCGGCGCGCGCGGCGGTCGAGTCGGCGAGGTACTCGGCGCGCTGCGACTGGCGCAGGGTCAGGTGCTCCAGGAAGGCGAGGACGCCGTCGACGAGCAGCCGGGGCAGGGCGGTCGCCAGGTTCACGAGGTCGTCGGCCAGGCCCTGGGCGGGCACCGGGGCCAGCGTGTAGCGCCAGGTGCCGAGCGACTGGAACGCGCCGCCGACGAGCAGGGAGCGGCGGGTGTCCCCGTGGGCGTAGTGCCCGAACTCGTGGCCCAGGAGCGCGATCCGCTCCTGCGGGGACAGGACCTCCCAGAGGCCGAGGCCGATGTGGAGCACGCGCTGCTGCCGGATGCCGTACGTGGTGACCGACGCGTTCACGTCGGCGTCGACCACCACGGTCCGTACGCCCGTGGTGCCGACGGTTCCGGCGACCTCGTCGAGCAGGGCGAAGAGCCGGGGCGCGCCCGTCCGGCGCAAGAGCACCCGGTGGCTCTCGTCCTTCGGGAGGCGGCCGAACCGGGGCCGGAGCACGACGGCGAGACCGAGCAGGAGGGCCCCGACCAGGGGCAGGGCGCCCCTGCCCGCGACGACCAGCCAGAGGCCGCCGGCGAGCAGGGCCAGGGTCACGCCGTGGATCGTCACCGCGAGGGCCGTGGCGAGCACGCCGGCCGTCCCGGGCCGGGCCTCCGAGCGGTCCGCAGCCGTGCCGGGCGCGGCTCCGTCGTCCGGCTCCGAGAGCTCGGCGAGGAGCTGCTCTCCGTACTGCTGTGCGAGGCGCTGCCGAAGGCGCTCGATCCGCCCCGGAGCCTCCTCGTCCCGCACCTCGGGGTCCACGTTCCAGTCGCATGCGGCGCACCAGGTGACGTACTGTCCGCCCTCGGCCACGGGCTCCCCGCACTCGGGGCAGTCTCTTTCCGCCGTCCGGACCGCGTCCGCCGTCTCCGTCATTCCGCACTCCCACCCCGGCCTGCCCTGTGCGGCAGGCCCCATTCTGTTTCGCGCAGACACTAGCGGCCCCCGGGCGCCCCGTGACAAGTGCCTTGACCAGCGGAAAGGCCGGTCCGACACAAAGGTGTCGAACCGGCCTTCCGGAAGGGTGGTGCCGTACGTCAGTCCGTGCCGAACTCCATCGCGGCCCGGTCCAGCATCTCCTCGTCCTCGGAGACCTCGCCGCGGGAGGCGATGGCCTCGGCGCCGCCCTCGGGCATCTGCGGCATGGTGCCGATGAGCCCGGTCGCGGCCGCCTGGGCGGCACCGATGGCGGGGCTGCCGGTGCCGATCAGGCCCAGGCCGGCGTACTGCTCCAGCTTGGCCCGGGAGTCGGCGATGTCGAGGTTGCGCATGGTGAGCTGGCCGATCCGGTCCACCGGGCCGAAGGCCGAGTCCTCGGTGCGCTCCATGGACAGCTTGTCCGGGTGGTAGCTGAACGCCGGGCCCGTGGTGTCGAGGATCGAGTAGTCCTCGCCGCGCCGCAGCCGCAGCGTGACCTCGCCGGTGACGGCCGCGCCGACCCAGCGCTGGAGCGACTCGCGGACCATGAGGGCCTGCGGGTCCAGCCACCGGCCCTCGTACATGAGCCGGCCGAGACGGCGGCCCTCGTTGTGGTACTGGGCGAGGGTGTCCTCGTTGTGGATCGCGTTGACCAGGCGCTCGTACGCGGCGTGCAGCAGCGCCATGCCCGGGGCCTCGTAGATGCCGCGGCTCTTGGCCTCGATGATCCGGTTCTCGATCTGGTCGGACATGCCCATGCCGTGGCGGCCGCCGATGGCGTTGGCCTCCATGACCAGGTCGACGGCGGAGTGGAACTCCTTGCCGTTGATCGTCACCGGGCGGCCCTGCTCGAAGCCGATCGTGACGTCCTCGGTGGCGATCTCGACCGACGGGTCCCAGAACTTCACGCCCATGATCGGGTCGACGGTCTCGACGCCCGTGTCCAGGTGCTCCAGGGTCTTGGCCTCGTGGGTGGCGCCCCAGATGTTGGCGTCGGTGGAGTACGCCTTCTCGGTGCTGTCCCGGTAGGGGAGGTCGTGGGCGAGCAGCCACTCCGACATCTCCTTGCGGCCGCCGAGCTCGGTCACGAAGTCCGCGTCCAGCCAGGGCTTGTAGATCCGCAGGTGCGGGTTGGCGAGCAGGCCGTAGCGGTAGAACCGCTCGATGTCGTTGCCCTTGAAGGTCGAGCCGTCGCCCCAGATCTGGACGTCGTCCTCGAGCATCGCCCGGACCAGCAGGGTGCCGGTGACGGCGCGGCCGAGCGGGGTGGTGTTGAAGTAGGCGCGGCCGCCCGAGCGGATGTGGAACGCGCCGCAGGTGAGCGCGGCAAGTCCTTCCTCGACCAGCGCCGCGCGGCAGTCGACCAGGCGCGCGATCTCGGCACCGTAGGTCTTCGCGCGGCCGGGCACCGAGGCGATGTCGGGCTCGTCGTACTGGCCGATGTCGGCGGTGTAGGTGCACGGGATGGCGCCCTTGTCGCGCATCCATGCGACGGCGACGGACGTGTCGAGGCCGCCGGAGAAGGCGATGCCGACGCGCTCGCCGGCGGGCAGGGAGGTGAGGACCTTGGACATGGGAAGAGTATGCATCATCTCGCATGGTCATGCAAAGGGTGGGTTCCCGGCGAAGGCTCGCGGCGGCTCGCGGCGGCTCGCAGGCCCACCCGGACGCCCGGCGGCTCCGCACCTCCGGCGGCTCAGCGGCCCTCAGAGGCCGGGAACACCCGCCCTGTCCAGCAGCGCCCGCATCTCCGTGACCGGCAGCTCGGGGTTGCAGGCCGCAGCCGCGCCCACATGCGGATCCTCCAACAGTTCCACCAGCCGGGCCACCGGAAGCCGCCGATCGAGAGCGGCCGCCTCCCGCACCCTCGCCGCCGGGTCCCGGCTCAGCCGCTCGACCAGCGCGGGCGTCGCGCCCGGATCGCGCAGGGCCAGCACCCGGGCCCCCGGCTCCGGCGCGTCCGCGAACCGCGCCGCGAGACCCGCCGCCGGGAACTGCGGCCGGGAGACCAGGGAGGCGACGGCCCGGTGGGTGCCGTTCAGATACAGGTCGAGCAGCAGCTCCGGCGGCGCCAGCGGGTGACGCTCGGCGAGCGGCAGCCGTACGCCGAAGTCCGCGTCGCCCGCCAACAGCTCCACGCAGTCCTCGGGCAGCCCCGGGTACACCGCGGCGCTGCGCCGCAGCCAGGTGTGCGCCGACCTCGCGCACCGCCGCAGGACGTCCGGATC
The DNA here is from genome assembly GCF_000830005.1 of Streptomyces vietnamensis. Classification (NCBI taxonomy): domain Bacteria; kingdom Bacillati; phylum Actinomycetota; class Actinomycetes; order Kitasatosporales; family Streptomycetaceae; genus Streptomyces; species Streptomyces vietnamensis. The sequence continues at coordinate 1,674,137 of NZ_CP010407.1, read as the reverse complement.
CTCGCGCGCGTCCCACACCCGCCACCGGGTGTCGACCCGGTCCTCACCCACCGCAGGGTGTCGAGCCGGTCCTCGGGGCCGACGGCGACCGCCAGGGCGTCCGACGCCGGGTCGTCCAGAAGGTGGGCGCGCGGCTCGGGGGCGGCCGCCGCGCTCTCCGCGAGCAGCTTCCGCACCCGGCGTTCGGGGTGGTGGAGCATGGCCTCGGCCACGCTGTCGGGCAGAGAGGCGCGCCAGGACAGCCGCCGCGCGATCCAGTCGTCGCCGTCGTACAGTGCGAGGAGTCGCAGCAGTGCGTCGGCCGGGGCCGCCGGATTGCTCGCGAGCCCGTCCACCGCGTGGTGTGCCGCCATGAGTTCCCCCGTTCGCCGCTCCCCGCACGTGCCGCAGGGGCGTACGTCTGTACGGAGTGGTCTGGTCGTACGGAGTGGTCTAGTACGGCCCGCCCCGGAACAGCACGCTGCCGTGGTGGCGCGGCCGGTCGCCCCGTTCGTGGGCCGCGTCCGAGCGATCGGCGGGGGCCGAGAGCCCGGCGAGGGTCCGGAGGGTCGCCAGGCCGGCCAGGACCTCGTCGCGGCGGTCCGCGGACTTCATCCAGACCGGCAGTCGGGCGAACATCGCCATCGTCGGGGAAGCGTGGCGCACGCGCAGCCGGGCGCCCACGTACGCGGCGAGCGCGTCGACGTGCTCCTCGTCGTAGGCCCACAGGATCCGTCCCGCGCAGCGGGTCTGGAGCCAGAGCGGCCGCCGGAAGAAGGGGTCCTCGGTTCCGCCGGGCACCACGCCGACCAGGCCTGCGCCCCGCTGCTCGGCGGTCCATTCGGCGACCGCGCCGCAGCCGCCGCAGGTGAGGCGGCGGGGCTCGAAGAGCAGATGCCGGTGTCTCGACTCCGGGAGGCCGGGCCGGGGGGTGACGAGCGCGCGACCGCCGCACCTCGGGCAGACGACGAGTATCTGCCCGGTGAAGGCGGCGAGCCAGGTGCCGCGGTCGTGGTGACGGACCGGTCCGGGGCGTGTGGGCTCGGCACTCATGGGGGACACCTTGTCAGTCCGTGCCGCAGCGGGCGACCGGATATGCGGGGCTCAGGGTCCGGAACCCGCTGGACTCGGTCCGGAACCCGCCGGACTCGCCCCTTCGATGATCGTTGCATAAAAGTTCGGCGACACGTATAGTCATGCCATCCATGAGGAGGGTTTCGATGACGGTACGAGTAGCAGTGGCGGGTGCGAGCGGATACGCGGGCGGAGAGCTCCTGCGTCTCCTCGTCGCCCACCCCCACGTGGAGATCGGGACACTGACCGGCCACTCCAACGCCGGCCAGCGACTCGGGGCCCTCCAGCCCCACCTGCTCCCGCTCGCCGACCGCGTCCTCGCGCCCACCACCGCCGAGGAGCTCGCCGGACACGACGTGGTCTTCCTCGCGCTGCCGCACGGCCAGTCCGCCGCCGTCGCCGAGCAGCTCGGGCCCGACGTCCTCGTCGTCGACATGGGCGCCGACTTCCGCCTCAAGGACCCGACCGACTGGGAGACGTACTACGGCTCCCCGCACGCCGGGACCTGGCCCTACGGCCTCCCCGAACTGCCGGGTGCCCGCGCCGCGCTCGAGGGGTCCAAGCGCGTCGCGGTCCCCGGCTGCTACCCGACCGCCGTCTCGCTCGCGCTCTTCCCGGCGTACGCGGAGGGGCTCGCCGAGCCCGAGGCCGTGATCGTCGCCGCCTCCGGCACCTCCGGCGCCGGCAAGGCCGCCAAGCCGCACCTCCTCGGCAGCGAGGTCATGGGCAACATGTCCCCCTACGGCGTCGGCGGCGGCCACCGCCACACGCCCGAGATGATCCAGAACCTCAGCGGACCGGCGGGGGAGCGGGTCACCGTCTCCTTCACGCCCACCCTGGCGCCGATGCCCCGCGGCATCCTCGCCACCTGCACGGCCACCGCGAAGCCCGGCGTCACCGCCGAGACCGTGCGGGCCGCGTACGAGAAGGCCTACGCGGACGAGCCCTTCGTCCACCTGCTCCCCGAGGGGCAGTGGCCGGCCACTGCGTCCGTCTACGGTTCCAACGCCGTTCAGGTGCAGGTCGCGTACGACGCCAACGCGAACCGGATCATCGCCATCAGCGCCATCGACAACCTCACCAAGGGCACCGCCGGCGGCGCGGTACAGAGCATGAACATCGCCCTCGGTCTCCCCGAGACCACCGGACTTTCCACGATTGGAGTCGCTCCGTGAGCGTCACCGCAGCGCAGGGATTCACGGCGGCGGGCATCGCCGCCGGGATCAAGTCGAACGGCAACCCGGACCTGGCCCTCGTGGTCAACACCGGGCCCCGCCGCGCCGCCGCGGGAGTCTTCACCTCCAACCGCGTCAAGGCCGCGCCGGTCCTCTGGTCCCAGCAGGTCCTCGCCGACGGCGAGCTGACCGCCGTCGTCCTCAACTCCGGCGGCGCCAACGCCTGCACCGGCCCGCAGGGCTTCCAGGACACCCACGCCACCGCCGAGAAGGTCGCCGAGGTCCTGAACATCGGCGCCGGCGAGGTCGCCGTCGCCTCCACCGGCCTCATCGGCGTCCTGCTCCCCATGGACAAGCTGCTCCCCGGCGTCGAGACGGCCGCCGCCGAACTCTCCGAGCACGGCGGCGAGAAGGCCGCCATCGCCATCAAGACCACCGACACCGTCCACAAGACCGCCGTGGTCACCAAGGACGGCTGGACGGTCGGCGGCATGGCCAAGGGCGCGGGCATGCTCGCCCCCGGCCTCGCCACCATGCTCGTCGTCCTCACCACTGACGCCGACGTCGACGCCAAGGGCCTCGACGCCGCCCTGCGGACCGCCACCCGGCTCACCTTCGACCGGGTCGACTCCGACGGCTGCATGTCCACCAACGACACCGTCCTCCTCCTCGCCTCCGGCGCCTCCGGCGTCACCCCCGCGCAGGACGAGTTCGCCGAGGCCGTCCGGACCGTCTGCGACGACCTCGCCCGCCAGCTCATCGGCGACGCCGAGGGCGCCAGCAAGGACATCCGCATCGAGGTGGTCAACGCCGCGACCGAGGACGACGCCGTCGAGGTGGGCCGCTCCATCGCCCGCAACAACCTCCTCAAGTGCGCCATCCACGGCGAGGACCCCAACTGGGGCCGGGTGCTCTCCGCCATCGGCACCACCTCCGCCGCCTTCGAGCCCGACCGGCTGAACGTCGCCATCAACGGCGTCTGGGTCTGCAAGAACGGCTCCGTCGGCGAGGACCGCGACCTGGTCGACATGCGGTACCGGGAGGTCACCATCACCGCCGACCTCGCCGCCGGCACGGAGTCCGCCGTCATCTGGGCGAACGACCTCACCGCCGATTACGTCCACGAGAACAGCGCGTACTCGTCATGAGCAACACAGCGCGGAAACACACCGCCCTCCCGAAGGCCCAGATCTTGATCGAGGCCCTGCCCTGGCTCACCCGCCACCACGGCAAGACCGTCGTCATCAAGTTCGGCGGCAACGCCATGATCGACGACGACCTCAAGGCCGCCTTCGCCCAGGACGTCGTCTTCCTGCGCCACGCCGGCATCAAGCCGGTCGTGGTGCACGGCGGCGGCCCCCAGATCAACCGCGCCCTCGACCAGGCGGGCCTGGTCAGCGAGTTCAAGGCCGGCCTCCGGGTCACCACCCCCGAGGCCATGGACGTCGTACGGATGGTCCTCGCCGGCCAGGTCCAGCGGGAGCTCGTCGGGCTGCTCAACCAGCACGGCCCCTTCGCCGTCGGAATGACCGGCGAGGACGCCCACACCATCACCGCCACCAAGCACCAGCCGGTCATCGAGGGCGAGCGGGTCGACATCGGCCGCGTCGGCGAGATCACCGCCATAGAGACCGGAGCCATCGAGGCGCTCCTGGAGGACGGCCGGATCCCCGTCATCTCCTCCATCGCCCGCTCCCAGGACGACGGACATGTCTACAACGTCAATGCTGATACGGCGGCTGCGGCACTCGCTGCGGCGCTGGGTGCCGAGACCCTGATGGTCCTGACCGACGTCGAGGGCCTCTACGAGGACTGGCCGAACAGCGACGAGGTCATCAGCAGGCTCACCGCGAGCCAGCTGGAGAAGCTGCTGCCCGACCTCTCCAGCGGCATGGTCCCCAAGATGGAGGGCTGCCTGCACGCCGTACGGAACGGGGTCACCACGGCCCGCGTCATCGACGGCCGGGTCCAGCACTCGATCCTGCTGGAGATCTTCACCGACGAGGGCATCGGCACGATGGTCGTGCCGGACGCCCAGGGCGCTCAGAACGACGCCCGGGGAGCCGCTCAGAGCGACGCCCGGGGAGCTCAGAACGATCAGGGGGAGAAATGACCGGCAACACCGAGCTGACCCAGCGGTGGCAGGGCTCGCTCATGAACAACTACGGCACCCCCCGGCTGCCGCTCGTCCGCGGTGAGGGCGCCAAGGTCTGGGACGCCGACGGCAAGGAGTACCTGGACTTCGTCGGCGGCATCGCCGTCAACGCCCTCGGCCACGCCCACCCGGCGGTCGTCGAGGCCGTGTCGCAGCAGATCGCGTCCCTCGGCCACGTCTCCAACCTCTTCGTCGCCGAACCGCCCGTCGCGCTCGCCGAGCGGCTCCTGGGCCTCTTCGGCCGCCCCGGCAAGGTCTTCTTCTGCAACTCGGGCGCCGAGGCCAACGAAGCCGCGTTCAAGATCGGCCGGCTCACCGGCCGCTCCCACATGGTCGCCGCCGACGGCGGCTTCCACGGCCGGACCATGGGCTCCCTCGCCCTCACCGGCCAGCCCGGCAAGCAGACCCCCTTCCTGCCGCTCCCCGGCGACGTCACCCATGTCCCGTACGGGGACGTGGAGGCGCTGCGGGCCGCGGTCACCGAGGACACCGCCTTCGTCATCATCGAGCCCGTCCAGGGCGAGAACGGCGTCGTCGTCCCGCCCGCCGGCTACCTGAAGGCCGCCCGGGAGATCACCCGCGCCACCGGCACCCTCCTCGTCCTCGACGAGGTGCAGACCGGCATCGGCCGGTGCGGCCACTGGTTCGAGCACCAGGCCCACGAGGGCGTCGAACCGGACGTCGTGACCCTCGCCAAGGGCCTCGGCGGCGGCCTCCCGCTCGGCGCGACCGTCGCCTTCGGCGAGGCCGCGGAGCTCTTCGCCCCCGGCCACCACGGCACCACCTTCGGCGGCAACCCGGTCGCCTGTGCCGCCGGACTCGCCGTCCTGGACACCCTCGCCGCCGACGCGGCCCTCGACCACGTGAAGGCGGTCGGGGAGCGGCTGCGCCAGGGAATCGAGGGTCTGGGGCACCCGCTGGTCTCCCACGTCCGTGGTGCGGGCCTTCTGCTGGGTATCGTGCTCACCGGGCCCCTCGCACCCCAGGTGCAGCAGGCGGCCCAGGACGCCGGCCTCCTGGTGAACGCGCCCGCCCCCGATGTCGTACGGATCATGCCTCCGCTGGTCCTCACCGACGCCGATGCGGACGCCTTCCTCCGGGCGCTGCCCGGGGTCCTGGACGAGGCGAACGGGCAAGGACGAACCGGAGAATGAGACGACGATGACCGACGCGCAGGAGAACGAGCACGGCGGGCCGTCCGTTCCGCAGACCCGCACCGCACGCCACCGCAGGATCGTCGACATCCTCAACCGGCAGCCGGTGCGCTCGCAGAGCCAGCTCGCCAAGCTCCTCGCGGACGACGGACTGAGCGTCACCCAGGCGACGCTCAGCCGCGACCTCGACGAGCTCGGCGCGGTGAAGATCCGCAACACCGGCGGCGAGCTGATCTACGCGGTGCCCAGCGAGGGCGGCTTCCGCACCCCGCAGGCGCCGCTCGGCGAGTCCGCCAAGGAGGAGCGCATGCGGCGCCTCTCCGGCGAGCTGCTGATCTCCGCCGAGGCCTCCGCCAACCTGGTGGTGCTGCGGACCCCGCCGGGCGCCGCCCAGTTCCTCGCGTCGGCCATCGACCAGGCCGAACTCCACGCCATCCTCGGCACGATCGCGGGTGACGACACCCTGCTGCTCATCAGCCGCGACCCGGTGGGCGGCCAGGCACTCGCCGACCACCTGCTGAAACTGGCCCAGAAGTAGCCCCTGGGCTCAATACCGCGTGATCGCCGTCGGACCGCCCCGCGTTCCGACGGCGATGTGCGGTCGGCGCGCGGGATCCGCCCAGGCGAGGACCGAGCGCATCGCGTCGGCCGGCACGGAGACGCAACCGGCGGTCGCCCCGCGCCCGTTGACGTGCAGGAAGATCCCGGCCCCGCGCCCGCGTACCGGACGCTCGTAGTTGAAGCCGATGACGAGCGCGTACGCGTACTGCGTGGGGTACGAGACGAGGTGCTCGGCCTCGCCGGCCCGGCAGTCCCGGGGCAGCCCCTCGACCCAGCGGTTGTACGCGCGGGAGGCGTTGTCCTGGCACCACCAGGAACGTCCGGTGACCCGGGCGTACGGGAAGCGGGTCCCGGCCGGCCTGTCCCGCACCCCGAAGGCGTACGGCAGCCGGTAGAGCCCGGTGGGCGTGGTGTCCGTGCCCTGCCGGCGCGAGGACCCCTCGGCGAGCCCGTTCGCCCCGAACCGGGCGGGCGCGGAGCCCGCCACGACCCACCGCCCGCCGCGCCGGTCCCACCAGGTCAGCGTCCCCGTGGTGGCGCCCGTGTCCGAAGCCTCGGCCGTGATCAGCTGGGAGCCCCCGCCGGTGTCGGCCATCCGCTCGGGCAGCGGTACGGGCGCGGGGGCGGTCCCCAGGGAGGAGAGCAGCGCGGCGCCGAGGAGAAGCAGAGTACGCATGGCCGCGACGCTAGGGCCGTACGGTCGTCCCCGCCCGTCGTACAGGGCTGTACGGGGGCTATTCGGCGGGCAGCGGCGGCAGCGGGAGCGGCAGCGCGGGCAGCCCGTCGAGGCTGCTGCCGATGTGCTCCTTCCGCTCGCAGTACGCGTTGAACTCCTCGTCCGTCTGCCGGTTGAAGTACTCGGCGTGCAGCGACCGGTCCTCCCGGTACTCCATCACCGGTACGGCGAAGCCGCACGCGTCGCTGACCCGCCGCGCGTGCACGAGGACGATCGCCCGCGCACTGCCCTGCCCCTCGACGGCCTCGGCCGGGAACCGTGCGAACAGCTCGCCCCACCGCGGATCGTCCCGCAGCACGGCCTCGCCGGTCCCGTGCACCCGCACGACGGTCGGCGGCCCGGAGAACGCGGTCCACATCAGCGTGATCCGCCCGTTCCCCGGCTCCCGCAGATGCGCGATCGTCTCGGCGCCGCTGCCGCCGAAGTCGACGTAGGCGAGGGTCAGTTCGTCGAGCACGACGAGCGTGCCCTTGCGCCCCTTGGGGGAGAGGTTGACGTGCCCGTCGCCGGAGAGGGGAGCGGTAGCGGTGAAGAACACCGGCTGCTCCTCGATGAAGGCCCGAAGGCGCCCGTCGATGTGCTCATACGTTTTTCCCATGGCTTGATTCTCCCCTTCCTCGGCGTCCTCCACGGAGGCGTCTCGCCGATCGGGAACGTCAGCTCCCGAGCATCGCCCGGGAGTTGGCGCGCAGCTTCGGCTCGGCATCGTCGATCAGCGACCAGGCGATCTCCCGCAGCTCCGGGCAGCCGTGCGCCACCAGCAGCCGGAACGCCCCCACGCGCACGTGCCGGGGGTGTTCCGTACCGAGCCGTGCCCGCAGCTCCGGCACCGACAGCCGCTGAGCCCACGGTACGAGGGAGGTCACCGTCTCCCGTACGACCCCGGGCGCGGGGTCGTCGAGGAGCGGCGTCAGGCGCGCCACGTCCGTGACCTCCAGCACGCGCAGCCCGGCCACGGCGTGGGCGCGCACGCCGGGGTGCGGGTGGCTCGTGAGGTCCCACAGCAGGGCGGCGTCCTCGCGCGCGCCGCACTCGGCGAGCCCGAGGGGCGCGGCCGACGGCATCGACCCGCCCGCGCACAGGGCTCGGTAGAGCGGGGCGGCCTCGATGCCGTACTGCCGCAGCACGTACCGCGCACACGCCCGCACCAGGGCCGACCGGTCCGAGAGGTACGCCTCGGCCTCCGCGGGCCGCCCGGCCCGGCGCAGCGCCGTCACACCCGCCGCGCGCACCCGGGAGTACGGGGAGCGCAGCAGCGGGGCAAGCACCTCGTGCCCGGTCTCCGGGCCGACCCCGGCGACGGCGCCGTCCGCACAGATGTCCTGGATCACCACGTCCGGGTCGGTGGCGGCGGCCGTCGCGGACCGCTCGGGGGAGAGGTGCCGTCGCTCGACCGCGATCCGGTGCGCGAGGCGCCGGGTCGCCCGGTCCCGGCTGACGAGGACGGCTTCGAGGGTGGGGACCGGGCCCTCCCGGAGGGCGGCTTCGAGGACGGTCCGGGCGGCCTCCCCGCGCCGGCGCGCCGCCGTCCGCAGGACGACGGCGGCCAGCACGGCGATCGCGTCGGGTCCGACACCGGGAAGCGCGGCCCGCAGCAGGTCGCGGGCCGGCTCGCGTACGGGCTCCGCCCAGTCCGCGCAGCGGATCGCCACGAGGGGCAGCAGCGGCCGCAGGTCCGGCCCGGGAAGGCGGGCCGCGTGCCGGAGGGCCGCCTCGCGTATGCGGCCGTCGGGGTGGCAGAGCGCGACGGCGAGTTCGGGCCCGTCGGGTTCGCGGCGCTTGAGGTTCAGGGTGGGCAGCGGCGCGTCCCACGACCAGTGGAAGCGGCGGCCGGTCGCCCAGGCGTGGTCCGGCAGCGTTGACGGGCGGGCGCGGGCGAGCTCCCGTACGGCGAGATCGAGACCCGTCCAGGCGGCGGCGTCCGACGTGTCGATGGCCGAGGTGAGCGGGGTCCCCCCGGCCAGTCGGGTGGCTGCCGCGGTGTGGGTGTCGTCCATGGGCGGAGCGTAGGGACAGGGTGGAGGGGGGCGCCCCTGATTTTCACCGCCCACCGACCACGATTGACAAAACATACGGCCATCCGCATAGTTATGCCTATCAACGTCGACCTTGCGTCATCCGCCCACGTTCGATCGAGGAGCAGCAGTGAGCAGCAACAACGGTGACGTCCGGCTCTGGGGCGGACGGTTCGCCGACGGCCCCGCCGAGGCCCTGGCGAAGCTCTCCGCTTCGGTCCACTTCGACTGGCGGCTCGCGCCGTACGACATCGCCGGCTCCCGTGCCCACGCGCGCGTGCTGCACAAGGCCGGCCTGCTCACCGAGGACGAGCTGACCCGCATGCTCGCCGGGCTCGACCAGCTGGAGGCGGACGTCGCCGACGGCTCCTTCGTCGGCACCATCGCCGACGAGGACGTCCACACCGCCCTGGAGCGGGGCCTCCTGGAGCGCCTCGGCGCCGAGCTCGGCGGCAAGCTGCGCGCCGGCCGGTCCCGGAACGACCAGGTCGCCACCCTCTTCCGGATGTACCTGCGCGACCACGCGCGGATCATCGGCGGCCTGATCGCCGACCTCCAGGACGCCCTCGTCGGCCTCGCCGAGGCCCACCCGGACGTCGCCATGCCCGGTCGTACGCACCTCCAGCACGCCCAGCCGGTGCTCTTCGCCCACCACGTCCTCGCCCACGCCCAGTCCCTCTCCCGGGACGCCGAGCGGCTGCGGCAGTGGGACACCCGGACGGCGGTCTCCCCGTACGGCTCCGGCGCCCTCGCGGGCTCGTCCCTCGGGCTCGACCCGGAGGCGGTCGCGAAGGACCTCGGCTTCGAGCGGGGCTCGGTCGGCAACTCGATCGACGGCACGGCCTCGCGCGACTTCGTCGCCGAGTTCGCCTTCATCACGGCGATGATCGGCGTCAACCTCTCGCGGATCGCCGAGGAGATCATCATCTGGAACACGAAGGAGTTCTCCTTCGTGACCCTGCACGACGCCTTCTCGACCGGCTCGTCGATCATGCCGCAGAAGAAGAACCCCGACATCGCCGAGCTGGCCCGCGGCAAGTCCGGCCGCCTCATCGGCAACCTCTCCGGCCTGATGGCGACCCTGAAGGCCCTTCCGCTCGCCTACAACCGGGACCTCCAGGAGGACAAGGAGCCGGTCTTCGACTCCTGCGACCAGCTGGAGGTCCTGCTCCCGGCCTTCACCGGCATGATGGCCACCCTCACCGTCAACCGCGACCGCATGGAGGAACTGGCCCCGGCCGGCTTCTCCCTCGCCACCGACATCGCCGAGTGGCTGGTCAAGCAGGGCGTCCCGTTCCGGGTGGCGCACGAGGTCGCCGGCGAGTGCGTGAAGGTCGCCGAGGCGGAGGGCAAGGAGCTCGACGAGCTCACGGACGAGCAGTTCGTCAAGATCTCCGAGCACCTCACCCCCGAGGTCCGCACCGTCCTCAACGTCCCCGGCGCCCTCGCCTCCCGCAACGGCCGCGGCGGCACCGCCCCCTCGGCGGTCGCCACCCAGCTCATCGAGGTCAAGGCGGACCTGGTCATCCAGCACGCCTGGGCCGCCGCCAAGCAGAAGTAACCCTCAGCACGTCACAGCGCCGCCGCCCAGTCCGCGAGCGCGTCGAAGTCCGGCCGGAGCAGTCCGAGCCGGGGGTCGACGTGCAGCAACAGGGCGGCGGCGAGGTGGTTCTGCTCCACGTACTCGTGGTCGTACGCGGTGATGTCGTCGTCGATCCAGGCGAACGGCCGTCCCGCCGCGTACTCCAGGATGTACTGCGTCTTCCAGAAGGTCCCGCGAGGGGCCTTTCCGTGCATCTGGGGCCAATCGATGAACGGCAGTTCCGGCAGCCCGATCCGGGGCCCGATCCAGTCGTTCGCCTCGCCCTTCCACGTCGTCGCCCACACCAGCTCGTACGCCTCCGCCAGCGCGAGCAGCTCGCCCCCGTGGTCCGGATTGAGCCACACCCGCAGCGGCTTCGCCCCGGTCCAGGCCGTGGGGCTCATCCGATGGGTCTCGTACCCCTCCGGACGCCGCTCGCGCTGCGCCGCGTACGGATTCAGCGGTCCGTCGACATCGATCAGCAGCAGTGGCTTCGTCATGATCGCAGCATTCCGTCCCCGCCCACGATGAGGCGTTGAATTATCGAATGAGACGCTGATGTCTCAATCGGTGTATGGTTGTCTCATGTCAGTCGATCGCACCCAGGTGCTCCGTGCCGCCGCCGCCCTGCTCACCCGCAAGGCGACCGCCACCATGGACGAGGTCGCGCGGGCCGCCGGGATCGGGCGGGCCACGCTGCACCGGCACTTCGCCGGGCGGGACGCCCTGGTGCGGGCGCTCGAAGAGCTCGGGCTGCAGGAGCTGGAGGCGGCCCACGACCGGGCCCGCACCGACGAAGGGCCCGCCGACGAGGCCGTACGCCGGCTCGTCGCCGAGGTCGAGCCCGTCGCGCCCCTGCTCTCGTTCCTCGTCACCGAGAACCAGCTCTTCGAGGGCGACCAGCAGAACGAGGGCTGGGAACGCCTCGACGCCCGGGTCTCCGCCCTCTTCCGGCGCGGCCAGGAACAGGGCGTCTTCCGCATCGACCTGACCCCCGCCTGGCTCACCGAGGCCTTCTACGGGCTCATCGGTTCCGGCGCCTGGGCCGTGCAGGACGGCCGGGTCGCCGCCAAGGACTTCCAGTACATGATCGTCGAGCTGCTGCTCGGCGGAGCGCGCAGGAGCGTGGAGAAGTGACCACCGACAGCATCAAGACCGAGAGCCATATCGAGGGCGTGCACCGGCCCGGCCGGTGGCTCGCCCTCTCCGTGCTCGTCCTGGCCGTCCTCCTCGTGGCGGTCGACGCCACGGTGCTCGGCCTCGCCACCCCCTTCCTCTCCGAGGACCTCAAGCCCACCGGCACCCAGCTGCTCTGGATCGGTGACGTCTACTCCTTCGTCATCGCCGGACTCCTGGTCTCCATGGGCAGCCTCGGCGACCGCATCGGCCGCAAGAAGCTCCTGCTGATCGGCGCCGCCGCCTTCGGCGCCCTCTCGGTCCTGAACGCCTACGCGACCAGCCCCGAGATGATGATCGTCGCCCGCGCCCTCCTCGGCGTCGCCGGCGCGACCCTGATGCCCTCGACCCTGGCGCTCATCCGCAACCTCTTCCACGACCCCCGCGAGCGCAGCCTCGCCATCGGCATCTGGGGTGCCATGGCCTCGGCCGGCGCCGCCGTCGGACCGGTCGTCGGCGGGTTCCTCCTGGAGCACTTCTGGTGGGGCTCGGTCTTCCTCATCAACCTGCCCGTCATGGCCGTCCTCGTCCTCGTCGGCATCAAGCTGATCCCCGAGTCGAAGAACCCGAACCCCGGCCCCTGGGACCTCCCCAGCGTCGCCCTCTCCCTCGTCGGCGTCATCGGAATCGTGTACGCGGTCAAGGAACTGGCCTCCCACGGCCTCTCCCTCGACGCCGGCGTCGCCGCCCTCCTCGGCGCCGCCGCCCTGACCTGGTTCGTCCGCAGGCAGCTGACCCTGCCCGCGCCGCTCCTGGACATGCGGCTCTTCCGCCACCGGGGCTTCTCCGGTGCCGTCCTCGCCGACCTGCTGACCATCCTCGGCCTCTCCGGCCTGGTGTTCTTCCTGTCCCAGTTCTTCCAGCTGGTCCAGGGCCGCCAGCCCCTGGAGGCCGGACTCGCCGAACTGCCGGCCGCGATCGGCGCGGTGACGGCCGGTCTGGTCGCCGGTGTCGTGGCCCGCCGCTTCTCCGTACGGTCCGTGGTGGCCGGCGGGCTCGCGGCGGTCGGCCTCTCCCTCGCCGTCCTGACGACGCTCGACCAGCACACCGGCTACCCGCTCCTCGGCGCCGCCCTGCTCGTCGTGGGCGTGGGCGCGGGCTTCTCCTTCACGGTGACCGCGGACGTGATCCTCTCCAGCGTCCCGAAGGAACAGGCCGGTTCCGCCTCCGCCGTCTCCGAGACCGCGTACGAACTCGGCGCCGCGCTCGGCATCGCCATCCTCGGCTCCATCGTGACCGGCGTCTACCAGGGCTTCGCCACCCCGGCCGGCGTCCCCTCGGACATCGCGTCGGCCGCCCACGAGTCGCTCGGCGGCGCGGTCGAGGCCTCCGCGGGCCTGATCCCCGAGACGGCGACCGCCCTGGTCGCCTCCGCCCAGGAGGCCTTCGTCGACGGCCTGCGGATCGCGGCGGGCGTCGGCGCGGCCGTCCTCCTCGCGACGGCGGTCGCGGCCTGGTTCCTCCTCAGGGGCCAGAAGCTGGAGGAGGGCGTCGAGCACTGACGCACCCCGTGGACGCGAAAGTGCCCCGTACGGCCACGAGCCGTACGGGGCACTTCGACGTACAGAGCCAGAGTTACGCGGCCTTCGCCTTCGTGGCGTACATGTCCACGTACTCCTGCCCGGACAGCCGCATCACCTCGGCCATCACCGAGTCCGTCACCGCCCGCAGGACGTACCGGTCGCGGTCCATCCCGTCGTACCGCGAGAACTCCATCGCCTCGCCGAAGCGGACCGTCACCCGGCCCGGGCGCGGGAAGCCCGCCCCGCCCGGCTGGATCTTGTCGGTGCCGATCATCGCGAACGGCACCACCGGCGCGCCCGTCATCAGGGTCAGCCGCGCGATGCCCGTACGGCCCCGGTAGAGACGGCCGTCGGGGGAGCGGGTGCCCTCCGGGTAGATCGAGAAGATCTTGCCCTCCTCAAGGACACGGCGGCCGGTCATCAGCGCCGCCACACCACCGCGGCCGCCGTCCCGGTCCACCGGGATCATGCCGACGCTGGTGAAGAACCAGGCCATCGCCCGGCCCTTGATGCCCTTGCCCGTCACGTACTCGTCCTTGCCGATGAAGTAGACCGGACGGTCCAGGCAGATCGGCATGATCATCGAGTCGATGAAGGTCAGGTGGTTGCCGGCGAGGATCACGGGCCCCGTCCCGGGGATGTTCTCGACGCCCTCCACGCGGGGGCGGAACATCAGGCGCATGACCGGCCCGAGCACTGCCTTGATGATCGCATGACGGGACAACGGTTCCTCCGGTGGGAAGCGGGTCGGTCGAGTTGTCGAGACGACGGTTGCAGCTGGCGACGATACTCGCGGGTCACCCTCACGCGCACATCGGGTTCACCGAACGGATACGCAGTGTTGACGTGTGTTTCCGCCATGTTCGGCCGAGGTCTGCCGCCCGTAGGGCCCCGCTGCCTAGCGTCGGGGACAACAGTTGACAGGTGCGGGACATCACACCGCGGCTCACACAGGAGGATCCCCCATGACCCAGGGCGAACGCCGGACCCCGGCACGGCGCACGGTTCTCGGAGCGGCGGGCGCCACCGTCCTCGGCGCCTCCACGGCCCTCGCGGCCGGCACCGGCACCGCGCAGGCCGCCGACGCGGACCTGGCCGAGGACCGCACGCCCGGCCGCGGCCACGGCTACCGCTCCCTCCCCGTCCCCACCGTCATCGGCCACCGCGGCTCCGCCGGCTACCGCCCCGAGCACACCCTCGGCTCCTACCGCCACGCCCTCGACATCGGCGCCCACGTCGTCGAGCAGGACCTCGTCCCCACCCGCGACGGGCACCTGGTCTGCCGCCACGAGAACGACATCACCGGCACCACCGACGTCGCCGACCACCCCGAGTTCGCCTCCCGGAAGACCACCAAGACCGTCGACGGCGTCGCCCTCACCGGCTGGTTCACCGAGGACTTCACGCTCGCCGAGCTCAAGACCCTGCGGGCCAAGGAGCGCATCCCCGGCACTCGCCAGGAGAACACCCTCTACGACGGCCGCTGGACGGTCCCCACCTTCGAGGAGGTCCTCGAGTGGGCGGAGGAGGAGGGCCGCCGCCGGGGCCGCGAGATCTGGCTCCACGTCGAGACCAAGCACCCCAGCTACTTCCGCTCCCTCGGCCTCGGCCTGGAGGAGCGCCTCGCGAAGCTCCTGCGCCGGTACGGACGCCACCGCGCGAACTCCCCGGTCTTCCTCCAGTCCTTCGAGCCCAGCAGCATCCAGCGCCTGAAGAAGCTGGTGGACGCCCCGGGCGTCGTCCTGCTCTCCGGCCCGAGCAGCCGCCCCTGGGACTTCGTCGAGGCCGGGGACCCGCGCACGGTCGCCGACCTGGTCACGCCCGAGGGCCTCGCCTGGATCGCCTCGTACGCGCAGGGCATCGGCCCCACGCTCGACCTGGTCATCCCGAAGGACGCGAGCGGCCGGCTCGGCACCCCGACCACCCTGGTCCGCGACGCGCACGCCGAGGGGCTGATCCTCCACCCGTACACGCACCGCAACGAGAACACCTTCCTGCCCGCGGACTTCCGCAAGGGCACGGACCCGACGGCGTACGGCGACGCCTTCGGAGCGCTGAAGCGGTACCTGGAGACGGGGATCGACGGCATCTTCTCCGACAACCCGGACACCGCCCGGCTCGCCGCCGCGGACCTCACCGCCCGCGACTGACCCGACGAGGGGGTCGTACGGGCCGGGCCGCCGCACCCGTACGACCCCCTCCCGGGTGGTTTACGCCCCGCACCGCAACCACGGCCGCGCACCCCGGCATCGTGCCGGTCATGACCTCCCCCGAGACCACCCCCGCCCCGGAAGCGCAGGCCCCCGGAGCGCAGGCCCCCGGCCTCCTCGCCGCCCTCGCCCCGCTGCTCTCCGCCGAGTCCGACGCCGAGGCGCCGGCCGCCGGCGTCGACCCGGGCGACCTCGAACAGGCCGTCTGGCTCCGCCTCCTGGAGCAGCTCCAGGAGACCGGCACCGCCCCCGAACGGCCCGCCGAATGGCTGCGCCGCGCCGTCCGCGCGGAGGCGCGCCGCGCCCGCAGGACCCACGACCGCGAACGCCCGTACCGGGACGAACCCGTCCACGAGCCGGGCGGCGCCGAGCCGGAACACTCCCTCCTCGCCGCCGAGGGCCGCCGCACCCTGCGCGCGGCCGTCACCAGGACACCCGGCCGCTGCCCGAAGGTGCTCACCGCGATGCTCGACCCGGAGGACCCCACTTACCGGGAAATCGCAGGAGAGTTGGGTATCTCACAGGGCAGTCTGGGGCCGATGCGTTCCCGTTGCCTGGGATGTTTGCGCAGAATGCTGGCGGCAGAGGTTCCCGCCCCGGGTCGACGGGGAAGGGTGCGGTAAACCGATGATCGACCAGATGAGCGGGAGGCGTGCACACATGGGCCTGAGTGTGACCATCTCAGCAGCGGAACCGCAGGACGCGGAGCACATCCTGAAGCTGCAGTACCTCTGCTACCAGAGCGAGGCGGAGCTGTACGGGGACTGGTCCATCGAACCGCTCACCCAGTCGCTCGACGCCCTGCGCGCCGAACTGGACGAGGGGTACGGGCTCGTGGCCCGGCTCGGCGACGAGGTCGTCGCCTCCGTACGGGCCCGCCTCGACGAGGAGGGCACGGTGCGGATCGCCAAGCTGATCGTCCACCCGCGCATGCAGCGGCACGGCCTCGGCGGCCGCCTCCTCGACGGCATCGAGCGCCACTTCGCCTCGGAGGCGGAGGAGACGGCGTCCGCCAAGCGCTTCCAGCTCTTCACCGGCCACCGCAGCGAGGGCAATCTCCGCCTCTACCGCAGCAAGGGGTACGCGCAGGTCGGCACCCGCGAACTCGGCCCCAAGCTCACCCTGGTGACCCTGGAGAAGGCCGCCTAGGCGGCCTCCCTCAGCCCCTCCGGAGAGGCCCTGTGCGGCCTCGGCTCCTCCGGGCGGGCGCTATGCGGCCTTGGCCGACTTCCGCAGCCACCAGATGCCGGTCAGCGGCAGCAGTACCGGGATGAAGACGTAGCCGTAGCCGAAGTCGGACCAGACGGTCGCGTCGGGGAAGGCGGACGGCTCCACCAGCGTCCAGGTCCCCACGATCAGTACGCCCGCGAGCTCGGCGGCGCAGCACACCAGCGCCGCCCTGCGGGCCTTCTCCCCGCCGCGTACCAGCGTGTACGTGATGAACACGTAGACGACGGCCGCCACCGCCGACAGGCCGTACGCGAGCGGCGCACGGTCGAACTCGGTGGCGATCTGGTAGATCGAGCGGGAGACCGCGCCGACCGACATCACGCCGTACAGCCAGACGAGCAGCATGCCCGGGCCCGTGACGAGACGGGTCCTTCCCTGGGTCTCGGTCCCCTGGGTCTCGGTCGCGGTCATGGTCAGCCCACCGTCCAGATGTCGTAGAGACGCACTTCGAGCACGGCCAGGACGACCGCGCCGGCCGCCACCGTCGCCGAACCCCACCGGCTGCGCTCCGCGAGCGACATGAAACCGGCGATGGGCACCGCGCACAGCGCGCCGAGCAGATAGGCGACGAAGATCGTCGTGCCCTCCTCGGCCTTCTCGCCGCGTGCCAGCTGCACGATGCCGACGATCAGCTGGACCAGGACCAGGAACGTCACCACGGCCATGCCGATGAAGTGCCAGTCCTTGGTCGACTGGTCCCGGAAGGCGGCGAAGCCGCACCAGGCGGCGAGGGCGAGCGCGGCCACGGAGACCGCGACCGTCAGGGCGTCAAGCATGCGCCCGAGGGTATTACGGTCCGAATGGCCCGATGCGCTCGCCCCCCGGCTCATCGAGGAGGGAACGGGGGAGCGAACCGGGCCCCGCCGGGGAGCGAACCGGGCCCCGCGGGAGAGCGAACCGGGCCCTGCGAGGGAGCGAACCGGGGCCTGCGGGAGAGCGAACCGGGGCCTGCGGGAGAGCGCACTAGGGCCTGCGGGGAAGCGAACCGGGGCCTGCGGGAGAGCGCGCGCGGCCCCGCCGACCGCGTGGCCTTGGCCACATCCCGCCCCCGATCACCCTCCCCGCCGCGGCCGGGCCCGGGACCGCTTCCCTCCAGGCCACGCACGGAAAGGCGCGCCACGGGCCGGCTCCGGCGCGTCCGCATGGCGTCTCAACGACGTCCGCTATTCGGACAACCCCCTTCCCTTCGCAGCTGCGCATGTTTTACTTGCAGCCATGACCACGACGAGCAACCGCACCCTTGCGACCGAGGCGAACACGACGCCCGGTGCTCGTTGTATGTGTCGAATGTGCGCCATCTGAGGGCCCCCGCCTGAGCCTCGCGCCCCGAAGCGAGACCCCGACGGCCGAGCCGATCCGACCGCCATCCGGCGCCGGACCGTGCCTGCCCCGCGCACCGCTGCCCCCGGCCACCAGCCGGCCGACAGCCCCCCGTGCGCCTGACTGTCCGAATGACGAATGCCCGTGCACGACGGACCCCGCGTCGCGCACTCGACAGTGACGGAAACCCCTGTGATCACCACTTCGGGCCTGACCAAGGTCTACGAGTCGCGCGGCCGACAGGTCACCGCTCTGGACGGCGTCGACCTCCACGTCCGCGAGGGCGAGGTGTTCGGCGTGATCGGCCAGAGCGGCGCCGGCAAGTCCTCGCTCATCCGCTGCGTCAACCTCCTGGAGCGCCCCACCTCCGGCACCGTGACCGTCGACGGCGTCGACCTCACCGCCCTCGCTGGGAAGAGCCGCCGCGCCGGCAAGGACCTGCGCCGCGCGCGCAGCAGCATCGGCATGGTCTTCCAGCACTTCAACCTGCTGTCCTCCCGCACGGTCAAGGACAACATCGAGCTCCCCCTGGAGATCCTCGGCGTCTCCGGCGCCGAGCGCTCCCGCCGCGCCCTGGAACTCCTCGACCTGGTCGGCCTCGCCGACAAGGCGAAGTCCTACCCCGGCCAGCTCTCCGGCGGCCAGAAGCAGCGCGTCGGCATCGCCCGCGCCCTCGCAGGCAACCCCAAGGTCCTGCTCTCCGACGAGGCCACCAGCGCCCTCGACCCGGAGACCACCCGCTCCATCCTCCAGCTCCTGCGCGACCTCAACCAGCAGCTCGGCCTCACCGTCCTGCTCATCACGCACGAGATGGACGTCGTCAAGACGATCTGCGACTCCGCCGCCCTGATGCAGTACGGCCGCGTCGTCGAGTCCGGCACCGTCGGCGAACTGCTCGCCACCCCCGGCTCCCAGCTGGCGGCCGAGCTGTTCCCGGTCAGCGGCGCCCCCACCGGTCCCGACCGCACCGTCGTGGACGTCACGTTCCACGGCGAGGCCGCGACCCAGCCGGTGATCTCCCAGCTCTCCCGCACGTACAACATCGACATCTCGATCCTCGGGGCGGCGATGGACACCGTCGGCGGGAAGCAGATCGGCCGGATGCGGATCGAACTGCCCGGACGGTACGAGGAGAACGTCGTCCCGGTCGGCTTCCTGCGCGAGCAGGGCCTCCAGGTCGAACTCGTGGAAGACGACGTACAGCAGCCGGCCGCCGCGCCCGTGCTGGTGAAGGAAGGTGCCAAGTGACCTGGTCGGAGATGCAGCCCCTTCTGGAGCAGGGCACCGTCGACACCCTCTACATGGTCCTGTGGGCCACCGTCGTCACCATCGTCGGCGGCCTGCCGCTCGGCATCCTCCTCGTCCTCACGGACAAGGGCGGACTGCTGCAGAACCGGCCGGTGAACAAGGTCGTCGGTGCGATCGTGAACGTCGGGCGTTCGCTGCCGTTCATCATCCTGCTGATCGCCCTGATCCCCTTCACGACCTTCGTCGTCGGCACCTTCATCGGTCCCACCGCGATGATCGTGCCGCTCGCCATCGGCGCCATCCCCTTCTTCGCGCGCCTCGTCGAGACGGCGATCCGCGAGGTCGACCACGGACTCGTCGAAGCCGTCCAGGCCATGGGCGGCGGCATCCCCACCATCGTCCGCAAGGTCCTGCTCCCGCAGGCCCTGCCGTCCCTCGTCTCCGCCGTCACCACCACCGTGATCGTGCTCATCGGGTACTCCGCGATGGCCGGCGCGGTCGGCGGCGAAGGCCTCGGCTCCAAGGCCGTCACCTACGGATACCAGCGCTTCGACACCACGTTCATGCTCGTCACCGTCGTCGTCCTGGTCGCCATCGTGACCGTCGTCCAGCTCATCGGCGACGGAGTCGTCCGACTCCTCGCCCGCCGGGGCCGTACCGCGTAACGGCCCCCGGCCACCCCAAGACTTCGTTTTCGAAGAACAGCCCGGACTTGTTGTCCAGGCGTCCACCGCTCCACCGGAAAGAGGCACTCTTCGTGCGCAAGAACATCAAGCTCACCGCCGGTATCGCCGCCACCGCAGCCCTGGCCCTCGGCCTCACCGCCTGCGGCACCTCCTCGGACCCGTCCTCCGCCAAGGACTCGGCCGGCGCCGCCGACAAGCCCCTCGTCGTCGCCGCGTCCCCGACGCCGCACGCCGACATCCTCAACTTCGTCAAGGACAACCTGGCCGAGAAGGCCGGCCTGAAGCTGGAGGTGAAGGAGTTCACGGACTACGTCCTGCCGAACACCGCCACCCAGTCCGGCCAGGTCGACGCCAACTTCTTCCAGCACAAGCCGTACCTCGACGACTTCAACAAGAAGAACAAGACCACCATCGTCCCGGTGGTCAACGTCCACCTGGAGCCGCTGGGCCTCTACTCCAAGAGCCTCAAGTCGGTGAAGGACATCAAGGCCGGCCAGACGATCGCCGTCCCGAACGACACCACCAACGAGGGCCGCTCGCTCCACCTCCTCGCCGAGAACGGCCTCATCACCCTCAAGGACGGTGTCGGCACCGACGCCAAGCTCTCCGACATCACCGACAAGAAGGGCCTGGAGTTCAAGGAGCTGGAGGCCGCCACCGTGCCCCGCGCCCTGAACGACGTGGACGCCGCCGTCATCAACGGCAACTACGCCATCGAGGCCAAGCTGTCCCCGGCGAAGGACGCCCTCGTCCTGGAGAAGGCGGAGGGCAACCCGTACGCCAACTTCCTCGCCGTCAAGGCCGGCAACGAGAAGGACGCCCGCGTGCAGAAGCTCGCCAAGCTCCTCAACTCGCCCGAGGTGAAGAAGTACATCGAGGACACCTACAAGGGCTCGGTCATCCCGGCCTTCGGCGCCGCCAAGTAAGGCAGCACCGCCGAAAGACGTCCGAGGGACCGTCAGACCGGCTCCCCCGTACAGTCCTTGAGCAGAAGGCCCCCGCATCCCGTCCGATGCGCGGGGCCTTCGCCACACCCGCCCCACACATCACCCGGCACACCCGACCCGGCCATGCGCACCGGCGCCCGCATGCTGCATGCTGTGCGTTCACGGTCGATTCGGACGGTCCACGGCATGGAGCTGCGCATGACTACCACCTTTCCGGACATCTCCATCAACACGGACCGGTTGGTGCTGCGCGCGCTCGAGGAGGCGGACGCCCCCGCCCTCGCCGAGATGATGAACGACGAGATGGTCGCCGCCTGGACGGCCGTGCCACAGCCGTACACCGAGGACGCCGCACGCGGCTGGATCACCGAGTACGCCCCCACCGAACGCACCGCGGGACGGGGCCTCGACCTCGCCGTCACCGAGTTCCTGACCCAGCGTCTGGTGGGCATCGTCCAGCTGAGCAACACCGACTGGCGGGTCCGCTCCACCGAGATGTCCTACATCATCGCCCCCTGGGCCCGCGGCGAGGGCTACGCCTCCGAAGCCGCGCTCGCCACCGCCCAGTGGCTCTTCGGCGACCAGAAGTTCGAACGCCTCGAACTGCGGACCGCCGCCGACAACACCGCCTCCCAGCAGGTCGCCCAGAAGATCGGCTGCATCAGCGAAGGCGTCCTGCGCAACGCCTGCATAGCCCGCACCCGCACCGAGGACGGCGCCTGGACCGAACTGCGCACCGACTTCATCGTCTGGGGCCTCCTCCCCGAGGACCTCGACGGCGTCGCCGACCAGATGGCCGAGGCCGGCTACTCCTCGTACACCGACTGGAGCTGAGCCCCCGCAGCGATCCCGGGGTACGCTCGGCAAGCCCCCGACCTGCGACAACACCCCAGGGAGACAGACGACGATGGCCGACCGCGTCACGGTGATCGGCTGGGACGGCTCGCCCCTCACCGCGGCGGCCCGGTCCGCGCTCTCCGCCGCCACCCTCGTGGCCGGCGCCGCCCACCACCTGGCGCTGCCCGAGGTGCCGCCCGGCGCCGAACGCATCCGCCTCGGCAGCGTCGACCTCGCGGCCCGCCGCATCGCGACACACCGCGGCACCGCCGTCGTCCTCGCCGACGGCGACCCCGGCTTCTTCGGCGTCGTCCGCACCCTGCGCGCCCCCGAGCACGGTCTCGAGGTCGAGGTCGTCCCCGCCGTCTCCTCCGTCGCCGCCGCCTTCGCACGGGCCGGCATGCCCTGGGAGGACGCCCGGATCGTCGTCGCCCACCAGCGCACCCTGCGCCGCGCAGTCAACGTCTGCCGCGCCCACCCCAAGGTCGCCGTCCTCACCTCGCCGGGCGCAGGACCCGCCGAACTCGCCCTCCTCCTCGAAGGCGTCCACCGCACCTTCGTCGTCTGCGAGGAGCTCGGCACCGACCGCGAACAGGTCTCCGTCCTCACCTCCGACAAGGCCGCCGACCACGCCTGGCGCGACCCGAACGTCGTCCTCGTCATCGGCGGCGCGGTCGGCGGCACCCCCGCCGCCCCCTGGCTGATGGGCCAGGACCCGGCCGCCCGTGCGGTCCGTGGCTGGGGACTTCCCACCGAGGAGTACGACTCCGAGGACGAGAGCCCGGGAACCGGCCGGGTCCGCCCCGGCGCGGGCGCGGACCCCGCCCTCCGAGCCGCCCAACTGGCCCGCCTCGGGCCCCGCACCGGCGACCTCGTCTGGGACATCGGCTGCGCGGGCGGCGCGTTCTCCGTCGAGGCCGCCCGCTTCGGTGCCGCCGTCATCGCCGTGGACATCGACCCGGCCGCCTGCGCCCGCACCGAACGGGCGGCCCGCCGCCACGGAGTGCCCCTCCAGACCGTCCCGGGCCGCGCCCCGCACGTCCTGGAGAGCCTGCCCGAACCCGATGTCGTACGGATCGCGGCCGGCGGCGTCCCCGTCGTCACCGCCTGCACCGACCGCCGCCCGGAACGCATCGTCGCCCACGCCTCCACCCGTGACGAGGCCGAGGCGATCGGCGCCGCCCTCGCCGACGGCGGCTACGCCGTCGAGAGCCTCCTCCTCCAGACCGTCGGACTCGACCCCGACGACTGGTCGGAACGCGAGCGTTCGGTCGTGTTCCTGCTGTCCGGACGCAGGATCGACCGGGCCCCGTGACCCGGCCGCCCCACCGGGGCAGGGTAGGCTGGCCGATTGTTGTACCGCACCGGGACGTTCGGCACTCTGTTCGCCAATGTCCCGAATGGGGGGCCGTTTTGTGCCCCCGATGTGGTACGCGACCAGGGGGGACCGCGCGACGTGGCGCAGTCCACAGCGCACCGTGGCGGATCTCCCTGCCACGATGGCCGAGGGCCGCGACAATGTGTGGGTGTCCGCGTGCTTCGTGCCGTGCGGCGCGCGCGCTCGTTCTTGTCGACGGGCGCAGGTCTGAAGGAGCACAAGCGATGGGCGAGGGGTACGCATGACGGACACCGGCCAGGTCCCGGGCGAGGGGCTGCCGGAGAACGCAGGCATGGTCGAGCAGCCGGGCATCCCCGCTCCGGGCGCGTACACCTTCCTGGACCCCTCCGAGCACACCACCGAGGACGACGACCTGCTCCTGATGCCGGGCGCCCAGGGCGCCTGGAGCGAGCACCCGCCGGGCGTCGTGCCCGCGCCGCCGGTCGCCGTACCGCCGCCGGTCGTCCCGAACCAGGGCGTGCCGCACGCGTCCGCCCCGGAGGCTCCGGCCCCGATGGGCGACCCGCTCACCGACCCCCTGCCGGACCCGCTCACGGCCCCGCTCCCCGACGGGGTCGCGCTCGCCGACGTGCTGACCGCCCCGCAGGGCCAGACCCCGCCGCAGGGCGTGCCGCTCGGCACCCCGGCGCACGGCGTCCCGGTCGTCACCGACCACGGCTACGAACCCGGCATCCTCGACACCGGCGCCCACGAGGCGGCCGGCCGCGACACCGGCTCCGTCGACCTCGGCGGCGTCCGCGTGCCCCCGCCCGCCACGGCCCCGACCCCGCCGCCGGCCCGGCGCCCGCTGCACATGGGCCCGCCGGTGCCCGACGCCACCGGTGGCGTCGTGCTCTCCCTGGCCGACCGCGGCCCGGCCGCCGCGCCCGCCCCGGCCCCGCAGCCCGCCCCGGCCCCCGAGCCGGTCGTGGCGACGGCCCCCGCCCCGATGCCGGTGCGGAACCCGGGCCCGCCGACCACCGGCCCCGAGTACTTCGAGATCGCGCAGGACCAGCAGCTGGCCCCGCAGGGCGCCGAGCCGTGGGTCGCGCAGCCGCAGGAGCCGGTGGCGCCCGCAGAAACGGTCGTCCCGCCGGCGGCCCAGTTCGTCCAGGTCGAGGGCTCCGTCCCGACGACCCCGCACCTGGCCCCGATCCCGGCACCGGAGGCGCCCCAGGCCGCCGAGCCGACGCCGGTCGCCGAGGCGGCGGAGCCCGTGGAGCCGCAGGAGGCCCCCGAGGCCGCCGTGGAGCCGACCCCGGAGCCCGCTCCGGCCCCCGAGGAAACGACCCCCGAGGCAGCTGTCCCCGCCCCGCGCGAGGCCGAGGCGGCCGAGCCGCAGGTGGCTGAGGCCCCGGCCGAGCCGGCGCAGCCGGTCGAAGAAACGCCGCAGGCCGAGGCCGTCGAGGCGGCGCCGGTCGAGGCAGTGGCGGTCGAAGTCCCGGCCGAGGCGACCCCCGAGGCCGCACAGCCGGTCGTCGAGGAGCCGGTCCCGGCCCAGGCGGCCGAGGTCGAGCCCGTGGAGGTCCCGGCCGAGCAGGTCGTGGAGCCGGTGGCGCAGGCCGTACCGGAGGCAGCGGCCCCGGAAGAGCCGGTGACCGCGGAGATCCCCGCCGAAGCCCCCGCGCAGCCCCAGGCCGAAGAGCCGACCGAGGCGCCGACGGAGGCCGTGGCCGAAGAGATCCGGGCAGTGGCCGAGGACCTTCCCGAGCAGCAGGTGGCGGCACAGCCCGAGACGGAGCCGCAGGCCCAGCCGAGCGCCGAGGCCGAGGTCCAGGAGCAGCCGGAGACCGAGACGGAGCCCCAGGCGCAGCCGGAGGCCGAGGCGGAGACCCAGCCGCAGCCGGAGGCCGAGGCGGAGACCCAGGCACAGCCGGAGGCCGAGACGGAGCTTCAGGAACCGTCGGAGACCGACGCGGAGGCGCGCCCGGACGCCCCGGCCCCGGGCTACGACGACGCCGAGCGCGAAGCAGTGCTCCGCGTGATGCGCGAGCGCCGCGACATCCGCAACGGCTTCCGCAGCGACCCGATCCCGCACGAGGTGCTCCTCCGCGTCCTGGAAGCGGCCCACACGGCACCCAGCGTGGGCCACTCGCAGCCCTGGGACTTCGTCGTCATCCGCTCGGCCGAGACGCGGCAGACGATGCACGAGCTGGCCCAGCGTCAGCGCGAGGCCTACGCCAAGTCGCTGCCGAAGGCCCGGGCGAAGCAGTTCAAGGAACTGAAGATCGAGGCCATCCTCGACACCCCGGTGAACATCGTGGTGACCGCCGACCCCACCCGGGGCGGCCGCCACACGCTCGGCCGCTACACGCAGCCGCAGATGGCCCCGTACTCCTCGGCGCTCGCCGTCGAGAACCTCTGGCTGGCGGCCCGCGCCGAGGGCCTGGGCGTCGGCTGGGTCAGCTTCTTCGACGAGCGCGAGATGGTCCGCGCCCTCGGCCTCCCCGAGCACCTCGAAGTGGTCGCGTACCTCTGCGTGGGCTACGTCGACGAGTTCCCGGAGGAGCCCGAGCTGATGCAGGCGGGCTGGTCCAAGCGCCGCCCGCTGGCCTGGGTCGTCCACGAGGAGACGTACGGCCGCCGCGCGCTGCCTGGCGAGGAGCCGCACGACCTCCTACAGGAGACCGTCGCGAACATCCGCCCGCTGGACGCCAAGGCGCTCGGCGAGGCGTGGGAGCGGCAGAAGCGCATGACCAAGCCCGCCGGGGCCCTGGGCATGCTGGAGATCATCTCCGCGCAGCTCTCGGGTCTGTCCCGGGTCTGCCCGCCCCCGATCCCGGAGCCGGCCGCCGTGGCGATCTTCGCCGGCGACCACGGTGTCCACGCCCAGGGCGTCACCCCGTGGCCGCAGGAGGTCACGGGCCAGATGGTGGCCAACTTCCTGGGCGGGGGAGCGGTCTGCAACGCGTTCGCGAACCAGGTCGGGGCGGAGGTCTGCGTCGTCGACGTGGGCGTGAAGTCGGAGCTCCCGGCCACCCCGGGCCTCCTGCCCCGCAAGGTCCGCGCGGGCACGGGCGACTTCACCACGGGCCTGGCGATGACCCGCGAGGAAGTCCTGGCGGCGATCGAGGTCGGCATCGAAACGGCCCGTGACCTCGTAGCGGCCGGCAACAAGGCCTTGCTCACGGGCGAGATGGGCATCGCGAACACCACGGCCTCCGCCGCACTGATCTCGGTCTACACGGGCGTGGACGCCGCCGAGGTCACGGGCCGGGGCACGGGCATCAACGACGAGACGCACGCCCGCAAGGTGGACGTGGTCCGACGCGCCCTGGACCTGCACAAGCCGGACCCGGCGGACCCGATCGGCGTCCTGTCGGCGATCGGCGGCCTGGAGCACGCGGCCCTCGTGGGCCTGATCCTGGGCGCGGCGTCGCTCCGCACCCCGGTCATCCTGGACGGCGTGTCCACGGGCGCGGCGGCCCTGGTCGCCCGCGCCATCGCCCCCGAGTCCCTGGCGGCGTGCATCGCGGGCCACCGCAGCGCGGAGCCGGGCCACGTGGCGGCCCTGAACAAGCTGGGCCTGCGCCCCCTGGTCGACCTCGACCTGCGCCTCGGCGAGGGCACGGGCGCGCTCCTGGCCCTCCCGCTGGTCCAGAGCGCGGCACGCGCGATGCACGAGGTGGCCACGTTCGACTCGGCGGGAGTCACCGAGAAGTAGGACCACGGCGCGTCCCCCACCCACGAACGGGAGTGGGGGACGCGCCGGAACCGGGTTCGGGACGTAAAGCGTGATTTGTGGCGCGTAAGAAACGCCCAGGCATCCGATGTCCCCCGCAGGCGCCGTAAATCATGCAGTCCCGAACCCGGTTCCGGAGCGGCCCCCACGCACCTGCCCACCGGCCGGGGCATCCGCCGCACTGCCCACCGGCCGGGGGACATCCGTCACACCCAGCAACCCCCAGGTCACCGCTATCGTGACCATGAACGAGCCGCTCCACCGCAGCAGCGGCACCCTCGCCCGCACCGCCACGCTCTCCGAGGAGCCGCTCACCCATGGCAGAGAACGCCGAGCACCCCGCCTACCCCGTCGGACTGCGCCTCGCCGGCCGCCGCGTCGTCGTCCTCGGCGGCGGCCAGGTGGCCCAGCGCCGCCTCCCGGCCCTGATCGCCGCGGGCGCGGAGATCACCCTGATCTCGCCCTCCGCGACCCCGTCCGTGGACGCGATGGCGGAGACGGGCGAGATCACCTGGATCAAGCGGCGGTACGAGGAGGGCGACCTGGCGGACGCCTGGTACGCCCTGGTGGCGACGACGGACCCGGCGGCGAACGCCGCGGCCTCGGCCGAGGCGGAGCGCACCAGGACCTGGTGCGTACGAGCGGACGACGCCGAAGCGGCGACGGCCTGGACCCCGGCGACGGGCCGCGACGCGGGCGTGACCGTCGCGGTGCTCACGGGCCACGACCCCCGCCGCTCCGCAGCCGTACGGGACGCGATCGTCGAGGGCCTCCGCGACGGTTCGATCGCCGCGCCCGCGCACCGCTCCCGCACCCCCTTCGTCGCCCTGGTGGGCGGCGGCCCGGGCGACCCGGACCTGATCACGGTCCGGGGCCGCCGGCTGCTCACGGAGGCGGACGTGGTCATCGCGGACCGGCTCGGCCCCCGCGACCTCCTGGACGAGCTGCCGCCGCACGTCGAGGTGATCGACGCGGCGAAGATCCCGTACGGCCGCTTCATGGCCCAGGAGGCCATCAACAACGCCCTGATCGAGCACGCGAAGCAGGGCAAGTCGGTGGTCCGCCTCAAGGGTGGAGACCCCTTCGTCTTCGGCCGGGGCATGGAGGAAGCGCAGGCCCTGGCCGCCGAGGGCATCGCCTGCACGGTGGTCCCGGGCATCTCCAGCTCGATCTCGGTCCCGGGAGCGGCCGGCATCCCGGTGACGCACCGCGGGGTGGCCCACGAGTTCACGGTGGTCAGCGGCCACGTGGCCCCCGACGACCCGCGCTCCCTCGTGGACTGGGCGTCGCTGGCGAAGCTCACGGGCACGCTCGTGATCCTCATGGGCGTGGACAAGATCGGCAAGATCGCCGAGGCGCTCATCGCCCACGGCAAGAGCCCGGACACCCCTCTGGCCCTGGTCCAGGAGGGCACGACGGCGACGCAGCGCCGGGTGGACGCGACGCTGGCGACGGTCGCGGAGACGGTCAAGGCGGAGGAGGTCCGCCCGCCGGCGGTCATCGTCATCGGCGACGTGGTGACCGAGGGCCCCGACAAGCTGACGAAGAACCACGGAAGCGACACCCCGGAGTAACCAGGGGTAACCAAACCTTCCCGCACATTGGCACCACACCCCGGACAAGGCAGTATCACCTCGTGGCCGAACTCATCACGATCGACGACCCCGACGACCCGCGCCTGCGCGACTACACCGGCCTGACCGACGTCGAGCTCCGCCGCAGGCGCGAGCCGGCCGAGGGCCTGTTCATCGCGGAGGGCGAGAAGGTCATCCGCCGGGCCAGGCAGGCCGGGTACGAGATGCGGTCGATGCTGCTCTCCGCCAAGTGGGTGGACGTCATGCGGGACGTCATCGACGAGGTCCCGGCGCCGGTGTACGCGATCCAGCCGGACCTCGCGGAACGCGTCACCGGCTACCACGTGCACCGCGGCGCGCTCGCCTCGATGCAGCGCAAGCCGCTGCCGGACGCGGCCGGACTCCTCGCCGACGCCCGCCGGGTGGTGGTGATGGAGTCGGTGAACGACCACACGAACATCGGGGCCATCTTCCGCAGCGCCGCCGCGCTCGGCATGGACGCGGTCCTGCTGTCCCCGGACTGCGCGGACCCGCTGTACCGGCGCTCGGTGAAGGTGTCGATGGGCGCGGTCTTCTCCGTCCCGTACGCCCGCCTGGACGCCTGGCCCCGAGGCCTGGAGGCGGTACGGGAGGCGGGCTTCAAGCTCCTCGCCCTCACCCCGGCGGAGAAGGCGACCTCGATCGACGAGGCCGCCCCGCACCGCCTGGACCGGGTGGCGCTGATGCTGGGAGCGGAGGGCGACGGCCTGTCCACGCAGGCGCTGCGCGCCGCCGACGAGTGGGTCCGCATCCCGATGGCCCACGGAGTCGACTCGCTCAACGTGGGCGCTGCGGCGGCGGTCGCGTTCTACGCGGTGGCGACGGGCCGCCCGGAAGCCTGACCTCCTGGGGTGCTACCCCTGAAGGGCCTGAGCGGCGGCGATGCCGAGGGCCACGACGAGCGTCACGACCACGAACACGAAGAGCCGCTGCCGCAGCAGCCGAGGATTGGCGGGGCGGCGGCCGGTCGACGTGGACCGGGCACCGGGCCGGGTCCCGGGCCGGGACTGAGGCCCGCGCGACCCTCCGGTCCGAGGCCCGGGTCCCGTCGACGAAGGACGGGACGAGGGCGCACGCCCCGCCCCCCGCTCAGGTCCACGCTCCCCGCCCCGCTCGGAACCGCGCTCGCCACCCCGCTCGGCACCACGACCAGGCACGTCCCGCTCGGTGTACCGCTCGGTCGGCCGGACGGTGTTCCGCTCCTCGGTCCGCTCCCGCTGCACGGGCGGTCGGGAGACGGGAAGCCCCTGGGCCTCGCGCGCCGCGATCTCCTTGAGCCGCATGGACAGCTGCAGGGTGCTGGGACGGTCTTCCGGGTCCTTCGCGAGGCAGGCCCGGATCAGCGGCGCGAGCGCGTCCGGCACGCCGTGGAGCTGCGGCTCCTCGTGCACGACGCGGTAGAGCATGACCTCGGAACTGCCGTGCCCGAAGGGGGAGTCGGCCATCGCCGCGTACGCCAGGGTGGCGCCGAGCGAGAACACGTCGGTGGCCGGGGTGACGGCCGCGCCGCGCACCTGCTCGGGGGCGAGGAAGCCGGGCGATCCGACGGCGGTGCCGACATGGGTGAGGGTGCTCGCGCCCGTCGCCCAGGCGATCCCGAAGTCGATGATCCGAGGGCCCTTCGGGGAGAGCAGGATGTTCGAGGGCTTGAGGTCCCGGTGGACGACCCCGGCCTCGTGGACGGCGACGAGGCCCTCGGAGAGCGCGGCCCCGATCGAGGCCACGTCGGCGGCGCGCAGCGGGCCCTCCTCGGCGACCCGGTCGTGCAGCGAGGGGCCGGGCACGTACTGGGTGGCGAACCAGGGGCGGTCGGCCTCCAGATCGGCCGCGACGAGCCGCGCGGTGCAGCCGCCCCGGATCCGCCGTGCGGCCGACACCTCGCGCGCGAACCGCGACCGGAACTCCTGGTCCTCGGCCAGGTCGGGCCGGATCACCTTCAGCGCCACGCGCTGGCCGCGCCGGTCGGACCCCAGGTACACGACGCCCATCCCGCCGGCCCCCAGCCTGCGGTGGAGCCGGAACGACCCGACGATCCGCGGATCCTCGCGCCGGAGCCGCATCATCGCCATGTCCGTCCCCTCGTCCGTTCGACGTGGCACAGCTTACGTAGTGGCGCCCGTACGCGCTCATAGGCCGCGCCCTCGCACCGGGATCGATTGTCAGTGCTGAGGGGGACGCCGGGGGCGGACGGCATAGAAGGCGGGTCCCAACCTCCGCCCCCGGAAACCCACTTGACGAGCGGTCTCGGATCCGACGGGTGGTCCCGGAGGACGGCTTCCGGGCCCGCTCGCCCCACCCGGGCACACGGCAGCCGGGGAAGTGAGCGAAGTCACGCCGCCACGCCGTCTCCGTGCGACCCCTCCGGGAAGACCCGGGGTTCCGAGGCCGCGTCTCCACCCAGGGGAGTACGCCGCACGGGCGGACGTCATCCTCATGGAGGCCCGGAAGTCGATACGCGGGCATGACGTCCCGGCGCTTCCCGCTCCCTAGTGTTGAGGTCAAGCGGCGGGTGCAGCACTCGTCCCCCGAGGTCACGCACCCGCCGCGTCAGACACGACAGGAGAGGAACCATGGCCTACACGGCGCACCGGACGACCCCCCGGCCTTCGGGCCGCCGTCACCCCCTGGTGGCCACCGCCATGGTCCTCCCTCTCGCGGCCCTGCTCGTGGTCGTCTTCGGCGGCTGGGAAGCGGTGGTCACACAGGCGTCGTCCGTGGGCGTGATGCTGGGGCGCTGAGCGGCGCCCCGGACCCGGGAGAGCGGCCCGGGTCGGGACATCCGGCCATCAACCCCGTGGGGACGGGGGTGCGGCGGACGGCAGCGTGGGGCCGGTCAGCTGGGGAGCTGACCGGCCCTCGCGCATTCCCGAGCGGCAGCCCCGAGCGGCATTCCCGAGCGCGTTCCCGACAGGCCCGTCCGGCACCCCGTACGCTCCGGGAGTGGACTCAGCACCTCGGATACCCGCCCCGCCCCCGCTGCACGGCCTGGCCGCCCTCGCCCGTGCGGCGGCTCACCCGGCAGACGGTCCCTGCCGCTGCGCGAGCGGCCTGGTCGGGGTGCTGGCCGACCGGGACGACGGCACCGTCGTACGGCACGGGGAGCTGGTCGCCAAGGCGCACGCGCCCGGCACGGACCCGGAGGCCCATCGCGTACGGCTCGCGCTGGCCGGGCACCAGGACGTCGGCGGCGTCTTCCTGCCGCCCCTCCCGCTGCCGCGGTCCGGCTCCGACGCGCTCGACGGCCGCCCGGTCACCGTCTGGCCGTACGGTCCGCCCGTCGCCCCGGATGACCCCGACGCCGCACCGTGGGAGGAGGCGGCGCGGCTCCTCGCGCTGCTGCACGGGACCCCGCCCCCGCCCGGCTGGGCCGACCGCCTCCCGGACATGCGGGCCCCGGCGAAGGCGGCCCTCGCGGTGGACCGGATGCGCCGCGCGGCTCCGGACCACCCGGCGACGGCCACCGTCCTGGAGGCCTGGCGGACGGTCCCGGAAGCCCCCGCGGCGTACCGGCTCCTCTGCCACGGCGACTTCCACCTGGGCCAGCTGGTCCGCGACACCCGCTCGGGGGCCGACGCGCCCTGGCGGCTCATCGACATAGACGACCTGGGCCTGGGCGACCCCGCCTGGGATCTGGCCCGGCCCGCCGCCTGGTTCGCCGCCGGCCTCCTGCCGCCCGAGGTCTGGTCCCGCTTCCTCGGCGCGTACCAGGAGGCGGGCGGCCCCGCCGTGGGCCCCGACCCGTGGGACCGGCTCGACGTGCCCGCGCGGGCCCTGACGGTCCAGACCGCCGCCCTGGCCCTCGCCAAGTCCACGGCCGAGCGCCGGCCGCTCGACGAGGTGGAGGAAGTGATGATCGACACCTGTGCCCGCATCGCCGGACATCGAACCGGGTAGGCACTTCCGGCGTCCACGTAAGGTGAAGCATCATTCGAACGGCGATGTCAGGGAGTTGAGCCGAGCATGCAGTGTCCCAAGTGCCATGCGGCCATGCACACGTACAACCGCAACGGTGTCCAGATCGAGCAGTGCAGCGGTTGCCGGGGCATATTCCTGGACTACGGAGAGCTGGAGGCCCTGACCCGCCTGGAGTCCCAGTGGGTCCAGCAGGCGCCGCCCGCCCCGCCGGCCTACCCGGCGCAGCCTGCCGCGCCCGCCTGGGGTGCCCCGCACCACGGCGGCCACCACGGTGGTCACCACGGCGGTCACCACCACAAGGGCGGCTTCGGACGGCTGCTCTTCTCCTCCTGACGGGGGTACGAAGAAGCCCCCGGCCGCGAGCTGCGACCGGGGGCTTCCTGGTGGTGCGCGATACTGGGATTGAACCAGTGACCTCTTCCGTGTCAGGGAAGCGCTCTCCCGCTGAGCTAATCGCGCGGGTACACCCGAGGGGTGCCTGTACTGCGTGCGCGATACTGGGATTGAACCAGTGACCTCTTCCGTGTCAGGGAAGCGCTCTCCCGCTGAGCTAATCGCGCGGGCGCACCCGAGGGGTGCGTGAAGTGTGGTGCGCGATACTGGGATTGAACCAGTGACCTCTTCCGTGTCAGGGAAGCGCTCTCCCGCTGAGCTAATCGCGCGGGGGATCCGGAGATCCGGGATCCGAAGATCCAGTGGACGATACTGGGATTGAACCAGTGACCTCTTCCGTGTCAGGGAAGCGCTCTCCCGCTGAGCTAATCGTCCTTGGAGGTGGAGACGGGATTTGAACCCGTGTAGACGGCTTTGCAGGCCGTTGCCTCGCCTCTCGGCCACTCCACCAGGAGTGATAACGGGGGTTCGGGAAGATCCCCCACATCGAGCGGACGACGAGATTCGAACTCGCGACCCTCACCTTGGCAAGGTGATGCTCTACCAACTGAGCCACGTCCGCTTGTCGTTTCCGTTTCGCTTGCGCGTCCCGGCGACGTGTTGAACTCTAGCGGATTCCTGGGCCAGTACAAAAACGCGTTTCCGCAGCGTGCTGACCTGCACGGCCTTCACGGCGCCCGGCCGGGCCTCCCGGAGGGTTCGCGCGGCGTTCACTCGCCGTGTCCCCGAGGTGGCGGGGAGCCTCCACCTCACGCGCCCCTCACACCCCACCCCGCGCGTCCCTGACGCCCTCCTCCGCGTACGACCCGTGCCCCCGCCCCGCCGGACCTAGACTCGATGCGTGCACGACCTTGCTCCTCTGGCCCGCTTCGGCGGCCTCGTCGCGACCGACCTCCGGGACGTCACCCACGACCCCGAGGCACTGGACTCCGCAGGCTTCTGGGCCGTCTGCGCGGACTTCGAAGGGCGCCTCACCTGCGCGCGCTTCGGGGACGTCCGGCCCGACCCGGTCCCCGCGCCCGTCCCGGGCGCCTGGCGCGGTCCCGCCGCCGGTGACTGGACGTCCTCGCTCGACCGCGCCGCGTACACCGCGGGCGTACGGCGCGTGCGCGAGCACATCGCGCGCGGCGAGGTCTACCAGGCGAACCTCTGCCGGGTGCTGACCGCGCCGCTGCCGGACCCGGCCGCCGCCGACGTCGACGCCCTCACCGCGCTCCTGGCCCGCGGCAACCCCGCCCCCTATGCCGGAACGATCCGTCTGCCCGCCCACGGCGTGGAGATCGCCACCGCGTCCCCCGAGCTCTATCTGCGCAGGGAAGGGGCCCTGATCTCCTCCGGCCCCATCAAGGGGACCGGCCGCACCGCCGCCGACCTCCTCCCCAAGGACCACGCGGAGAACGTGATGATCGTCGACCTGGTCCGCAACGACCTGGGCCGCGTCAGCGAGACCGGCACCGTCGCCGTCCCCGAGCTCTGCGCCGTCGAGGAGCACCCCGGCCTCGTCCACCTCGTCTCCACGGTCACCGGTCTCCTCCGCGAGGACGCCGGCTGGCCCGAGCTGCTCGCCGCCACCTTCCCGCCCGGCTCCGTCACCGGCGCGCCCAAGTCCAGCGCGCTGCGGATCATCGAGGCCCTGGAGACCGCGCCCCGCGGCCCGTACTGCGGAGGCATCGGCTGGGTCGACGCCGACGCGGGCACCGGCGAGCTGGCCGTCGGCATACGCACCTTCTGGATCGACCGCCCCGAGGGCGTGCTCCGCTTCGGCACGGGTGCCGGGATCACCTGGGGCTCCGACCCGGAGCGCGAGTGGGAGGAGACCGAGCTGAAGGCGGACCGGCTCGTCGCGATAGCGTCGGGC
Source organism: Streptomyces vietnamensis (assembly GCF_000830005.1). Taxonomy (NCBI): domain Bacteria; kingdom Bacillati; phylum Actinomycetota; class Actinomycetes; order Kitasatosporales; family Streptomycetaceae; genus Streptomyces; species Streptomyces vietnamensis. The sequence goes on along the minus strand of NZ_CP010407.1, from coordinate 1,639,690 downwards.
GCCTATGAGTCATCCGGCGCCTACGAGTCGGGCGCCCGTGAGGCGAGCGGAAGGGCCACTTCTCGATGAAACTCTGGGTCAACGGCGGGCTGCACGACGCGGAGACCGCCCGGGTCTCCGTACTGGACCACGGACTGACCGTCGGCGACGGCATCTTCGAGACGGTCAAGGCGGAGCGCGGCGAAACGTTTGCTCTCACCCTCCACCTGGAGCGCCTCACCCGCTCCGCCCGCGGTCTCGGACTGCCCGACCCGGACCTCGACGAGGTCCGCCGTGCCTGCGCCGCCGTCCTGGAGGCCAACCCGATGGAGCTCGGCCGGCTCCGCATCACGTACACCGGTGGTCTCTCCCCGCTCGGCTCCGAGCGCGGCGACGCCGGGACGAGCCTGGTCGTCGCCCTCGGCGAGACCGGTCGCCGCCCCGACTCCACCGCCGTGATCACCGTCCCCTGGACGCGGAACGAGCGCGGCGCCCTCACCGGCCTCAAGACCACCTCGTACGCCGAGAACGTCGTCGCCCTCGCCAGGGCGCGCGAGCAGGGGGCCTCCGAGGCGCTCTTCGCCAACACCGTGGGGCAGCTCTGCGAGGGCACCGGCTCCAACGTCTTCGTCGTGGTCGACGGCCGGATCCTCACCCCGCCCGTCTCCTCCGGCTGCCTCGCGGGCATCACGCGCGCGCTCGCCGTGGAGTGGACCGGCGCGGAGGAGACCGACCTGCCGCTCGAGGTGCTCGAGAGCGCCGACGAGATCTTCCTGACCTCGACCCTTCGCGACGTCCAGGCCGTGCACCGGGTCGACGGCCGTGAGCTCGCGGGCGCGCCCGGGCCCGTCACGGCCAAGGCGATGCGGGTCTTCGACGAGCGGGCGGCCGCGGACCGGGATCCGGAGCTCGCGTAAATCCGGATGACGGGCGGCGGCGGGGTGGGTAGAACACCTCTGATGACCACCACCCTGCGGCCGTCCGAGCCGCTTCAGCAGTCCGCCGACGGCGGCCGTTCCCGCACCTTCGACATCTGTGTGAACAGCCGCCGGGTCGGATCCGTCCACCTCGCCACCGATCAGGCCTTCGGCGCCGCCTCCGGCCTGATCGAACGCCTCCTGGTCGACGAGCCCGACCGGCGCCGGGGCCGGGGCACGGTGGCGGCGCTCGCCGCGGAGGAGGTCCTCCGCGGCTGGGGCTGCGGCGAGGTGCAGATCTCGGTGCCCGCGGAGGCGGAGGCCGCGGTGCGGATGGCCCGCTCGCTCGGGTACACCGAGCGCAGCCGGAACATGGTCAAGGAACTGCCGGCCGAGCCGCCGCGGCTGCCGGAGGGCTTCGCGCACCGGCCGGTGACCGAGGCGGAGTTCGAGGAGTGGTCGGCGAAGTCCCGGGCCGCCTTCGCGCAGAGCTGGATCGACCGGGGCGTCCCGGAGGAGCAGGCGCTCGCCAAGGCCGAGGACGGCCGCCGCCGCTTCCTCCCGCAGGGCCTCGCGACCCCGGGCGTCACCGTGTCCGCCGGCGTGCGCGACGGGCAGGTCGTCGGCTACCTGTGGGTGGGCCGTCTCGAGCGCGAGCCCGGGAAGGGGACCGGCTTCGTCTTCGAGGTCGAGGTCGTCGAGGGGGAGCGCGGCAAGGGGTACGGCAGGGCCCTCATGCTGCTCGCCGAGCACATCGCCCTGGAGGCCGGGGAGCACCTGCTCGAACTGCACGTGTTCGCGGGCAACACCCCGGCGATCCGGCTCTACGAGTCGCTCGGCTACCGCACGACGCTCGTCAACAGCGCGAAGCCGCTGGTCTGACGGCTACCGGTCCGCCAGGAGCCGGTCGGTGATCTCCTCGATCCGCTCCCGCAGGCCCTCCTGGCTCTGGCCGCCGTCCAGGCGCTCGCCGCCGATGACGTAGGTCGGGGTGCCGGTGACCTTGATCGCCTTGCCCTCGGCCTCGTCGGCGTCCACGGTCAGCAGGTGCCGGCCGTCGATCAGGGCGGTGTCGAACTCCTCGGCGTCCAGGCCGAGTTCGGCAGCCACCTCCAGGAGGACCGGCTCGCCCCGGTCGCCGAGCTCGGCGGTCCTGGCGAGCAGCGCCTCCGCGTACGGCCAGCCCTTGCCCTGCTCGAAGGCCTCCTCGGCGGCCTGGGCGGCGGCGTACGCGTGCTTGTGCTTGGCCAGCGGGAAGTGGCGCAGCTGTACGTCGAGCCGGTCGCCGTACTTCTCGCGGAGCGCGCGGACGTCGTCGAGGGCCTGGAAGCAGTCGGGGCACTGGAGGTCGAACCACGCCTCCAGGACGACGGGGGAGGCGGGCGCGGTGGTGGAGTCGTTCATGGCAGCAGTCTCCCACTGGGACCGGCGAGGCCTCCCTGGGGAGGAGATCCCGGCCGGGGCGACCCGGAGATCTCCCTGAGACGGGCCTCGGGGCATGGCCCCGGGCGGCTCCGGCGGTGCAGGATGGAAGGGACGTATCGCCCGGCACCTGGAGGATCGCATGCTCGCCGAGACCATCTGTTCCGCGGTGTCCGCGGCGGGCCTGGGCATCGCCGCGATTTCGGCGTACCGGAAGAAGTTCCTGTCCGCCGCCCGGATCGCGGCCTACGCCCTGGTGCCGCTCGGCCTGGTGATGACGGGTGCGGTCGCCTGGCTCGCCGACACGGCCTTCAGCCCGGTGGCCTGGGCCGGTTTCGGTGTGCTCGGTTTCGCCTGGCTGCTCTTCCTGTCCACCCGGGCCGTGGAGCGGCGCCGGGCCGGCCGTGAGGTGCCCGCCGGGGAGGCCGAGCCGAGAGCCGTGGCCCCGGCCGCGTCGGCGCCCTCGCGTGCCGTGACGGCGAAGCCGAAGGCCGGGCAGTCCGTCGGTGAGGACTTCAGCGACATCGAGGCGATTCTGAAGAAGCACGGAATCTGATCACTTCTGGCGATTCCGGTGTCCGTCCCGTTCCGTGATCCACGGGAAGGGGTGAACGGCCCCCGCGGTGGGGCGTGTTGCGGGATTCGCGGGGTGCGGGGTGCGCGATCATCCCCCCGAGATGCTGGATACCTCGCGGGAGCCCGTCCCCGCCGCCACCGACGCCCCCGTCACCCCCGCCGAAGAGTCGCGCGGCTGTCTGTTCGCGCTCTCCCAGCCACCTCTGATGATCTTCCTCGGGGTGATCGGCTGTCTGCTGCTCATGGCGGCCGTGCACGATCTCTTCGTGCTGTGAGGTCCCGGCCCGGGGCGGTCAGCCCGCGGCTTCCTTGCGGCGCGCCCGGTACGCGGCCACGTGCAGACGGTTGCCGCAGGTGCGGCTGTCGCAGTAGCGGCGCGAGCGGTTGCGCGAGAGGTCCACGAAGGCCCGGCCGCAGTCCGGCGCCTCGCAGCGCCGCAGCCGCTCCTGTTCGCCCGCCACGACGATGAACGCCAGGGCCATGCCGCAGTCGGCCGCGAGATGGTCGGCCACCGAGGCGCCCGGCGCGAAGTAGTGCACGTGCCAGTCGTAGCCGTCGTGGTCCGTGAGCTGTGGGGTGGTGCCCGCACCCGCCACCAGCTGGTTGATCAGGGGGGCCGCGATCCGGGCCTCGGGGGCGGAGAAGACCGCCGCGAACTTCTCGCGCACCTCGCGCACGGCGCGCAGGTCCTCGGGACCGAGCTCGCCCACGCCGCTGACCTTGTGCGCGGAGAGGAAGGCGTGGAGCTCATGGACGTCCGCGAGCTCGTCGGCGCGTTCGCCCTGGGGCGCGGTGTTCATCAGATCGACGACGGTGTCGAGGGCGATCCGGGTGTCGTGGGGGATCAGCACGATTCGCTCCCTGGCCGGCCGCGGGCGGGTCCCCGCGGATTGGCGCTGACTTTAGCGCGCCCCGGAAAACGACACCGGCGCCCGCCACCGCGCCGGCTGCGCGGTGGGAGCGCCGGATCTCGTGCCTATGTGGCTCTCCGCGCGGCGTCGTCTCCCCGAGTCGGACGGCGCCGTGCGGCTGTCGGCCTGGCTCAGCTGTCGGCCAGGATGTGGGAGAGCTCCGTATCGAGGTCGAAGTGCCGGTGCTCGGTGCCCGGTGGCACCGCGGCGTCGGTCCTCTTCAGGAACGACTCCAGGGCCCTCGCCGGGGCCTCGAGCAGGGCTTCTCCCTCGGGGGAGCTCAACGCGATGCAGACGACTCCCTGACCGTGGCTGCGGGACGGCCAGACGCGGACGTCGCCCGTGCCGGTGGGCCGGTGCAGCCCCTCGGCGAGAAGGTCGCGGGCGAAGACCCACTCGACCGTCTCTTCGGCTCCGGTGTGGAAGGTGGCGTGCACGGCATACGGATCGGCCGTGTCATACCGCAGGCCCGCGGGTACAGGCAGTGAGGACTCGCTCGACACAACGAGGCGCAGGTGCAGCTCGCAGCTGACCGTGGTGTTCATAAGCGCCAGGGCCTTTCGCTCAGTGTGCGCTCGGGGATTCGCACGTCGGCGAAATCGACATGCCACCTCCGGTGCCGTTGTAAACCCCTCTGTCGGTTTTGTGATCGTTCAGGTCGCTCGTACGGGTGCGTGTGACCTGCGGTAATACCGCCATTCCGGTGGGGGCTCCCCATCCGGTAGGTTGGGGGGCATGAATGCGGAGAGTGACGAGCGCACCGGGGAGTCCGCAGACGGCCAGGAAGCCGAACTGGGATCCCGCGCACCGGAGTTCATCAAGTCCCGCCGGGGCCTGCATCTGAGCTGGCAGGTCGGCGTCTTCATCGTGGGACTCGCCGTGGTCGGCGGCGGAGTGGTGTTGCTGCCGCTCCCGGGGCCCGGCTGGCTGGTCATCTTCGCCGGCATGGCGATCTGGGCGACCGAGTTCGTGTGGGCCCAGCTCGTGCTCCGCTGGACCAAGCGCAAGGTCACGGAGGCCGCCCAGCGCGCCCTCGACCCCAAGGTCCGCCGTCGGAACATCATCCTCACCACCATCGGTCTGGTGATCGTCGCCGCACTGCTCGCCGTCTACTTCTGGAAGTTCGGCTTCGTCATGCCGTGGAAGATCGACGAGTGACCTTCCGATGGTTCGGGAGCCCCGCTGACATGGGGTAATGTTTGCGGTGCGCCCGGGCGATTAGCTCAGTGGGAGAGCACTTCGTTCACACCGAAGGGGTCACTGGTTCGAACCCAGTATCGCCCACCACCCGGATCGAAGGCCCGGAGACGGAACACCGTCTCCGGGCCTTCGGCGTCTCACCGCATCCGTGCGAGCCGCTCCCGCAGCCGCCGCGCGTCCCGCAGCCGCTGCTCGTACGTGGCGCCCACCGCGAGCAGCAGCAGTCCCGCCAGGGCCGGCGGCAGCCAGCGCGGCAGCGCGCCCACCACCTGCACCACGTACGGCGCCAGCTCGTGCAGCCCGTCCAGGGCGAGCACCGCGCCGCCGAGCACCAGGAGGGCCTGGAGCCGGAACCGCGCGCCGAGCAGCGTCACCGCGAGCGCCGCGACCCCCAGGGCCAGCGGGCGCGCCCACTCCTGGTCCGTCCAGGCCGCGAACAGGCTCGGCAGCAGCGTCACCGCGAGACCGGGGCCGTACGCCGTCCAGGACGAGGCCTCCGGGTCCCGGCGCCGCCGCAGGAACCCGACGACCAGCGCGGGCAGCGTCACCGGGAGCGTGTACGCCTCCGGGGTCGTCACGTCCCAGACCGCGAGCCGCACCCACGTGGCGAGCAGGAACAGCACCGCCGCCGTCCACGAGGCGAACCGCCGCCGCTCCGGCCGCACGGCCGTCGCCGCCGCGATCACCCCGCCCAGGGCCAGCGCGAGCGCGAGGAACGCGGGCCGGTCCACGGCGAGGCCGAGGGCGAGCAGCCCCACGGCGCCGCCCGTGACCTCGACCGCCAGGGCCACCGGGCGCGGCGCCCTGGAGCCGACGGCGGCGGTCGCCGCCGGGACGAGCAGCAGCGCGAGCGCCGTCCAGTGGTCCTCGAAGCGGTTCGCGGCGGCCACCGCGAGGACGAGCCCCGTCGCCGCGAGCACCGCGCCGGTGGCGGAGACCACCCGGCGCGCGTCCGCACCGAGCACCGCGACCCCGGTCAGGAGCGCGAGGACCGCGCCGAGCACGGCGAAGGTGGCGCCCCGCACGTCCAGGGCGAGAGCGACCGCGCTCCCGGCGGACGCGAGCCCGGCGACGTACGCGACCCACCCGAGCACGACCCCGGGCGCCGGGGCGACGGCCTGCGCCGGGGGCCGGGGCGCCCACGCGGGCCAGGAGGCCGCCGGGCCGCCGGCGGTGGGAGAGCCCGGGGCGGTCGGCCCGGAGGCCTGAGGCGCGGCCGGGGGCTCCGGCGCGGTCGAGCCGCTCTTCGGCGGCGTGGTCGGGCCGCCGGCCGCAGGCGTGACGGAGGGAGCGGCGGCCGGGGCCGCCGGTATGGCCGACCCGGTCTCCGGGGGCGCACCCGGGCCGTCGGTCGAGGGTGCGGAGGACGCCGGGGCCGTCGGCGTGGTCGTTCCGGGAGCTTCCGGGTGTCCGGTCGGGGCGGTGGGCGTGCGCAGGCCGCGGGTCAGCGGGCCCGGGCGGACCGCGATCCACAGGGCCGCCGCCGTCGTGAGCAGCTGGAGGACGAGCGTCGCCGCGTACGGCAGGTCGAGGGAGACCGGCAGGGCCGTGAGCAGCGCCCAGGCCAGGGCGAGGGCCCCGCACCGGGCCCAGAGCCGGGGGAGGGTCGCCAGAGCGGCGACGGCCACCGCCAGGACCAGGACCGCCGTCGCCGGGTAGGAGGTCAGGGCGCGGGCGGTGTGCTCGCCCGACCAGACCTCCGTCGTCCGGGCCACCGGCCCGAGGAGCCCCGCCGGCGCCGGCGGCAGCGCCCACGCGACCCCGAGGGCCGCGACGCCGGCACCCGCACCGGCGAGCCCGAGCCGGATCCCCTGCGGCAGGCGTATGCCGCCGCCGGCCGGGCCCGACCCCGTACCGTGCGGCAGGTCACTGCCGGGTGCCGCTGCGCCGCCCTGGCCGGACACGCCCTCCCGGGGTGCCGTCGCGTCGGGCGTGCCGCCCAGGAGCCACACCGACGCCAGGGCCAGTGCGACGAGTACGTACCCCGGTACCGCCCAGTCGGCGGGGAGCGCCGTGCGCAGGAGGCCGCCGACAGCCGTCAGGAGCGACAGGCCCGCGATCGCCGAGGCCGCCGTCGCGACGGCCGGGACGCGCCACGCCCCGTACAGCGTCACCGCCGCGCCCGCCAGGAGGAGCGCCGCGCCGCTCCACGGAGACGTCAGGGACAGCCAGCCGCCCGTCAGCAGGGCCCAGCCGCCCAGGGCGGCCCCGGCGGTGCCCGCCGTGATCCGGACCGCCGCCGGCCGGGTCCACAGCACGAGCGCCGCGTCCGCCGTCGCCGTCAGGAGCGCCGCCCACGCGAAGGCCGTCGACCCGCCGCCGGCCGCGAGTACACCGAGCGGCAGCGGCAGCTGCGCCGCGAGCACGGCGACCGGCAGCGGGATCCGCAGCCGGGACAGTGCCGAGCCGTACGCCGTCCACGCGCCCGCGAGGACCGCCGACGCCACCGCCGTGTACCCCGGGCCGTCCGTCTCCGGCAGCGCCACCCGGTGCAGCGCGTACGCGTCGAGGACCGTCAGGACCAGGCCGAGCGCCGCCACCGACTCGGCCGTCGACCGCAGGCCCTTGCGCAGCAGCGCCACCGGCGCCGCGAGCGCCGCACCGGTCACCACGGCCAGCACCGTCGTGCGGGCGCCGATCCCCATCGAGCCCCAGCTCACCAGGGTGAAGGCGACCGCCGCGATCGTCAGCAGCGTGCCGCCGAGCGTCAGGAGCACGTTCTGCGCGCTCCGCGGCGTCGAGTCCGCGACCGGCGGACGAGGGTGCAGCGGGGCCGCCGCCGCGACCGGCGGGTACAGCACCTGGATCAGCCAGGCGCGGCGGGCCAGCAACTGGGACCGGCGCGCGTCGAGTTGCGCCAGCTCGCGGTCGACGAGCACCAGCTCGTCCGCGGGCGGCAGGGAGTTGTCCATACCCGGAGTGTGGCTCCGGCCACAGCCGCCGGGAATGCGTCCCGGTACTCAGATTCCCGCCTGAGTACGTCCACACTGGGGGCATGGACTGGTGCCGGTACCGCTTCCGCTGCGTCTGGCGGCTCGCCGCCCCGCCCGAGGCCGTCTACGCGGTCCTCGAACGCGCCGAGGAGTACCCGCGCTGGTGGCCCCAGGTCCGCGAGGTCGTCCCCCTCGACGAGACCACCGGCACCGCCCGCTTCCGCTCCCTGCTCCCGTACGACCTCGTCGTCACCGCCCGGGCCCTGCGCCGCGACCCGGCCTCCGGCGTCCTGGAGATCGGCCTCGGCGGGGACCTGGAGGGATGGGCCCGCTGGACCCTCACCCCCGAAGGGCCCGGCACCCGTGCCCTGTACGAGCAGGAGGTCGAGGTCCACGCCCGGCTCCTGCGGCTGCTCGCCGTGCCCGGACGGCCCGTCTTCCGCGCCAACCACGCCCTGATGATGCGCGGGGGGAGGCGGGGACTCGCGGCCGAGATGAAGGAAGTCGCTCGAAGAGCGTCGATGAGGGGTGGTGGTCGGGCGACGGGCGGGCCAGTTTGAACCCGGGGCCGAAAGGCCTGTATGGTTCAACCCGTTCCCGGGCGATTAGCTCAGCGGGAGAGCACTTCGTTCACACCGAAGGGGTCACTGGTTCGATCCCAGTATCGCCCACCGGGAGAGGCCGGTCCGTCGAAAGACGGACCGGCCTCAGCCGTTTCCGGAGCCGGTCACGCCGCCGTGCGCAGCTCCGGCCGCAGCGGCCACGCCGGGTCCACCGTCTCCGGCGTCCCCTGCCGGGTGAACCAGGCCTGGAGCCCCCGCGCCTGCGCCGCGTGCCACACGGCCTGGAGCGTGTGGAGCTCCGCCGGCGTCAGCCGCTCCAGACGGGACGAGAAGCGCCGCGCCACCGCCCGTACGACATCCATCGCCGCCGTCGCGTCCGCCGCGGCGTCGTGCGCGCCCGACAGCTCCACCTCGTAGTGCGCGCACAGGTCCGTCAGCGTCCTGCGGCCCTTCCGGTAGCGGTCCAGGTGCTTGTCCAGGACCCGCGGGTCGAGCACGGTCAGGGGGTTGCCCGCCGTGTAGTTCCCCAGCGACGAGGCCCGGTGCCGGCGCAGCTCCCGGTCCAGGATCGTCAGGTCGAACGGCGCGTTCATCACCACCAGCGGCCGCCCCGCCGCCGACTGCTCGGCCAGCGCGCGCGCCAGCTCCTCCATCACCGGGGCCGGCCACCGGCCGTTCCGCTGGAGGTGGTCGTCCGTCAGGCCGTGGACCGCCGTGGCCCCCTCCGGCACCGGTATGCCGGGGTTGACCAGCCAGCGCGTCACCCGCGGACGCGCCCCCTCCGTGTCCTGGACGACGAGGGCGGCCGAGACGATCCGGTCCTCCTCGACGTCAACTCCCGTGGTCTCCGTGTCGAAAGCGGCCAGGGGCCCTTCGTACCAGTGCATCGACATCCCCGAACTCCCTGCACACGTGCGGCAGATGGCCAACCCCCTGCCCCGAAACGGTGATACCCGGACTGTTTGCGTCGTACGCGGACCGGTCACAACACAAGGGACGGGGAAGGAAGACGACATGGCGCTCGCCCAGCCCGAGTCGGGAGGGCTGCCGCCCCAGCGGACGGCACCGACGCGCGGCTCACTCGCCACCACCGCCTGCATGGAGACCCTTCAGGTGGGATACCTGCACGCCGTCGCCGCTGCGGCCGGCTGCTCGCTGTCCCAGCCCTTTCCGGACAACGGCATCGACTGGCACGTGAGCCACAGCGCTCCCGGGCACACCGTCGACGACGAAGTGACCATCAAGGTGCAGCTCAAGTGCACCTACCAGATACCGCCGCGCCCGCCGGGCAGCGCGTTCTCGTTCACCCTCGACAACGACCACCTGGTGAAACTCGCCCGGACGCCGGTGTCCGTGCACAAGATCCTGGTCGTGATGCTCGTCCCGAGGGCACAGGAGGACTGGCTGAGAGCGAGCCACGACCGGCTCGACCTGCGGCACTGCTGCTACTGGATCAACCTGGCCGGACACCCGGTCACGGGACGGCGCCGGACCACCGTGCGCATCCCGACGGCGCGGATCTTCGACGACCGGGCGCTCTGCGAGATCATGACCCGGGTCGGCGTGGGAGGGAGACCTTGATGCACCGACCGATCGACGACCCCGGATTCGGGGACGCGAGGGGCGAGGGGGACGGAGCCGGGCGCGGCTCCGTCCCCCCGCCCTACCGGCCCCATCCGGCGCCCGGCGAGACCCCCGGACCCTGGACCGGCATTCCCGCCCCGCCCGTCGGGCCCTGGGCCGACACCCAGGGCACGCCCGACCCGGGCAGGGTCGACCCGCGGGTCCTCGGCGCCCTGCTCGCCCGCCACGGCTGGCGTCGCCGCGGCGGTGCCGTCGGCCGCTACAGCCGCTGGACCCCGCCCGGCAGCGGCACCGGCACCAGCCTCCTCGTGCCGGAGAGCCGCGCCTTCCCGGACTGCGAGGACCTGCTCGGCGAGGCGCTCACCGCCCTCGCCCACAGCGCCACGCCCTCCGCCCGCGAGGTCCTCACCGGCCTCTCCGTGCCCAGCGACGAGATCCGCTGGTGGCGCGACGTGCCCCCGGGCCCGGCCGGCACCGTCCCCTGGACCGTGCAGGAGCAGCTCAGGTCCGCCGCCCGCCAGCTCCTCCTGGCCGGCGCCCTCGCGGTACGCGCCCGGGCCGGCTACCACGGCGCCCGGCACCGGCGCGCCGCCCAGGCCTCCCTGGAGACCGTCGTCGTCGGCGCGGCGCCCGGCGGGCGCGGCCTCACCGCCTTCCTGCCGGTCGAACCGGGCCGCCCGATCGCCGTCCGGCTCTACCACGCGCTGTACGCGGCCCGTGAGGCCGTCGACTACCAGCGGGCCACCGGCGGCATGGAGGCCTTCGACACCGCCGTCGAGGCGGGCGTCAGCCGCGAGCTCACCGAGGCGCTCGTCGCCCTGGTCCGGGGCACCGAGGGTGCCCGTATCGCCCTGGAGTGGGCCCCGGCCGCCGGCGCGCCCGAGGGGTGCGCGGCCCGGCCCGAACCGGTCGAGTTCTCGCCCGGCGACCTGCCCGCGCTGCGGGAGGCGAGCGCCCGCTACCTGACCGACGAGCCCTCCGTCCCGGTCCGGCTCACCGGCGCCGTCGTCCGCATGCGCCGCTCCGGGCCGCGCGGGGAGGGGATCGTACGGCTCCGGGTGCTCGGCGGCGCGGAGGTCCCGCACGTCCGGGTCGCCCTCGACGAGGAGGCGTACCGCACGGCCGGCCACGCCCACCTCGTCGGTCTCCCGATCCGGGTCGTGGGGCGCCTGGAGAGCCGGGGCGGCTTCCGTCGCCTCACCGACGCCACCGGGGTCGTCCCCGTCCAGGTCGACGAGACGGAACGGGACCGGCTGCTCAAGGCCCTGCACGAGAACCTCGACTTCTTCGAGGAGGCGTGCGGACCGGAGGAGGAGTGAGCACTCCGCGGGGCGAAACCGTTTCGCGGGCGGCGCGAACCGCTCGGTAAGATCGGTGACGACGCGGCACCTCGTCTCTGCCGCGCGTCGCCGGCGCCGGCACCTCGTGTCTGCCTGCGCCCCTATGTATGGAGTACCCGTGTCTGATGTCCGTGTGACCGTCCAGTCCGCCTCGGAGGCAGAGGAGAGGGCGGTGAGCGCGGGCACCACCGCCGGCGCCCTGTTCGCCGACGACCGCACCGTCATCGCCGCCCGCGTGGGCGGCGAGCTGAAGGACCTGTCGTACGAGCTCCGCGACGGCGATGTCGTCGAGGGCGTCGAGATCTCCTCCCCGGACGGTCTCGACATCCTGCGCCACTCGACCGCGCACGTCATGGCCCAGGCCGTGCAGGAGCTCTTCCCCGAGGCCAAGCTGGGCATCGGCCCGCCGGTCCGGGACGGCTTCTACTACGACTTCGACGTCGAGAAGCCCTTCACTCCCGAGGACCTCAAGGTCATCGAGAAGAAGATGCAGGAGATCCAGAAGCGCGGCCAGCGCTTCGCCCGCCGCGTGGTGACCGACGAGGCCGCCCGCGAGGAGCTGGCGGACGAGCCGTACAAGCTGGAGCTCATCGGCATCAAGGGCTCCGCGTCGACCGACGACGGCGCGAACGTCGAGGTGGGCGGCGGCGAGCTGACCATCTACGACAACCTCGACGCCAAGACCGGCGAGCTGTGCTGGAAGGACCTCTGCCGCGGTCCGCACCTGCCGACCACCCGGAACATCCCGGCGTTCAAGCTGATGCGCAACGCGGCCGCCTACTGGCGCGGCAGCGAGAAGAACCCGATGCTCCAGCGCATCTACGGCACCGCCTGGCCGTCGAAGGACGAGCTGAAGGCCCACCTCGACTTCCTGGCCGAGGCCGAGAAGCGCGACCACCGCAAGCTGGGCAACGAGCTGGACCTCTTCTCCATCCCGGACGAGATCGGCTCCGGCCTCGCGGTCTTCCACCCCAAGGGCGGCATCATCCGCCGGGTCATGGAGGACTACTCGCGCAAGCGCCACGAGGAGGAGGGCTACGAGTTCGTCTACTCGCCGCACGCCACCAAGGGCAAGCTGTTCGAGAAGTCGGGCCACCTGGACTGGTACGCCGAGGGCATGTACCCCCCCATGCAGCTCGACGAGGGCGTGGACTACTACCTCAAGCCCATGAACTGCCCGATGCACAACCTGATCTTCGACGCGCGCGGGCGCTCCTACCGTGAGCTGCCGCTGCGCCTGTTCGAGTTCGGCACCGTGTACCGGTACGAGAAGTCCGGCGTCGTCCACGGCCTGACCCGGGCCCGTGGCTTCACCCAGGACGACGCGCACATCTACTGCACCCGCGAGCAGATGGCGGAGGAGCTGGACAAGACCCTCACCTTCGTCCTGAACCTGCTCCGCGACTACGGTCTGAACGACTTCTACCTGGAGCTGTCCACCAAGGACCCGGAGAAGTTCGTCGGCTCGGACGAGGTGTGGGAGGAGGCCACCGCGGTCCTCCAGCAGGTCGCCGAGAAGCAGGGCCTGCCGCTGACCCCCGACCCGGGCGGCGCCGCGTTCTACGGCCCGAAGATCTCGGTGCAGGCGCGGGACGCCATCGGCCGCACCTGGCAGATGTCGACCGTGCAGCTCGACTTCAACCTGCCGGAGCGCTTCGACCTGGAGTACACCGCCCCGGACGGCACCAAGCAGCGCCCGGTCATGATCCACCGCGCGCTGTTCGGCTCGATCGAGCGCTTCTTCGCCGTGCTCCTGGAGCACTACGCGGGCGCCATGCCGCCGTGGCTGGCCCCGGTCCAGGCCACCGGCATCCCGATCGGCGACGCGCACGTCGACTACCTGCACGAGTTCGCCGCCAAGGCGAAGAAGCAGGGCCTGCGGGTGGAGGTCGACTCCTCCTCGGACCGGATGCAGAAGAAGATCCGGAACGCGCAGAAGCAGAAGGTCCCGTTCATGATCATCGCGGGTGACGAGGACATGGCCGCCGGCGCCGTCTCCTTCCGCTACCGCGACGGCTCGCAGGAGAACGGCATCCCCGTCGACGAGGCGATCGCCAAGCTCGCCAAGATCGTCGAGGACCGCGTCCAGGTCTGATGACCTGAGCCTTCAGGAGGCCCCCGGGGTGTTCCCCGGGGGCCCCTTCTCGTCCTCCCGGGTGAACGCCTGGATCAGCCAGGACGAGAACGAACCCGTCACCGCGCCGAGCAGGGCGAGCCCCACGCCCATCATGCCCACCGCCGTCAGGCGGCCCATCGGCGTCACCGGGGTCACGTCCCCGTACCCCACCGTCGCCAGCGTCGCGCACGCCCACCACACCGCGTCCCCGAACGTGCGGATCGTCGCCCCCGGGGCGGTGTACTCGTAGTGGTAGACGGTCAGCGCCCCCGCGAAGCCCAGCAGCCCCGCCGTCATTCCCGCGTACGCCATGACCCGGGCGTAGAGCGTGAGCCGGGGCTTGTCGCGGCGGCGCTGCACCCGGTCGTACACGCTCACCACCCGGAGCGGGCGCAGCAGCGGCAGCACCACGACCACCGTGTCGAGGAAGTGGTGGCGCATGAAGCGGAACAGGCCGAGACCGCTCAGCCTGACCCGTACGACATAGTCGACGATGAAGACCGCCCACGCCGTGTACGTGAGCGCGAGGCACAGGTCGCGCAGGGGCCCCGCCAGATCATGGCCGAGGATCCGCAGCGCGTAGGCGGCGAGATAGACCAGGGCCATCACCGTCAGCGGGGTCTCCATCAGGTCGTCCCAGCGTTCCTGCGCGGGCGGGATCAGCGGCCTCTCTCTCATCGGATCAGCATGGCCGCTGCATGGATCTTCCGCCCCGGCGACACGTTCCGAACGGGCGACGCAATATGCTGCTCAGCATGACGACTGAGCCGGAACAGCAGATCGGAGTGGGGACGCAGGACGCGTTCCAGCGCCTGTGGACGCCTCACCGGATGGCGTACATCCAGGGCGAGAACAAGCCGACCGGGCCGGGGTCCGAGGACGGCTGTCCGTTCTGCGTGATTCCGTCGAAGTCCGACGAGGACGGTCTGGTGATCGCGCGCGGCCAGGGCGTGTACGCGGTGCTCAACCTCTACCCGTACAACGGCGGCCACCTGATGGTGGTCCCGTACCGGCACGTCGCCGACTACACCGACCTCGACGAGGCGGAGACCGTCGAGCTCGCCGCCTTCACCAAGCGCGCGATGGTCGCGCTGCGCGCGGCCTCCGGCGCGCACGGCTTCAACATCGGCATGAACCAGGGCGCCGTCGCGGGCGCCGGCATCGCCGCGCACCTGCACCAGCACGTGGTGCCGCGCTGGGGCGGGGACACCAACTTCATGCCGGTCGTGGGCCACACCAAGGTGCTGCCCCAGCTGCTCGCCGACACCCGGAAGATGCTGGCCGACGCCTGGCCGGCCACCCTCTGACCCTCCGGGTGCCGTACGAGAGGACCCGGGTCAGGCGTCGTAGACGTCGGCCTTCTTCGGGCCCGGGTCCTGGATGCCGCCGCTGAGGACCAGCGAGCGGTTGGTGAAGCGCTCCGTGTCCACGTTGTGCTCGTCGAGCACCTTGATCGTCGCGGCGTGGACGGCGCGGAGCACGGGCGTGGCCATGCGGATGGCGTCGTCGGCCATGAAGCGGTTCTTCCAGGGCGGCCCGGCCCAGACGTGCCGCAGGCCGAAGGGCTCGGGCAGGGTCATCTTGCCGCCGAGGAAGTCCAGGACCGGCGGGTACCAGGTGAGCGGGGCGCGCACCGCGAGCCGCACGATGTCGTTGGTCGTGAGCAGCGGCTGCTGGACCTCCTTCGTCTCCCAGAAGCGGACGGTCTTGGCGACCTCCTTCGTCTTCGCCTTCGGCTTCGTGGTGAACAGGCTGTGGACGGGGCCGAGCGCGTGACCGGTGACCTCGATCCGCAGGGTGTCGTGGAGCGAGGTGACGGTGACCATCATCGTGAGGACCAGGTTGCCGTCGTAGAGGGTGAACTGGACGCCGAGGTAGTAGCGGTTGCCCGAGTCGAACTGCTGCTCGTTGCAGATGCGCTGTATCTCGTGCGGCTTGACCTGGTAGTGGACGATGTTGTCGCTCTCGGGACGGGTGACCTCGTCCGCGCCCTCGCCGACCGAGGAGACGATCCAGTGCTTGACGGTCGGCTTGGGGAAGCCGGTCTTGAGCGCGCCGCGATCGAGCAGCGTCAGCTCGTCGTGGATCTTGCGAACGACGTCCCAGGAGCGGAACGCGTGCATCTCCTTGCCGGGCTGGGGGACGAGGTTCTCGGCGAGCGACCAGCTGCCCCAGCGGGGGCCCAGGCCGAGGATGCCCTTGCCCCCGGCGTAGAAGACGATGTTGGACTGCTGCTCGGCGGAGAGCTTCTCCAGGTTGAGCCGGAGCGCCTCGGCCGACTTCTCGCCCGGGTCCTGGGGGACGGACTTGGGGACGTGGGGGCCGACCCCGCCGCCGCCGAGCAGGCCGGCCCAGCGCTCGCGCAGGTCGACGGCGGCGTTCAGGCAGATCCGGCTCGCGAGGTACCAGCCGACGACCGGGGCGACGACCATCGCGCGCAGGTAGTTCGGCAGGATCCCGTCGAAGGGCAGCTTGAGCAGGACGAGCACCGCGAAGATCCCGGCGGCCCAGAGGAGGGCCGTGCCGACGGCGCTGTTGCGCTTGTTCTCGGAGCCGGAGACGAGGCGGCGCAGCTGGATGACGCCGAGCCAGAGCAGCAGGCCGGGCAGGAAGAGGACGCCGCAGAAGAAGGTGACCAGGGTCAGCTTGATGTCGCGCTGCCTGCGCAGATGGGTGGCGGCCAGGCAGTGCTCGACGACCGGCTGCGGCTCGGCCCCGAAGGACTGGATCAGGGCCTTGCGGGCGCCGCCGAGCATGCGGACCTGGACCGCGCGGGAGAAGGCCTCGCCGAGGTCGGGGCTGAAGAGCCCCCACTTCCCCTCCTTGACCGCGGTCTTGTAGAGCTCGTTGTCGGCTTCCTGGATCGTCTTCAGAGGGCTGTCCCGGTACGCGGCGGAGGCGAGCGCGTTCGTCGCGCCCGTGCCGCCTCCCGTGTTCTGGAGGGGGATCTGAGCCCCGGGTCCGAAACCGTCGATCGCCACTGCCGCCCCCATCGCGCGCGAGTACCTGTGCGGGCTGTTCCCAACTGCCGCGCCCCGCACACCTTCTGAGCTGGGCACCACAGCGTAACCGGGTACGGCACGATGCGTCACGGCCTGTGGATGTCGTCGGCCGAATGACGTCCGCCCGGCAGACGCCGGGCGGACGTTCATCCCTGTCGCTCCATCAACTAGGAGCCTTTTTCGGCCTGTTCGCGGATCTTCTCCGCCAGGTGCGGCGGCATCGGCTCGTGCCGGGCGTACGTGCGGTCGAACCGTCCGGTGCCGTGCGAGATCGAGCGCAGGTCGATCGCGTACCGTCCGATCTCGATCTCCGGCACCTCGGCCCTGACCACGGTCCGTCCGGGACCGGCCTGGTCGGTGCCGACGACGCGGCCACGCCGCCCCGACAGGTCGCTCATGACCGGGCCGACGTACTCGTCGGGGACGAGGACCTCGACCTGGGCGACCGGCTCCAGGAGGTGGACGGGCACGTCGGCGGCCGCCTCGCGCAGCGCGAGCGCCCCGGCCGTCTGGAAGGCGGCGTCGGAGGAGTCCACCGAGTGGGACTTGCCGTCCCGCAGGGTGACCCGGATGTCGACGAGCGGATGACCGGTGGCCACCCCGCGCGCGGCCTGCGCCCGTACTCCCTTCTCGACGGAGGGGACGAACTGGCGCGGGACGGCCCCGCCGACCACCTTGTCGACGAACTCGATGCCGCTGCCCGGCGGCAGCGGCTCCACGTCGATCTCGCAGATGGCGTACTGGCCGTGGCCGCCGGACTGCTTGACGTGCCGCCCCCGGCCCGAGGAGGCGCCGCCGAAGGTCTCGCGCAGCGCCACCTTGTACGGCACGGCGTCGACCTGCACCCCGTACCGGCCGCGCAGGCGCTCCAGGGCGACGTCCTGGTGGGCCTCGCCCAGGCACCACAGCACCATCTGCCGGGTGTCCGGGTTCTGTTCGAGCCGCAGGGTCGGGTCCTCGGCGACCAGCCGGGCGAGGCCCTGCGAGAGCCGGTCCTCGTCGGCCTTGCCGTGGGCCTGGACGGCCAGCGGCAGCAGCGGCTCCGGCATGGTCCACGGCTCCATCAGGAGCGGATCGTCCTTCGCGGAGACGGTGTCACCGGTCTCCGCGTGCCCGAGTCGGGCGACACAGGCGAGATCCCCGGCGATGCACTCCGCCAGCGGGCGCTGCTGCCGGCCGAAGGGCGAGGTGAGCCCGCCGACCCGCTCCTCCGCCTCGTGCAGCTCATGGCCGTTGTGGGACGGGTCCACGAGGCCGTGACCGGAGACGTGCACGGTCTCGTCGGGGCGCAGCGTCCCGGAGAACACCCGGACCAGGGAGATCCGGCCCACATAGGGGTCGGCGGCCGTCTTGACGACCTCGGCGACCAGCGGCCCCTCGGGGTCGCAGGTGAGCGGGGGCCGGGAGCGGCCGTCGGGGGTGGTGACGGCGGGCGCCTCGTGCTCCAGGGGCGAGGGGAAGCCGCCGGTGATCAGCTCCAGGAGCTCGAGGGTGCCGAGCCCCTGCGTCCCCCCGTCGGCGGCGGGGGCGGCCGCGAGCACCGGATGGAAGGCACCTCGGGCGACGGCCTTCTCCAGGTCGTCCACGAGGGTCTTCACGTCGATCTCCTCGCCGCCGAGGTAGCGGTCCATGAGGGTCTCGTCCTCGCTCTCGGCGATGATCCCCTCGATGAGCCGGGCGCGGGCCTCCGCGATGAGCTCCCGCTGCGCCTCGTCGGGCGGGCTCTCCCGGCGTACCCCGGAGGAGTAGTCGAAGATCCGCTCCGAGAGCAGGCCGACCAGGCCGGTCGCGGGCGCGTGCCCGTCGGCGCCGTCGGTGCCGCGCACCGGCAGATAGAGGGGGAGGACGGCGTCGGGGTCGTCCCGCCCGAAGAGCTCGGCGCAGACGGCGGTGAGCTCGGTGAAGTCGGTGCGGGCGGTGTCGAGGTGGGTGACGACGATGGCACGGGGCATGCCGACGGCGGCGCACTCCTCCCAGATCATCCGCGTGGACGCGGCGACGGCGTCGGCCTCCTGGGCGGCCGAGACGACGAAGAGGGCCGCGTCCGCCGCGCGCAGACCGGCCCGCAGCTCCCCGACGAAGTCGGCGTACCCGGGGGTGTCGAGGAGATTGATCTTGTATCCGTCCCAGCCGACCGGGACGAGGGAGAGCTGTACGGACCGCTGCTGGCGGTGCTCGATCTCGTCGTAGTCGGAGACGGTCGCGCCGTCCTCGACCCGGCCGGCCCGGTTGACCGCCCCCGCGGTCTGCGCGAGGGCCTCGACGAGGGTCGTCTTGCCCGATCCGCTGTGGCCGACCAGCACCACGTTCCGCACGGCCGAGGGCCGGTCGGCCGTAGGAGCCCTGCCGGCGGCCCCGGCGGGCGTCTTCGCCTTGTCACCCATGATGTGTTCCTCCCGACTGCTCACAGTGCTCGCACGGTGCGGCGGGACGCGGGCGCGGGGGAGTGGTGTGTCGCGGTACGGCTCCAGCGGTGCCCGCGGTGGTCCTTCGAGCTTTGCACCGACGCCAGGAAGCGTCCATACGTCGTACATCCCGGAGGCCCCCGGAGGGACGCCGACGCGGCGGGGCGGGTGCCCTCCGGTGCGCCGGGACGCGCGTGGCTACGATGGGTGAGCCGGTGGTCGTAGGGGCCGCGCGGCCCACCGAACCTCGGGAAGGCCATGCTGAACAAGTACGCGCGTGCCTTTTTCACGCGTGTCCTCACACCGTTCGCCGCGTTTCTGCTCCGCCGGGGCGTCAGCCCCGACGCGGTCACGCTCATCGGCACGGCGGGGGTGATGGCCGGTGCGCTGGTCTTCTTCCCCCGCGGAGAGTTCTTCTGGGGAACGATCGTCATCACCCTGTTCGTCTTCTCCGACCTCGTCGACGGCAACATGGCCCGGCAGGCGGGGATCTCCAGCCGGTGGGGAGCCTTCCTCGACTCGACGCTCGACCGGGTCGCCGACGGCGCGATCTTCGGCGGCTTCGCGCTCTGGTACGCCGGCAAGGGCGACGACAACATCCTGTGCGCCGTGGCGATCTTCTGCCTGGCGAGCGGCCAGGTCGTCTCGTACACCAAGGCCCGCGGCGAATCGATTGGCCTGCCCGTCGCCGTGAACGGCCTGGTCGAGCGCGCCGAGCGCCTGGTGATCTCGCTGGTCGCCGCCGGCCTCGCCGGACTCCACAAGTTCGGCGTCCCCGGGATCGAGGTCCTGCTCCCGATCGCCCTGTGGATCGTGGCCGTCGGCAGCGCCGTGACCCTGGGCCAGCGGGTCGTGACCGTGCGCCGGGAATCGGCCGAGGCGGACGCCGCCACGGCCGGGGGCGGCGGTGCGGCCTCGTGAGCACCCTGAAGGAACGCCTGAGCGACGGGCTGTACGGCGCCGGCTGGGCGACCGTGAAGAAGCTGCCGGAACCGGTGGCGACGGGCCTCGGCCGACGGATCGCCGACCTCGCGTGGAAGCGGCGCGGCAAGAGCGTCCTGCGGCTGGAGTCCAACCTCGCGCGCGTGGTGCCGGACGCCACGCCCGAGCGGCTCGCCGAGCTGTCGCAGGCCGGCATGCGCTCGTACATGCGGTACTGGATGGAGTCCTTCCGGCTGCCGACCTGGAGCAAGGAGCGGGTCGAGCGGTCCATCGACATCAAGGACCGCCACTACCTGGAGGAGGGCCTCGCCTCCGGGCGCGGGGTCATCCTCGCCCTGCCGCACCTGGCGAACTGGGACCTCGCGGGCGTGTGGGTGACCCGCTCGGTCGGCGTGCCGTTCACCACGGTCGCGGAGCGGCTCAAGCCGGAGTCCCTGTACGACCGGTTCGTCGCCTACCGCGAGTCCCTCGGCATGGAGGTCCTGCCGCACACCGGCGGCTCCGCCTTCGGCACCCTCGCACGGCGGCTGCGGGCCGGCGGCCTGGTCTGCCTCGTCGCCGACCGCGACCTGTCCGCCTCCGGCACCGAGGTCACGTTCTTCGGGGACACGGCACGGATGCCGGCGGGCCCGGCGATCCTCGCCCAGCAGACGGGCGCGCTGCTGCTGCCCGTGACGCTCTGGTACGACGACACGTCGGTCATGAAGGGGCAGATCCACGCACCGATCGACGTACCCGAGTCAGGTACGCGGGCCGAGAAGACGTCCGTGATGACACAGGCGCTCGCCGACGCGTTCGCCGGAGGCATCGCGGACCACCCGGAGGACTGGCACATGCTGCAACGACTGTGGCTCTCGGACCTGGACGAGCGGGAGGGACCGGGCGCGTGAAGATCGGGATCGTCTGCCCGTACTCCTGGGACGTGCCGGGCGGCGTCCAGTTCCACATCCGCGACCTCGCCGAGCACCTCATCCGGCTCGGCCACGAGGTCTCCGTCCTCGCCCCCGCCGACGACGACACGCCGCTCCCGCCGTACGTCGTCTCGGCCGGGAGGGCCGTTCCGGTCTCGTACAACGGCTCGGTGGCCCGGCTCAGCTTCGGCTTCCTCTCCGCCGCGCGGGTCCGCCGCTGGCTGCACGACGGCACCTTCGACGTCGTCCACATCCACGAGCCGACCTCGCCGTCGCTCGGACTGCTCACCTGCTGGGCGGCGCAGGGGCCGATCGTGGCCACCTTCCACACCTCGAACCCGCGCTCACGGGCCATGATCGCCGCGTATCCGATCCTCCAGCCCGCCCTGGAGAAGATCAGCGCCCGCATCGCGGTCAGCGAGTACGCGCGCCGGACGCTGGTGGAGCACCTGGGCGGCGACGCCGTCGTCATCCCCAACGGCGTCGACGTCGACTTCTTCGCCCGCGCCGAACCGAAGAAGGAGTGGCAGGGCGAGACGCTCGGCTTCATCGGCCGCATCGACGAGCCCCGCAAGGGCCTGCCCGTCCTCATGCGGGCCCTCCCGAAGATCCTCACCGAACGGCCGGGCGCCCGGCTGCTCGTGGCCGGACGCGGTGACGAGGAGGAGGCGGTCGCCTCGCTCCCGGCCGAGATGCGCTCGCGCGTCGAATTCCTCGGCATGGTCAGCGACGAGGACAAGGCGCGGCTGCTGCGCAGCGTCGACGTGTACGTGGCGCCCAACACCGGCGGCGAGAGCTTCGGCATCATCCTCGTCGAGGCCCTGTCGGCCGGCGCGCCGGTCCTCGCCTCCGACCTGGACGCCTTCGCGCAGGTCCTCGACCAGGGCGCGGCCGGCGAACTCTTCGCCAACGAGGACGCCGACGCGCTCGCGGACGCGGCGATCGCGCTCCTCGGGGACGCACCGCGCCGCAAGGAGCTCAGCGCCCGGGGCTCGGCCCATGTGCGGCGCTTCGACTGGGCGACGGTCGGGGCGGACATCCTCGCGGTGTACGAGACGGTGACGGACGGGGCGGCGGCGGTGGACACGGACGAACGAACGGGCGGCCTGCGAGCCCGCCTGGGCCTGTAGCCCCGAAGCCCGCCCGGCCCCCTGCACCCCACCCCCGCGCGAGCCCGCGCCTGGCTGGGCGGTGCTCTTCGCCGCCCGCCCGTGTGGGCCCGCACCCGGCTGGGTGGTGCCCCGCCTCCGTGTGGGCAATCGTCCCGCTGGGGCGGGACGGGTGGGCACACGGGACGGCGCCCTTCAGCGGCGCCTCCGCGTTCCGAGCCTGGACCCGCACCGCCAGCGCGCCGCACCGCACGTGCGGGTTCAGGCGCGGAAGCCTCGGGCGCCGGCAGGGCGCGGGCCCGTTGTGCCCACCCTCCCCCAAGCTCTCGGCTTCGCTCGAGCAGGGGGGACCCCCTTGCCCCAGCGGAACGATTGCCCACAACGGGGGCGGCACGAGGCGCCGGCAACGGGGCGGGCGCCGTACGGGTGGGCGCCGCCCCAGCGGAACGATTGCCCACAACGGGGGCGGCGGCGTCCGGGCGGGCATCGCCCTGGCGGAAACGATTGCCCACGACGGGGGCCGGCGGGCAGGGTGCCCGTATGGATGCGATCACCCGGCTCGACCTCGGGCACTTCACCCGCCCCGCCCACGAGTGGGAAGGACCCCACGCCCGCGTGGAGCCCGTTCTCGGGTATCTCGTGCGCCACGCGGGCGTGCGGCTGCTCTTCGACACCGGCATGGGGACCGGGTCCCCGGAGACCGACGCGCACTACCGACCCGTCCGGCACCCCCTGCCCGTAGGCCCGGCGGACGTCGACCTCGTCGTCAACTGCCACCTGCACTTCGATCACATCGGCGGCAACCAGCTCTTTCCCGCGACGCCCGTCCTCGTGCAGCGCAAGGAGCTCGCCGTCGCCCGCGCCGGCGGGTACACCATCGACTCGCTCCTGCCCGGCGTCCGGTACGAGGAGATCGACGGCGAGCACGAGATCGGGCCCGGCATCCGGATCGTGCCGACCCCCGGGCACACCGACGGCCACCAGTCGCTCGTCCTCGACCACGGCGACCGGATCACGGTCCTCGCGGGTCAGGCGTACGACTTCGCCCACGAGTTCGGGACCCCCTACCTGCCCTGGCTCGACCGGCTCGGCGAGCTCGCCGGCGGCCGCCCCGCGCGTGTCCTGTTCGCCCACGACCGTGACCTTTGGGAAGGTGTGCTGCCACCGCCCCGGTAGCCTGTGCGCCCGTGACCGAAACCCTGATCTGGACCGTCGTCGCGCTGATCCTCATCGGCGTCTATCTGAGCTGGACCGCCGGGCGGCTCGACCGGCTGCACTCCCGCATCGACGCCGCCCGCGCCGCCCTGGACGCGCAGCTCCTGCGCCGGGCCTCGGTCACCCAGGAGCTCGCCACCTCCGGCGTACTGGACCCAGCGGCCTCGATCGTCCTTTACGAGGCCGCGCACGCCGCCCGGCAGGCCGAGGAGGACCAGCGGGAGGTCGCCGAGAGCGAGCTGAGCCAGGCACTGCGGGCCGTCTTCGGCGAGCCCGAGCAGGTGGAGCTCGTACGGCAGGCGCCCGGCGGCGAGGAGGCCGCGGGCGAGCTCGCGCAGGCCGTCCGCCGCGTCCCGATGGCCCGCCGCTTCCACAACGACGCCGTCCGGGCGGCCCGCGCCCTGCGCCGCCACCGCAAGGTCCGCTGGTTCCGCCTCGCAGGCCACGCGCCCTTCCCGCTCGCCTTCGAAATGGACGACGAGCCGCCCGTCGCCCTTGCTGATCGTCCGACCTGACCCTCGTAACCTGGGAAAACGATCCACCGGGTCCACATTGGCCCTTGATGTGGACCGCAGGTGGCCTGTTTCCTCATCTTGTCGTCAACCCCGTTGTCACGAGTGAGGTATCCGTGTCCACCACGCCTTCCACCAGCTTCCAGTCCCCCGAGACCGGCACCGCGCGCGTGAAGCGCGGCATGGCCGAGCAGCTCAAGGGCGGCGTGATCATGGACGTGGTCAACGCCGAGCAGGCGAAGATCGCCGAGGACGCCGGCGCCGTGGCCGTCATGGCCCTGGAGCGGGTCCCCGCGGACATCCGCAAGGACGGCGGCGTCGCCCGCATGTCCGACCCGAACATGATCGAGGAGATCATCGGCGCGGTCTCCATCCCGGTCATGGCCAAGTCCCGCATCGGCCACTTCGTCGAGGCCCAGGTCCTGCAGTCCCTCGGCGTCGACTACATCGACGAGTCCGAGGTCCTGACCCCGGCCGACGAGATCAACCACTCCGACAAGTGGGCCTTCACGACCCCCTTCGTCTGTGGCGCCACCAACCTGGGCGAGGCCCTGCGCCGCATCGCCGAGGGCGCGGCCATGATCCGCTCCAAGGGCGAGGCCGGCACCGGCAACGTCGTCGAGGCCGTCCGTCACCTGCGCCAGATCAAGAACGAGATCGCCAAGCTGCGCGGCTTCGACAACAACGAGCTGTTCGCCGCGGCCAAGGAGCTGCGCGCCCCGTACGAGCTCGTCAAGGAGGTCGCCGAGCTCGGCAAGCTGCCGGTCGTGCTGTTCTCCGCCGGTGGTGTCGCCACCCCCGCCGACGCCGCGCTCATGCGCCAGCTCGGCGCCGAGGGCGTCTTCGTCGGCTCCGGCATCTTCAAGTCGGGCGACCCGGCCAAGCGCGCCGCCGCCATCGTGAAGGCCACCACCTTCTACGACGACCCGAAGGTCATCGCGGACGCCTCCCGCAACCTGGGCGAGGCCATGGTCGGCATCAACTGCGACACCCTCCCCGAGTCCGAGCGCTACGCGAACCGGGGCTGGTAAGCACCCATGAGCACGCCCGTAATCGGTGTCCTGGCCCTCCAGGGCGACGTACGGGAGCACCTGATCGCCCTGGCCGCGGCTGACGCCGTGGCCAGGCCGGTCCGGCGCCCCGAGGAGCTCGCCGAGGTCGACGGCCTGGTCATTCCCGGTGGCGAGTCCACCACCATCTCCAAGCTGGCCGTCCTCTTCGGCCTGATGGAGCCGCTGCGCGAGCGCATCGCCGCCGGCATGCCCGTGTACGGCACCTGCGCCGGTCTGATCATGCTCGCCGACAAGATCCTCGACCCGCGCTCGGGCCAGGAGACCTTCGGCGGCATCGACATGATCGTCCGCCGCAACGCCTTCGGGCGGCAGAACGAGTCCTTCGAGGCGGGCGTCACCGTGACGGGGATCGACTCCCCCGTCGAAGGCGTCTTCATCCGCGCCCCGTGGGTGGAGTCCGTCGGCGCCCAGGTCGAGGTGCTCGCCGAGCACGACGGCCACATCGTCGCCGTCCGCCAGGGCAAGGCCCTCGCGACCTCCTTCCACCCCGAACTCACCGGCGACCACCGCATCCACGAGCTGTTCGTGGACATGGTGCGCGCGGAACGGTGACACGATCCCGGTAGGATCTCTGGGGTTCGTTCAAGAAGTTGGTTACGCGAAGGAGACAGGCAGATGTCCGGCCACTCTAAATGGGCTACGACGAAGCACAAGAAGGCCGTGATCGACGCCAAGCGCGGCAAGCTCTTCGCGAAGCTGATCAAGAACATCGAGGTCGCGGCCCGCACCGGCGGTGCCGACCTGGACGGCAACCCGACGCTGTTCGACGCCGTCCAGAAGGCGAAGAAGAGCTCGGTTCCGAACAAGAACATCGACTCCGCGATCAAGCGCGGCGGCGGCCTCGAGGCCGGCGGCGTCGACTACGACACGATCATGTACGAGGGCTACGGCCCGAACGGTGTCGCGGTGCTCATCGAGTGCCTCACCGACAACCGCAACCGCGCCGCCTCCGACGTGCGCGTCGCCATGACCCGCAACGGCGGCTCCATGGCCGACCCGGGCTCGGTCTCGTACCTGTTCAACCGCAAGGGCGTCGTCGTGCTCCCCAAGGGCGAGCTGTCCGAGGACGACGTCCTCGAGGTCGTCCTCGACGCGGGCGCCGAGGAGGTCAACGACCTCGGTGAGAACTTCGAGGTCATCAGCGAGTCCACCGACCTGGTCGCGGTCCGCACCGCCCTCCAGACGGCCGGCATCGACTACGACTCGGCCGAGTCCCAGTTCGTCCCGACCATGCAGGTCGAGCTCGACGAGGAGGGCGCGCGCAAGATGTTCAAGCTGATCGACGCCCTGGAGGACAGCGACGACGTGCAGAACGTCTTCGCCAACTTCGACGTCAGCGACGAGGTCATGGAGAAGGTCGACGCCTGATCGCGGGCTTCTCGGCAGCGGATAGCCTGCAAACAGACTTGCGAACGGGCTTGTGATCAGGAAGGGGGCGGTGTGCGCGTACTGGGGGTGGACCCAGGGCTGACCCGGTGCGGTGTCGGCGTCGTCGAGGGTGTCGCCGGCCGGCCCCTGACCATGCTCGGGGTCGGTGTCGTCCGTACCGCCGCGGACGACGACATCGGCGTGCGGCTCGTCGGCATCGAGCGCGGCATAGAGGAGTGGATCGACCGCTTCTCGCCCGAACTCGTCGCCGTGGAGCGGGTGTTCAGTCAGCACAACGTCCGTACGGTGATGGGCACGGCCCAGGCCAGCGCGGTCGCCATGCTCTGCGCCTCCCGGCGCGGCATCCCCGTCGCCCTGCACACCCCCAGCGAGGTCAAGGCCGCCGTCACCGGCAGCGGCCGCGCCGACAAGGCCCAGGTCGGGGCCATGGTGACCCGGATCCTCCGGCTCTCCGCCCCGCCCAAGCCGGCCGACGCCGCCGACGCCCTCGCCCTCGCCATCTGCCACATCTGGCGGGCCCCCGCCCAGAACCGCCTGCAGCAGGCCGTCGCCCAGAACCGTCTCCAGCAGGCCGTCGCCCAGCACGCCTCCGCAGTGAAAGGCCGTACCCGATGATCGCCTTCGTGAGCGGCCCGGTCGCCGCCCTCGCCCCCACGACCGCCGTCGTCGAGGTCGGGGGCGTCGGCATGGCCGTCCAGTGCACCCCGAACACCATCGCAGGCCTGCGCCTCGGTGAGCATGCCCGGCTCGCCACCTCCCTCGTCGTCCGCGAGGACTCCCTCACCCTGTACGGCTTCGCCGACGACGACGAGCGGCAGGTCTTCGAGCTCCTCCAGACCGCCAGCGGCGTCGGCCCCCGCCTCGCCCAGGCCATGCTCGGGGTGCACAGCCCCGACGCGCTGCGCCTCGCCGTCTCCACCGGCGACGAGAAGGCCCTCACCGCCGTCCCCGGCATCGGCAAGAAGGGCGCCCAGAAACTCCTCCTCGAACTGAAGGACAAGCTCGGCGCCCCGCTGGGCAGCAGCGGACTCGTCGGCGCACAGCGTGCGGCCACGGGCCCCGCCCCCTGGACGGAGCAGCTCCTGTCGGCGCTGATCGGCCTCGGCTACGCGAGCCGCGAGGCGGAGGAGGCGGTGGCGGCGGTGACGCCGCAGGCCGAGGAGTCGATCGCCGGAGGCGGCTCGGCGCCGGTCCCGCAGCTCCTGAGAGCCGCCCTCCAGACCCTGAACCGAGCCCGCTGACGGGCCCGGCTCCGCGGGGCTTGTTCCCCCGCCCCTTCCCGAACGGGGGCCGGGGGCCTGCCCCCGTTCGGGAAGGGGCGGGGTGGGGAAGAAGCCCCGCGCGGCGGCCGCCCCTCCCGCACCCACCGACCACCCGCACCACCACCGAGATAGGCAGACCACGTGAACTGGGACGACGAGACGGAGACCGGGGCCGCGCGCCTCGTCGGTGCCTCCGCCGAGGGCGACGACCAGGCCGTCGAGGCGGCCCTGCGGCCCAAGGACCTCAGCGAGTTCGTCGGCCAGGAGAAGGTCCGCCAGCAGCTCGACCTCGTCCTCAAGGCCGCCCGCCAGCGCGGCGCCACCGCCGACCACGTCCTGCTCTCCGGCGCCCCCGGCCTCGGCAAGACCACCCTGTCGATGATCATCGCGGCCGAGATGGGCGCGCCGATCCGCATCACCTCCGGCCCCGCCATCCAGCACGCCGGCGACCTCGCCGCGATCCTCTCCTCCCTCCAGGAGGGCGAGATCCTCTTCCTCGACGAGATCCACCGCATGTCCCGGCCCGCCGAGGAGATGCTCTACATGGCGATGGAGGACTTCCGCGTCGACGTCATCGTCGGCAAGGGCCCCGGCGCCACCGCCATCCCGCTGGAACTGCCGCCGTTCACCCTGGTCGGCGCCACCACCCGGGCGGGACTCCTGCCGCCGCCGCTGCGCGACCGCTTCGGCTTCACCGCGCACATGGAGTTCTACGACCCGGCCGAGCTCCAGCGCGTCATCCACCGCTCCGCCGGACTCCTCGACGTGGAGATCGACCCCGCCGGCGCCGCCGAGATCGCCGGCCGCTCCCGCGGCACCCCCCGCATCGCCAACCGCCTGCTGCGCCGGGTCCGGGACTACGCCCAGGTCAGGGCCGACGGAGTGATCACCCGCGCCATCTCCGAGGCGGCCCTGAGCGTGTACGAGGTGGACAGCCGCGGCCTCGACCGGCTCGACCGCGCCGTCCTGGAGGCCCTGCTCAAGCTCTTCGGCGGCGGACCGGTCGGCCTGTCCACCCTCGCCGTCGCCGTCGGAGAGGAGCGCGAGACCGTCGAGGAGGTCGCCGAACCCTTCCTCGTACGCGAAGGTCTGCTGGCCCGCACACCCCGTGGCCGGGTCGCCACTCCGGCGGCATGGACGCACCTCGGACTCGTTCCGCCGCAGGCAGCGGGCCCGGCGGCGACACCAAGCGGACAACAGGGGCTCTTCGGGGCGTGACGGTGCTGACACTCGCCCGGACCGGAACCAGGGTGCGATGCTGGACGTTGTTCCATCGATGCGGACTCGCCTAGACTCCGCCGTTGCCGCCCTTTCTGGTCGGCGCGCCCACCCCCGAAGATCAGGCCGCGGGTTCTCCGCGACCGTGCGAAGGAAACCCGTCCCGTGAGCATCGTGACTCTCCTCCCCTTCATCGTCCTCATCGGGGCCATGTTCCTGATGACCCGCTCTGCCAAGAAGAAGCAGCAGGCGGCGGCGCAGATGCGCAACGAGATGCAGCCCGGCACCGGCGTACGGACGATCGGGGGGATGTACGCCACGGTCAAGGAGATCGGCGACGAGACCGTTCTCCTCGAGGTCGCGCCCGGCGTGCACGCGGTCTACGCGAAGAACGCGATCGGCGCGGTCCTCGACGACTCCGAGTACAACCGGATCGTCCACGGCGACGACGAGGAGTCGGACTCCGACACCGTCGTCCCGGACGACGCCTCCTCGCTGACCGAGGCCGTCGAGGCCACGGACGCGGAGACCGTCGAGGACGCGCCGAAGGCCGACCTGACGAAGAAGTCGGACGCGGCCGAGGCCGCCGCCGAGGGTCAGAAGGACGGCAAGGCCGACGGCGAGACCGACGCGAAGTAGTCGCGGCCGGGGACCGCGCGCACGCCCACCGGCGAGCGCGGTCCCCGGAACGGTTCCACGTCTGCGGGGGCAGGTCCCCACACACACTTCGTGGCCGTCTCACGCACACCCGGCGTGAGGCGGTTGGACAGGGAGATACGACAGGTGGCAGCACCGAAGAAGGGCCGAAGGCCGGCGGGGGGACAGAGCCGTCCGGGCCGCGCCCTGGCACTCATCCTGATCGCCATGGTCGCGCTCACCGGCGGGATGTTCTGGTCGGGGCACACCACCCCGCGCCTCGGCATCGACCTCGCCGGCGGTACGTCGATCACGCTCAAGGCGAAGGCCGAGCCCGGCCAGGAGTCGGCGGTCAACGAGACCAACATGAACACGGCGGTCGGCATCATCGAGCGCCGTGTCAACGGTCTGGGTGTCTCCGAGGCCGAGGTTCAGACGCAGGGCGCCGAGAACATCATCGTCAACATCCCTCGCGGGACGAACGAGAAGCAGGCCCGCGAGCAGGTCGGCACCACCGCCCAGCTCTACTTCCGGCCCGTCCTCGCCGTCGCGGCCGCCACGCCGCAGACGGCGCCGAGCGCCACGCCCTCCGGCAAGCCCTCGGGTTCGCCGAAGCCGTCCGCCTCGGCCTCCTCCGGCACGACGGTGGGTGAGAAGTCGGCGACCCCGACGGCCACCGCCTCCCCGCAGGGCCGTGCGCTCACCGAGGCCCTCAAGGCCCCGAGCCCCACGCCCACGGCGAGCTCCTCCGCGAAGCCGAAGGCCACCGGGACCCCGCAGGCGACCCCGAAGCCCGACCCCGCCACCGCGGCGCTCCAGCAGAAGTTCGCCACGCTGAACTGCCTCGACCCCAAGGCGCGCACCGCCGCCGGCCAGGGCGTCAAGTCGACCGAGCCCACCGTGGCCTGCGGCAAGAACGCGATCGGCCAGTGGGAGAAGTACCTCCTCGGCCCGGCCGAGGTGGACGGCAAGGACGTCGACAAGGCCAAGGCCGGCCTGGACCAGCGGACCGGCCAGTGGATCGTGGACATGGAGTTCACGGACGCCGGCTCGAAGAAGTTCCAGTCGATCACCAGCAAGCTGTCGCAGCAGGCCGAGCCGCAGAACCAGTTCGCGATCGTCCTGGACGGCGAGGTCGTCTCCGCGCCCCGCGTCCAGACCACGCTGAGCGCCAGCGCCCAGATCTCCGGCAGCTTCACCCAGCAGTCCGCCCAGGACCTCGGCAACGTCCTGTCCTACGGCGCCCTGCCGCTCGCCTTCCAGACCCAGAGCGTCGACACCGTCACCGCCGCGCTCGGCGGGGACCAGCTGCAGGCCGGCCTCATCGCCGGCGCCATCGGTCTCGGCCTGGTCATCATCTACCTGGTCGCCTACTACCGCGGCCTGTCGCTGATCGCCATCCTCAGCCTCGGCGTCTCCGCGCTCCTCACCTATGTGCTCATGGCCCTGCTCGGCCCGGCCATCGGCTTCGCGCTGAACCTGCCGGCCGTCTGCGGCGCCATCGTCGCCATCGGCATCACCGCGGACTCGTTCATCGTCTACTTCGAGCGCATCCGCGACGAGCTCCGCGAGGGCCGTACGCTCCGCCCGGCCGTCGAGCGAGCCTGGCCGCGCGCCCGCCGCACGATCCTGGTCTCCGACTTCGTGTCGTTCCTGGCCGCGGCCGTGCTGTTCATCGTGACCGTCGGCAAGGTCCAGGGCTTCGCGTTCACGCTCGGCCTGACCACCCTGCTCGACATCGTCGTGGTGTTCCTCTTCACCAAGCCGGTCATGACGCTGCTCGCCCGGACCAAGTTCTTCGGCAACGGTCACGCCTGGTCCGGTCTGGACCCGAAGCGCCTCGGCGCCAAGCCGCCGCTGCGCCGCACCCGCCGTACCCACGCCCCCGTCGACACGAAGGAGGCGTGAGATGTCGAAGCTCGGCAATCTCGGCGCCCGGCTCCACCGCGGTGAGGTCGGTTACGACTTCATCGGCAAGCGCAAGATCTGGTATGGCCTGTCCATCCTGATCACGATCACCGCCATCGTCGCCCTGGCCGTCCGCGGCCTCAACATGGGCATCGAGTTCCAGGGCGGTGCCGTCTTCACCACCCCGAAGACGGACGTCTCCGTCAGCCAGGCCCAGACGTACGCGGAAGAGGCCTCCGGCCACGACGCGATCGTCCAGCAGCTCGGCAACGGTTCCCTGCGCATCCAGGTCGGCGGCCTCGACACCGACAAGTCCGACCAGGTCCGCGCGGAGCTCGCCAAGGACCTGAACGTCCCCGAGAGCAAGATCGCGGCCGAGCTCGTCGGCCCCAGCTGGGGCGAGCAGATCGCCACCAAGGCCTGGACCGGCCTCGGGGTCTTCATGATCCTCGTGGTGATCTACCTGGCCATCGCCTTCGAGTGGAGAATGGCGGTCGCGGCACTCGTCGCCCTCATCCACGACCTCACGATCACGGTGGGCATCTACTCCCTGGTCGGCTTCGAGGTCACCGTCGGCACGGTCATCGGTCTGCTGACGATCCTCGGCTACTCGCTGTACGACACCGTCGTCGTCTTCGACTCCCTCAAGGAGCAGACGAAGGACATCACGAAGCAGACCCGCTACACCTACAGCGAGCTGGCCAACCGCTCGATCAACGGCACCCTGGTCCGTTCGATCAACACCACCGTCGTCGCGCTGCTGCCGGTCGCCGGCCTGCTCTTCATCGGTGGCGGCGTCCTCGGCGCCGGCATGCTCAACGACATCTCGCTGTCGCTGTTCGTGGGCCTCGCCGCGGGTGCGTACTCCTCGATCTTCATCGCCACCCCGCTCGTGGCGGACCTCAAGGAGCGCGAGCCCTCGATCAAGGCGCTCAGGAAGCGCGTCCTGGCCAAGCGCGCCAGCGCCGCCGCCAAGGGCGAGTCGCTGGACGCGGCGGACGACCTGTCCTCCGAGGCCGCCGTCGTGGGCCCCCGGGCCGGCCGTCGCGGCACCCAGGAGCACCGAGGATGACCGCCGAGGCCCAGGACGTCACCGAGCTCCTGCTCAGCCGCATCCGTGACGTCCCCGACTACCCGAAGCCGGGCGTGCTGTTCAAGGACATCACGCCGCTGCTCGCGGACCCGGCGGCGTTCACGGCCCTCACCGACGCCCTCGCCGCGCTGTGCTCCGCGCACGGCGCGACGAAGATCGTCGGCCTGGAGGCCCGCGGCTTCATCCTGGCCGCCCCGGTGGCCGTCCGCGCGGGCCTGGGCTTCGTCCCCGTCCGCAAGGCCGGCAAGCTCCCCGGGGCGACGCTCAGCCAGGCGTACGAGCTGGAGTACGGCACCGCCGAGATCGAGGTGCACGCCGAGGACCTGGCCGCGGGCGACCGCGTCATGGTCATCGACGACGTCCTCGCCACCGGCGGCACGGCCGAGGCCTCCATCGAGCTCATCCGCCGCGCGGGCGCCGAGGTCGCGGGTGTCGCCGTCCTCATGGAGCTCGGTTTCCTCCCGGGCCGCGCCCGGCTCGAACCGGCTCTGGGCGGTGCTCCGCTCACGGCGCTGATCACGGTCTGACATCGGGGTTCACCCCGATCGGGGCGCTCCGGGGAATCCCCGGGGCGCCCTTCCGCGTTCTCCTGAACACCCCCCGGCCGCACGGCGCTGCCCCTCCGGGAGCGGTCCGAAACCCGGGCACGTGAGCACAGCCACTCTTGGCTCGATACCATGGCCTTTCCGGGCCTGACCGGGGGACCCGGAACCGCACGAGGAGCGCTCTTGCCAGACGAGGCCCAGTCACTCTCCGCCGCGCAGCCCGACCCGAAGGCCGAAAAGGCCGCGCCGGGGACCGGCACGCCCCAGAACAAGCCAGCGGAGACCAGGCCCACGCCTGCTGCGCCCGTCCCCGCGCCCCCCGCCCCCGAGCGGCCCGCGCCCGCCCGCTCCGGCGGCTCGTCCAACCGCGTCCGCGCCCGCCTCGCCCGGCTCGGCGTCCAGCGCTCCTCCCCGTACAACCCGGTCCTCGAACCGCTGCTGCGGATCGTCCGCTCCAACGACCCCAAGATCGAGACGGCGACGCTCCGCCAGATCGAGCGGGCCTACCAGGTCGCCGAGCGCTGGCACCGCGGCCAGAAGCGCAAGAGCGGCGACCCGTACATCACGCACCCGCTCGCCGTCACCACCATCCT
The DNA here is from genome assembly GCF_000830005.1 of Streptomyces vietnamensis. Classification (NCBI taxonomy): domain Bacteria; kingdom Bacillati; phylum Actinomycetota; class Actinomycetes; order Kitasatosporales; family Streptomycetaceae; genus Streptomyces; species Streptomyces vietnamensis. Next base: position 1,606,336 of record NZ_CP010407.1, on the reverse strand, counting down.
CGCCGAGCTCGGCATGGACCCGGCGACCCTGATGGCCGGGCTCCTCCACGACACCGTCGAGGACACCGAGTACGGCCTCGAGGACCTGCGCCGCGACTTCGGCGACCAGGTCACGCTCCTCGTCGACGGCGTCACCAAGCTCGACAAGGTCAGGTTCGGCGAGGCCGCGCAGGCCGAGACCGTCCGCAAGATGGTCGTCGCCATGGCCAAGGACCCGCGCGTCCTGGTCATCAAGCTCGCCGACCGCCTGCACAACATGCGCACCATGCGCTACCTCAAGCGGGAGAAGCAGGAGAAGAAGGCCCGCGAGACCCTCGAGATCTACGCGCCCCTGGCCCACCGCCTGGGCATGAACACCATCAAGTGGGAGCTGGAGGACCTCGCCTTCGCGATCCTCTACCCCAAGATGTACGACGAGATCGTCCGGCTCGTCGCCGAGCGCGCCCCCAAGCGGGACGAGTACCTCGCCATAGTGACCGACGAGGTCCAGGCCGACCTGCGCGCCGCCCGCATCAAGGCCACCGTCACCGGCCGCCCCAAGCACTACTACAGCGTCTACCAGAAGATGATCGTCCGCGGCCGTGACTTCGCGGAGATCTACGACCTGGTCGGCATCCGCGTGCTCGTGGACACCGTCCGCGACTGCTACGCGGCCCTCGGCACCGTCCACGCGCGATGGAACCCGGTCCCCGGCCGGTTCAAGGACTACATCGCGATGCCGAAGTTCAACATGTACCAGTCGCTGCACACGACGGTCATCGGACCCAACGGCAAGCCCGTCGAGTTGCAGATCCGGACCTTCGACATGCACCGGCGTGCCGAGTACGGCATCGCCGCGCACTGGAAGTACAAGCAGGAGGCCGTCGCCGGCGCCTCCAAGGTCCGTGCCGACGTGCCGAAGAAGGCCGGCAAGGACGACCACCTCAACGACATGGCGTGGCTGCGCCAGCTCCTCGACTGGCAGAAGGAGACCGAGGACCCCTCGGAGTTCCTGGAGTCGCTGCGCTTCGACCTCTCCCGCAACGAGGTCTTCGTCTTCACACCGAAGGGCGACGTCATCGCGCTGCCCGCCGGCGCCACCCCCGTCGACTTCTCGTACGCGGTCCACACCGAGGTCGGCCACCGCACGATAGGGGCGCGGGTCAACGGGCGGCTCGTACCGCTCGAATCGACCCTCGACAACGGCGACCTGGTCGAGGTCTTCACCTCCAAGGCAGCCGGCGCCGGGCCCTCCCGCGACTGGCTGGGCTTCGTCAAGTCCCCGCGCGCCCGCAACAAGATCCGCGCCTGGTTCTCCAAGGAGCGCCGCGACGAGGCCATCGAGCAGGGCAAGGACGCCATCGCGCGGGCCATGCGCAAGCAGAACCTGCCGATCCAGCGGATCCTGACCGGCGACTCCCTCGTCACCCTCGCCCACGAGCTGCGCTACACCGACATCTCCTCGCTGTACGCGGCGATCGGCGAGGGCCACGTCACCGCCCAGTCCATCGTGCAGAAGCTGGTCCAGGCGCTCGGCGGCGAGGAGGCCGCCGTCGCCGACATCGAGGAGGTCGCCCCGCCGACCCGAGGCCGCTCCAAGCGCCGCTCCAGCGCCGACCCCGGTGTCGTCGTCAAGGGCGTCGAGGACGTCTGGGTGAAGCTGGCCCGCTGCTGCACGCCCGTGCCCGGCGACCCGATCATCGGATTCGTCACCCGGGGCAGTGGCGTATCGGTTCACCGCAGCGACTGCGTCAACGTGGATTCGCTGTCCCGGGAGCCGGAGCGGATCCTGGAGGTCGAGTGGGCCCCGACCCAGTCCTCGGTCTTCCTCGTCGCCATCCAGGTCGAGGCCCTGGACCGCTCCCGGCTCCTCTCGGACGTCACCCGGGTCCTCTCGGACCAGCACGTCAACATCCTCTCGGCGGCCGTCCAGACCTCCCGCGACCGGGTGGCCACCTCCCGCTTCACCTTCGAGATGGGCGACCCGAAGCACCTGGGCCACGTCCTGAAGGCCGTACGGGGCGTGGAGGGCGTCTACGACGTCTACCGCGTGACCTCGGCCCGTCGGCCGTAGCGCCCGTCGGCCGTAGCGCCGTACGCACGAGGAAGGCCCCCGGCGCGATGCCGGGGGCCTTCCTCGTACCGAAACAGCCACGGCGTCAGCCGCCGAACTCCTCCAGGCCCTTCAGCGCCTGGTCGAGCAGGGCCTGACGGCCCTCCAGCTCACGCGACAGCTTGTCGGCCTTGGCGTCGTTGCCGGCGGCGCGGGCCGCGTCGATCTGCTTGCGCAGCTTCTCCACGGCGTCCTGGAGCTGACCGGTCAGACCCGCGGCACGCGCACGCGCCTCCGGGTTCGTCCGGCGCCACTCGGCCTCCTCGGCCTCCTGGATCGCCCGCTCCACCGTGTGCATCCGGCCCTCGACCTTGGGACGGGCGTCACGCGGGACGTGGCCGATGGCCTCCCAGCGCTCGTTGAGGGAACGGAAGGCCGCACGCGCCGCCTTCAGGTCCGTCACCGGCACCAGCTTCTCGGCCTCGGCCGCGAGCTCCTCCTTCAGCTTGAGGTTCTCGGTCTGCTCCGCGTCCCGCTCGGCGAAGACCTCGCCGCGCGCCGCGAAGAAGACGTCCTGGGCGCCGCGGAAGCGGTTCCACAGGTCGTCCTCGTGCTCGCGCTGGGCGCGGCCGGCCGCCTTCCACTCCGCCATCAGCTCGCGGTAGCGGGCCGCCGTGTTGCCCCAGTCGGTGGAGTTCGACAGCGACTCCGCCTCGGCGACCAGACGCTCCTTCGCCTTGCGGGCGTCCTCGCGCTGGGCGTCGAGCGACGCGAAGTGCGCCTTGCGGCGCTTCGAGAACGCCGAGCGGGCGTGCGAAAAGCGGTGCCACAGCTCGTCGTCGGACTTGCGGTCGAGCCGGGGGAGGCCCTTCCAGGTGTCCACGAGCGCCCGCAGCCGCTCGCCCGCGGAGCGCCACTGCTCGCTCTGGGCCAGCTCCTCGGCCTCGGCGACGAGCTTCTCCTTGGCGGTGCGCGCCTCGTCGGTCTGCTTGGCCTTCTGGGCCTTGCGCTCCTCGCGGCGCGAGTCGACCGTCTCGACGAGCTTGTCCAGGCGGGTCGCGAGCGCCGCCAGGTCGCCGACGGCGTGGTGCTCGTCGACCTGCTTGCGGATGTGCTCGATCGCCGCGGTGGCGTCCTTCGCCGAGAGGTCGGTGGTCCTCACCCGCTTCTCGAGGAGGCCGATCTCGACAACCAAGCCCTCGTACTTGCGCTCGAAGTAGGCCAGGGCCTCCTCAGGGGTGCCGGCCTGCCACGATCCGACGACCTTCTCACCCTCGGCCGTCCGCACGTACACGGTGCCCGTCTCGTCGACGCGGCCCCACGGGTCGCTGCTCACAGCGCCTCCTCACCATGATGCCGTCACGGGGTCGTACCCCCGGGCATCGTCCACAGTTTCCCGGCGGGCCTCGCCCGCCATCGCAGCGCGGCCGACGGCCCACGCTGCACAACGCCAATCTAGGCGAACCGCGGCCCGGCTGTCCGCACTCAGCGCGACCCAGATTCCACGGTCACGCGTGCGTGCGGACGAGCGGGCTCACTTCTTGGTGACGGTCGCCTTCTCGATGGTGACGGGCTTCTTCGGAGCGCCGTCCGTGGCGCCGCCCTCGACACCGGCCTTCGCCACCTCCTGGACCGCCTTCAGGCCGGCCGCGTCGATCTTCCCGAAGGGGGTGTAGCTCGGCGGCAGCTTCGTGTCCTTGTAGACGAGGAAGAACTGCGAGCCGCCGGTGCCCGGCTGCCCGGTGTTGGCCATGGCGACCGTGCCGGCCGGGAAGGTCACCGCGCCGTCCGCGCCCGCCTTGCCGAGGGCGGTCAGGTTCTCGTCGGGGATCGTGTAGCCGGGGCCGCCGGTGCCGTCGCCCTTGGGGTCGCCGCACTGGAGCACGTAGATGCCCTGGGTCGTGAGGCGGTGGCACTTGGTCCCGTCGAAGTACTTCTTGTCGGCGAGGTGCTTGAAGGAGTTCACCGTGTGCGGGGTCTTCCCCGCGTCCATGGTGATCGTGATCTCGCCCTCGTTGGTCTTCAGGGCCATGGCGTACGTGGCCTTCTGGTCCACGGTCAGCTTCGGCTCCGGGCTCGACGACTCGCTCTCCGTGGGCGCCGGGGTGGTGGGCGTGTCGCCCGCCGCGCTGTCCGAGCCCTTCGAGGAGTCGCCCGTCAGCGCCACGGAGGCGTACACGGCGCCGCCCGCGGCCAGCACCACCGCGAGGGCGGCCGCGATGACGGTGTTGCGGCGCTTCGCCTTGCGCCGGTTCTCCTCCCGCCGCTGCTGCTGCCGCGCGTACTTCTCCCTGGCAAGCTGCCGCCGTCGCTGATCGCTGGTGACCACCGGGTCCGCTCCTGTCGCTCGGTTGTTCCTGTCCTGGCCGGATGTGCCCGTACCGTATACGGGTTGGCTGTGGAACCGGCACCGCCGGTAGGCTCTGATCTGCCGCATTCCGTGTTTTCTACGAGTTCCGCGCCCCCGTGCCGGACGACACCTAAGGACGAACGTGCTGATTGCCGGGTTCCCCGCCGGGGCCTGGGGGACCAACTGCTATCTGGTCGCCCCCGCCGCAGGCGAGGAGTGCGTGATCATCGACCCGGGCCACCAGGCCGCCCAGGGGGTCGAGGAGACGCTGAAGAAGCATCGGCTCAAGCCCGTCGCCGTCGTCCTCACCCATGGACACATCGACCATGTCGCCTCCGTCGTTCCGGTGTGCGGCGCCCATGACGTCCCCGCGTGGATCCACCCGTCCGACCGCTACATGATGAGCGACCCGGAGAAGGCCATCGGCCGCTCCATCGGGATGCCCCTCATGGGCGAGCTGACCGTGGGAGAGCCCGACGACGTGCGCGAGCTCACCGACGGCGCCCGGCTGAAGCTCGCCGGTCTGGAGTTCTCCGTCGCCCACGCGCCCGGTCATACCAAGGGGTCGGTGACCTTCCAGATGCCCGAGACCACGGAGATCCCCTCCGTGTTCTTCTCCGGGGATCTGCTGTTCGCCGGCTCCATCGGACGCACCGACCTTCCCGGCGGTGACATGGACGAGATGCTCGCGTCGCTGGCCCGCGTGTGCCTGCCGCTCGACAACTCGACCGTGGTCCTGTCGGGACACGGTCCCCAGACGACCATCGGCCAGGAGCGCGCCACGAACCCCTATCTGCGAGAAGTGGCGGCTGGCCGCCACAGGGGCAGTAGCACGGACGCTCCCCGACGAGGAATGTGACGACTTTCGTGAGCACCTTCAAGGCCCCCAAGGGCACGTACGACCTGATCCCGCCCTACTCCGCCAAGTACCTGGCGGTCCGGGACGCGATCTCCGGACCGCTGCGCAAGTCCGGATACGGCTACGTCGAGACCCCCGGCTTCGAGGACGTGAACCTCTTCGCCCGCGGCGTCGGCGAGTCCACCGACATCGTGACCAAGGAGATGTACGCCTTCGAGACCAAGGGCGGCGACAAGCTCGCCCTGCGTCCCGAGGGCACCGCCTCCGTGCTGCGCGCCGCTCTGGAGGCGAACCTCCACAAGCAGGGCAACCTGCCGGTCAAGCTCTGGTACTCCGGCTCGTACTACCGCTACGAGCGCCCGCAGAAGGGCCGCTACAGGCACTTCTCCCAGGTCGGTGCCGAGGCGATCGGCGCCGAGGACCCGGCGCTCGACGCCGAGCTGATCATCCTGGCCGACGAGGCCTACCGCTCGCTGGGCCTGCGGAACTTCCGCATCCTGCTCAACTCGCTCGGCGACAAGGAGTGCCGCCCCGTCTACCGGGAGGCCCTCCAGACCTTCCTGCGCGGCCTCGACCTCGACGAGGAGACCCTGCGCCGCGCCGAGATCAACCCGCTGCGCGTCCTCGACGACAAGCGGGCCGACGTCCAGAAGCAGCTGGTCGACGCGCCGCTCCTGCGCGACTACCTGTGCGACGCGTGCAAGGCGTACCACGAGGAGGTGCGCGCCCTGATCACCGCGGCGGGCGTCGTCTTCGAGGACGACCCGAAGCTGGTGCGCGGCCTGGACTACTACACCCGCACCACCTTCGAGTTCGTCCACGACGGTCTCGGCTCGCAGTCGGCGGTCGGCGGCGGCGGCCGCTACGACGGCCTCTCCGAGATGATCGGCGGCCCCGCGCTGCCGTCGGTGGGCTGGGCCCTCGGCGTGGACCGCACGGTCCTCGCCCTGGAGGCGGAGGGCGTCGAGCTCGACATCCCCGCCGCCACCAGCGTCTTCGCCGTGGCCATCGGCGAGGAGGCCCGCCGCCTCCTCTTCGGCAAGGTCACCGAGCTCCGCAGGGCCGGCGTCGCCGCCGACTTCTCCTTCGGCGGCAAGGGCCTCAAGGGCGCCATGAAGGACGCCAACCGCTCCGGTGCCCGCCTCGCCGTCGTCGCCGGTGAGCGCGACCTCGCCGAGGGCGTCGTGCAGCTCAAGGACATGGAGTCCGGCGAGCAGCAGGCCGTCGCCGTCGACGAGCTCGTGGACGCCGTACGGGCCAAGCTGGCCTGATCCGCCGTACGGAAGGGCCCGGACCGCACCCTGGTCCGGGCCCTTCCTCATCCCGCGCGAACGGCCTTATCCCGCGCGAACGGCCCGGCGACAGGTCCGTGTTGCAGAATGACCGTGCCCACAAGGCCGGTCGAGCGAGGGAAAAGGTGACATGGCGAAGGCAGCGGTGGACGAGGTCGGCTCCGGCCGGGACGGCGGCGGCACGATCGGGGCGAGCCGGGCCTTCTCCTGGCTCCTCGTGATCACCGGAGCGGCCGGACTGCTCGCCGCCTGGGTCATCACCATCGACAAGTTCAAGCTGCTCGAAGACCCCAATTTCACGCCGGGCTGCAGCCTCAACCCGATCGTCTCCTGCGGCAACATCATGAAGAGCGAGCAGGCCTCGGTCTTCGGCTTCCCGAACCCGATGCTCGGCCTCGTCACGTACGCCATGGTGATCGCGATCGGCGTCGGCCTGCTCGCCGGCGCCCGCTACCGCCGCTGGTACTGGCTCGGCCTCAACGCCGGCACCCTCTTCGGCGTCGGCTTCTGCACCTGGCTGATGTACCAGTCGCTGTACGAGATCAACTCGCTCTGCCTGTGGTGCTGCCTCGCCTGGGTCGCCACCATCGTCATGTTCTGGTACGTGACCTCGCACAACGTGCGCCACGGCGTGATCCCCGCCCCCGGCGGCCTGAAGACCTTCTTCGACGAGTTCACCTGGATCCTGCCGGTCCTGCACATCGGGATCATCGGCATGCTGATCCTGACCCGCTGGTGGGACTTCTGGACCGGCTGAGCCGGGGCGGCCCTGTCAGTGCCCTGACTTAGGCTTCATGACGTGGAGCCCGACCTCTTTACCGCAGCAGCCGAAGACCGCCAGGAGAAGGACCCGGCCAGCAGCCCGCTGGCCGTCCGGATGCGCCCCCGCACCCTCGAAGAGGTGGTGGGCCAGCAGCACCTGCTCAAGCCCGGATCGCCGCTGCGCCGACTCGTCGGGGACGGCGACGGCGGCCCCGCCGGCGCCTCCTCGGTGATCCTCTGGGGCCCGCCGGGGATCGGGAAGACGACCCTCGCGTACGTCGTCTCGAAGGCCACGAACAAGCGCTTCGTGGAGCTGTCCGCGATCACCGCCGGCGTCAAGGAGGTCCGGGCCGTCATCGACGGCGCCCGGCGCGCGGTGGGCGGCTTCGGCAAGGAGACCGTCCTCTTCCTCGACGAGATCCACCGCTTCTCCAAGGCCCAGCAGGACTCGCTCCTGCCGGCCGTCGAGAACCGCTGGGTGACGCTGATCGCCGCCACCACCGAGAACCCCTACTTCTCCGTCATCTCCCCGCTCCTCTCCCGCTCCCTGCTCCTCACCCTGGAGCCGCTCACCGACGAGGACCTGAAGGGCCTGATGGCCCGGGCGCTCACCGGCGAGCGGGGGCTCGGCGGGGCCGTGACCCTGCCGGAGGACGCCGAGGCGCACCTCCTGCGCGTCGCCGGCGGCGACGCCCGGCGGGCCCTGACCGCCCTGGAGGCCGCGGCGGGCGCGGCGATCGCCAAGGGCGAGCAGGAGATCACCCTCCAGACCGTCGAGGAGACCGTCGACCGCGCGGCCGTGAGGTACGACCGGGACGGCGACCAGCACTACGACGTGGCCAGCGCGCTCATCAAGTCGATCCGCGGCTCGGACGTGGACGCGGCCCTGCACTACCTGGCGCGGATGATCGAGGCGGGGGAGGACCCGCGCTTCATCGCCCGCCGCCTGATGATCTCCGCGAGCGAGGACATCGGCCTCGCCGATCCCAATGCCCTGCCGATCGCCGTCGCCGCCGCCCAGGCCGTCGCCATGATCGGCTTCCCCGAGGCCGCCCTCACCCTGAGCCACGCCACCATCGCCCTGGCCCTCGCCCCGAAGTCGAACACGGCGACGACCGCGATCGGCGCCGCCCTCGCCGACGTACGGGGCGGCCTCGCGGGCCCGGTCCCCCCGCACCTGCGCGACGGCCACTACAAGGGCGCCGCCAAACTCGGCCACGCCCAGGGGTACGTGTACCCCCACGACGTACCGGGCGGCATCGCGGCCCAGCAGTACGCCCCGGACGCGATCCACGGCCGCCGGTACTACGAGCCCACGCGCCACGGAGCGGAGGCGAGATACGCGGACGTGGTGGAGCGCGTACGGGCCCGTCTGAAGGGCGAGGGGATCTAGGGCCCGTCCGACCCGGTACACTGGTGCGGATCGCTGCGTCCCGTGTCCGACTCCGGTCGGAACCACCAGAACGGGACAGTCAGCCGGAGACCTGGCCCTCGGGCGGGGTTTCCAGGAGCGTCGCGCACCTTCGAAGGTGTCGCGGGCCACCCATCACCACCCGGATTCCCGGGAGCGGCGATGGGTCGTTCGCGTGCTGCACGTATGTGCCCAGACCTGGGAGCGGCTGCCCGCCACGTCCGTCCCGTACGGACCAGACGGGTTTCCCGGGCTGCGGATGCGACCTCCCCTAACCCTGGTGAAGCCGTATTCGTACAGATAGAGAGGTTGGTTCATGGCGAACCAGTCCCGTCCCAAGGTCAAGAAGTCGCGTGCCCTCGGCATCGCGCTGACCCCGAAGGCCGTCAAGTACTTCGAGGCCCGCCCCTACCCGCCGGGCGAGCACGGCCGTGGCCGCAAGCAGAACTCGGACTACAAGGTCCGTCTGCTCGAGAAGCAGCGTCTGCGCGCCCAGTACGACATCAGCGAGCGCCAGATGGCGCGCGCCTACGACCGCGCCAAGAAGGCCGAGGGCAAGACGGGCGAGGCGCTGGTCGTCGAGCTCGAGCGTCGCCTCGACGCCCTGGTCCTGCGTTCGGGCATCGCCCGCACCATCTACCAGGCCCGCCAGATGGTCGTGCACGGTCACATCCAGGTCAACGGTGGCAAGGTCGACAAGCCGTCGTTCCGTGTCCGTCCGGACGACGTCGTCATGGTCCGCGAGCGCAGCCGCAACAAGCCGCTGTTCGAGATGGCCCGTGAGGGTGGCTTCGCCGCCGACGGCGAGACCCCGCGCTACCTGCAGGTCAACCTGAAGGCCCTGGCCTTCCGCCTCGACCGCGACCCGAACCGCAAGGAAATCCCGGTCATCTGCGACGAGCAGCTGGTCGTCGAGTACTACGCCCGCTGATCTCAGTACAGGCGTAGTACCACCCCTGCGGTGTTCAGCCCGCCGCTTCCCCGCCCTTTCCGGTGGGGGAGCCGGCGGGCTTCCGCGTTCCCGGGACCGCCGCGGACCGGGCCGTACGGAAGGGACGCGGGGCCGTCGCGTCCGCCGCGCCGCCGACGGCCGGATCCCGGCGCCCGGCGAGCGCGCGCTCCACGACCGCGTCGAGCGGGAGGTGCCGCCCCTCCTGGACCGCGACGTCGAACGCCTCCGCGCCCAGCGCCTCCGACGCCCGCTGCGCGCACAGCGCCCTCGGCCCGTCGAACGCCGCCGAGCCGAAGAGGCGGATGCCCACCGTGTCCCACACCGGCACCACGGCCCCCTGGAGGAGCGCCGCCTCCGCCGGGTCCCCCTCGCTCACCGTCACGAGCGCGAGCAGCTCGATCGCCAGGACGAGCCCCACCAGGTCGCGGAAGGTGTGGTTGATCGAGACGCACTCGGTGAGCAGCTCCCGCGCCTCCCCGTACGCCTCCCGGGTCCACGCCGAGAACGCCAGGACGTAGAGGGCGTACGCCCGGGTCCAGAGCTCCCCGCGCTCCTCGCAGACCTCCCGGACCTCCCGGCAGATCGCGACCGCCCCCTCCAGGTCGCCCCGGAAGGCCCGCGTCATCGCCACCTCGACCTGCCCCATCAGCACATTGCTGTTGAGCTCGCCGAGCTCCCGGTAGGAGTCCAGCGCCCGCCCGATCAGCGACTCGGCCCGCGGCAGATCGTCCGACAGCAGCGCCAGACAGCCCATCCGGTGCGTCGCGTACGCCTCCGCCAGCGCGTTCCGCGAGGACCGGGCCCGCTCCCCGCACTCGTGGAGCGCCGCCACCGCCGCCGTACCGTCCCCCTGCAGGACCGCCACGTACCCGAGCACCCACAGCGCCTTGAGCCGCGCCTCCTCGTGCCCCGACTCCAGCGCGACCGCCCGCTCCAGCCAGTGCCGGCCCTCCGAAAGCCGCCCGCAGCCCACCCAGGCGAACCAGAGCGTGCCCGCCAGGTGCTGGGCGAGGTGCGCGTCCTCCGGGAATTCGAGGCACACGTCGAGCGCCGCCCGCAGATTGGGCAGCGCCACGTCCGTACGGGCCGCCACCTCCGCCTGGCGCGGACTGAACCACTCCAGCTCGCACCAGGTGGCCAGACCCATGTACCAGTCGCGGTGCCGCCGCCGCATCCGCTCCGTGTCGCCGAGCGCCGCCAGCCACTCCGCCCCGTACGCGGCGACCGTGTCCAGAAGCCGGTACGAAGGACCCGCGGGCGTGTCCTCCCGCGACACGAGCGACTGCGCGAGCAGACCCCCGAGGTGGTCGAGGACCCGCTCCGGCGGCAGCTCCGGGCCCCCGCACACGTACTCCACCGCCTCCAGGTCGAAGGGGCCGGCGAACACCGAGAGCCGTGCCCAGAGCAGCCGCTCCTCCGGGGTGCACAGCTCGTGGCTCCAGCCGATCGCGGTGCGCAGCGTCTGATGGCGGGGAAGCGCCCCGCGCTCGCCGTCCGCTAGGAGACGGAAGCGGTCGTCGAGACGGTGCAGCATCTGCTCGACCGAGAGGAGCGGGAGGCGGCTGGCCGCGAGTTCCAGGGCGAGCGGAATGCCGTCGAGGCGCCGGCACAGCTCCCGTACGGCCGCCGTGCCGGGCTCCGGGGCCACGACCGTCCCCGTGCCCGTCCCCGTACCCGTACCTGCGAAGTCCGGCGCGCCCGCCTCCGCCGCCCGCTCGGCGAGGAGCGCCACCGCGTCCGCCTCGTCCATCGGTGCCAGCGGGAACACCGCCTCGCCCGCCACCCGCAGCGGCCGCCGGCCGACCGCGAGCACGGTGAGACCGGGCGCACGGGCCAGGAGCTCCCGCACCAGCGGCGCGCAGCTCTCCACCAGGTGCTCGAAACCGTCGATCACCAGCAGCATCCGCCGCTCCGCCAGGTGCTCCAGCAGCACCTCGCGCGGGGCCCTCGGCGTGTGGTCGGTCAGACCGAGCGCCTCGACCAGGGCGTACGCCACCAGATCCGGGTCGCGCAGCGGCGCGAGCTCGGCGAGCCTGACCCCCTCGCCGTAGCGTTTCTGCGCTCCCGCGGCAGCCCGCAGCGCAAGCCGTGTCTTGCCGACCCCGCCGACGCCCACGACCGTGACCAGGCGGGATGTCTCGAGGAGCGCCGTCAGTGCGGCCTCCTCGGCGGTCCGTCCGACGAACCGGTTCAGCTCCGCCGGGAGATTGCTCCGTCGCATGGGACACGGAGCGTACTCACCCGCGCGCACTCCGTACAATCGGGTTCCCGTAACTCCCGTCCCACGGGCGGTAATGCGGTACGGCAGGACAGCCCGGGCGCGATAGGGTCGGGAGACGACTTTTCACAGGCCCGACGACAGGCCCACGACAGCAGAGAGCGGTGCACAGTGACCGGTGGAGAGGTTGCCGGGATCCTGGTGGCCGTGTTCTGGGCGATCCTCGTCTCCTTCCTCGCCGTGGTGCTGGTGAGGCTGGCGCAGACGCTCAGGGCGACCACCAAGCTGGTGGCGGACGTGACCGAGCAGGCCGTTCCCCTGCTGGCCGACGCCTCCGCGACCGTGCGCTCGGCACAGACCCAGCTCGACCGGGTCGACGCCATCGCCTCGGACGTCCAGGAGGTCACCTCCAACGCCTCCGCGCTGTCCACGACCGTCGCCTCCACCTTCGGCGGCCCGCTCGTCAAGGTGGCCGCCTTCGGCTACGGCGTCCGCCGGGCGCTCGGCCGGGGCCGCGAGGCGGAGGACGCGCCCCGGGCCGCCGTCCGCCGTACTGTGATCGTCGGCCGTACCGTGCCGTCCTCGCGACGCCGGAAGCAGAAGGGCTGAGCCGCGATGTTCCGCCGCACGTTCTGGTTCACGGCCGGCGCAGCCGCCGGCGTGTGGGCCACCACCAAGGTCAACCGGAAGCTGAAGCAGTTGACCCCCGAGAGCCTCGCCGCCCAGGCGGCGAACAAGGCCGTCGAGACCGGCCACCGGCTCAAGGACTTCGCCCTCGACGTCCGTGCGGGCATGGTCCAGCGGGAGGCCGAGCTGGGCGAGGCGCTCGGCCTGGAAGCCCCTGTGGACCAGGGCCGGGAGCTGCCGGAGCCGCGCCGGAGGGCCGCGCTCGGCCCGGTCGCGCACCCGACCACCTATTCGTTTTCCAAGATGCCTTCGAGTTCGTACAACCGGAATGAGGACCACTGATGGAGTCGGCTGAAATCCGCCGCCGCTGGCTGAGCTTCTTCGAGGAGCGCGGTCACACCGTCGTCCCTTCGGCGTCGCTCATCGCGGACGACCCGACTCTGCTGCTCGTCCCGGCCGGCATGGTGCCGTTCAAGCCCTACTTCCTGGGCGAGGTCAAGCCGCCCTTCACGCGCGCCTCCAGCGTGCAGAAGTGCGTGCGCACGCCGGACATCGAGGAGGTCGGCAAGACCACCCGGCACGGCACGTTCTTCCAGATGTGCGGCAACTTCTCCTTCGGCGACTACTTCAAGGAAGGCGCCATCAAGCTCGCCTGGGAGCTGCTGACCACCCCGGTGGAGCACGGCGGCTACGGGCTGGAGCCGGAGAAGCTCTGGATCACCGTCTACAAGGAGGACGACGAGGCCGAGCAGATCTGGCGCGACGTCATCGGCGTCCCGGCCGAGCGCATCCAGCGCCTCGGCAAGAAGGACAACTACTGGTCCATGGGCGTCCCCGGCCCCTGCGGCCCCTGCTCCGAGATCAACTACGACCGCGGCCCCGACTTCGGCGTCGAGGGCGGCCCGGCCGTCAACGACGAGCGGTACGTGGAGATCTGGAACCTGGTCTTCATGCAGTACGAGCGCGGTGAGGGCTCCGGCAAGGAGGACTTCCCGATCCTCGGCGAGCTGCCGTCGAAGAACATCGACACGGGCCTCGGCCTCGAGCGCCTGGCGATGATCCTCCAGGGCGTCCAGAACATGTACGAGACGGACACCCTCAAGGTCGTCATCGACAAGGCCACCGAGCTCACCGGCGTCGCCTACGGCAAGGCCCACGACAGCGACGTCTCGCTGCGCGTGGTCGCCGACCACATGCGTACGTCCGTCATGCTCATCGGCGACGGCGTCACCCCGGGCAACGAGGGCCGCGGCTACGTGCTGCGCCGCATCATGCGCCGCGCCGTCCGCAACATGCGCCTCCTCGGCGCCACCGGCCCGGTCGTCCAGGACCTCGTCGACACCGTGATCAACACGATGGGCGAGCAGTACCCGGAGCTGGTCACCGACCGCAAGCGCATCGAGACCGTCGCCCTCGCCGAAGAGGCCGCCTTCCTGAAGGCCCTCAAGGGCGGCACCAACATCCTCGACACCGCCGTCACCGAGACCAAGGCCGCCGGCGGCACGGTCCTCGCCGGCGAGAAGGCCTTCCTGCTCCACGACACCTGGGGCTTCCCGATCGACCTCACCCTGGAGATGGCCGCCGAGCAGGGCCTCTCCGTGGACGAGGACGGCTTCCGCCGCCTGATGAAGGAGCAGCGGGACCGGGCCAAGGCCGACGCCAAGGCCAAGAAGACCGGCCACGCCGACATGACCGCGTACCGGGAGATCGCCGACACCAACGGCGCCACCCAGTTCACCGGTTACACCAACACCGAGGGCGAGACCACGGTCGTCGGCCTCCTCGTGAACGGCGTCCCCTCGCCGGCCGCCTCCGAGGGCGACGAGGTCGAGGTCGTCCTCGACCGCACCCCGTTCTACGCCGAGGGCGGCGGCCAGATCGCCGACCAGGGCCGCATCAAGCTGCACAGCGGTGCCGTCATCGAGGTCCGCGACGTCCAGCAGCCGGTCCCGGGCGTCTCGGTCCACAAGGGTTCGGTGCAGGTCGGCGAGGTGACCGTGGGCTCCACCGCCTACGCCACCATCGACGTCAAGCGCCGCCGGGCCATCGCCCGCGCCCACTCCGCCACGCACCTCACCCACCAGGCGCTGCGCGACGCCCTCGGCCCGACGGCCGCCCAGGCCGGTTCCGAGAACCAGCCCGGCCGCTTCCGCTTCGACTTCGGCTCGCCGAACGCCGTTCCCGGCACGGTCCTCACCGACGTCGAGCAGAAGATCAACGAGGTCCTCTCGCGCGAGCTGGAGGTCCACGCCGAGGTCATGCCGATCAACGAGGCCAAGCGCCAGGGTGCCATCGCCGAGTTCGGCGAGAAGTACGGCGAGCAGGTCCGCGTCGTCACCATCGGCGACTTCTCCAAGGAGCTGTGCGGCGGCACGCACGTCAACAACACCGCCCAGCTGGGCCTGGTGAAGCTGCTCGGCGAGTCGTCCATCGGCTCCGGCGTGCGCCGCATCGAGGCCCTCGTCGGCGTCGACGCGTACAACTTCCTCGCCCGCGAGCACACGGTCGTCGCCCAGCTCCAGGAGCTCGTCAAGGGCCGCCCGGAGGAGCTGCCGGAGAAGATCTCCTCCATGCTCGGCAAGCTGAAGGACGCCGAGAAGGAGATCGAGAAGTTCCGCGCGGAGAAGGTCCTGCAGGCCGCCGCCGGTCTCGTCGACTCCGCCCGCGACATCCGCGGCGTCGCCCTCGTCACCGGGCAGGTCCCGGACGGCACCGGCGCCGACGACCTGCGCAAGCTGGTCCTCGACGTCCGCGGCCGCATCCCCTCGGACCGCCCGGCCGTCGTGGCCCTGTTCACCACGGTGGGCGGCAAGCCGCTGACGGTCATCGCCACCAACGAGGCCGCCCGCGAGCGCGGCCTCAAGGCCGGCGAGCTGGTCCGCACGGCCGCCAAGACCCTCGGCGGCGGTGGCGGCGGCAAGCCGGACGTCGCCCAGGGCGGCGGCCAGAACCCGGAGGCCGTCGGCGAGGCCATCGCCGCGGTCGAGCGCCTCGTGGTGGAGACGGCGTGACGATGCGCCGCGGCCGCCGTCTCGCGGTCGACGTCGGGGACGCCCGGATCGGGGTCGCCTCGTGCGACCCCGACGGGGTCCTCGCCACGCCGGTGGAGACCGTGCCGGGACGCGACGTCCCGGCCGCCCACCGGCGGCTCCGCCAGATCGTCGAGGAGTACGAGCCGATCGAGGTCGTCGTGGGCCTGCCCCGCTCGCTCAGCGGGCGGGAGGGCCCGGCCGCGACCAAGGTCCGCGCCTTCGCCCGGGAGATGGCCAAGGGCATCGCCCCGGTCCCGGTCCGCCTCGTCGACGAGCGGATGACCACCGTCACCGCGACCCAGGGCCTGCGGGCCTCGGGCGTGAAGGCGAAGAAGGGGCGGTCCGTCATCGACCAGGCCGCCGCCGTGATCATCCTTCAGAACGCTCTTGAGTCCGAACGGGTATCAGGTAATCCGCCCGGCGAGGGTGTCGAAGTGATTATCTGACTTCTCTTGTTTTCGCTTCGTTCAGCGACTGCGGCGCTAACGTGCGAGCTGTGAAGGGCAAGCGTGTGAGACGGGCCTTCAAGTTCCGTTTCTATCCGACCGATGCGCAGGCGGCAGAGCTGTCTCGCACGTTCGGGTGTGTGCGAAAGGTCTACAACCTGGCTCTCCAAGCTCGCACCGAGGCGTGGTCCCAGAGGTGTGAACGCGTGAATTATGTTCAGACTTCGGCGATGCTCACCAACTGGAAGAAGGCCGAAGGACTCGCCTACCTGAGCGAGGTGTCCTCTGTCCCTCTGCAGCAGGCCCTGAGGCACTTGCAGGGGGCGTTCGTGAACTTCTGGGAGGGGCGAGCGAAGTACCCGCGGTTCAAGTCGCGGAAGAAGTCACGCGCGACAGCGGAGTACACGCGTTCGGCGTTCCGGTGGCGCGATGGGCGTCTGACGCTCGCGAAGCTGAGCGAGCCGCTTCGCATCGTTTGGTCGCGGGCCCTCCCGCCCGGCGCGGAACCGTCTACCGTGACTGTTTCGCGGGACGGGGTCGGCCGCTGGTTCGTATCGCTGTTGGTGGAGGATCCGGAGGTTCGGCCGCTGCCGCCGGCTGACAGTCCTGCTGTCGCGCTCGACGTAGGGCTCACGACGCTGGCGACGCTGTCGACAGGGGAGAAGATCGCCAACCCGAAGTACGAGCGGCGCGACAGGAAGCGTCTCGCACGCGCTCAGCGGAAACTGGCACGGAAGCAGTCGGGGTCACGGAACCGCCAGAAGGCACAGCTCAAAGTCGCGAGGGTTCACGCCAAGATCAGCGACCGGCGTAGGGATTACCTGCACAAACTGACTACTCGACTCGTTCGTGAAAACCAAATGATCGTGATCGAGGACCTCAATGTGCGGGGCATGTTGAAGAATCGCTCGCTGGCGCGCGCGATCTCCGATGCATCCTGGTCGGAGCTCCGCGCCATGCTGGGGTACAAGTGCCATTGGTACGGTCGTCGGCTTGTCGTGATCAATCAGTGGTACCCGTCGAGCAAGACGTGCTCCAACTGCGGATACGTGCTCGCCAAGCTGTCGCTCGGGGTCCGCCACTGGACCTGCCCCGGCTGTGGGACGACTCACGACAGAGATGAGAACGGGGCGAAGAACCTTCTGGCCGCCGGGCTGGCGGTGACGGCCTGTGGAGCCGGTGCAAGACCCCGACGGGAGCGGTCCCGGACAGGGCGACCGGCGCTGAAGCAGGAAGCCAAGCGGGTGACCGCTGGAGATTTCTCCGACTATCGGTGTGGAGGGATCGGTGTCAACTGATCGCGATACGGTAACGTTCCGCGCGATGCGGCGGTGTTCGAACAGCTGCCGCACTACGTAGAGGCGGATCGTCCGGAAGCCTCGCGGCTGTTTTGGGGATCGATGACTGAGTATGGCCGGGGCCCTGGCTCCGAACCGTGGCACCCCGGGGACCCGCTCTACGGGGACCAGGGGTGGGAGGGCCAGCAGCAGTACCCGCACCCGCAGCAGGCGAGCCAGTACGGCCACGAGGGCCAGGGCTACGCGGATCCGTACGGTCAGGGCGGCGGTCAGGGCTACGGGGGCGACCCGTACCAGCAGCAGGCGCAGCAGCAGTACCAGCAGCAGCCGCCCCAGCAGCAGTACGTCGATCCGCAGTACCAGCAGCATCATCAGCAGCAGTTCCAGCAGCCGCAGCAGTACGAGACGGGGTACCCGGGCGGCGGTTACGACACGCCCGGGCAGCTCGGACAGCAGTACGACGGCAACTGGGAGACCGGTCAGGCGGCGATGGCCTACGGCGCGCCCCCGGCCGATCCGTACGGCGGCCAGAACCCGGACCTCTACGGGACGCCCGAGGCCTACCCGCCGCCCCAGCCGCCCGGCCGCCGGCAGAACCCGCCGGAGCCGGTCGTCGACTGGGCGCCGGAGGAAGAGGCGCACCCGGAGCCGGAGCCGGAGGAGGAGAAGCACCCCTTCTTCACGGGCGGCGACGACGAGGACGACGACTACCACGAGGAGCCGGGCCGCGGGCGCGGCCGGGGCTCCCGCGACGACGACCGCGAACGCCGCAGCAAAGCGAAGAAACGCAAAGGCAAGAACGGCGTGGCCTGCCTGGTCGTCGCGCTCGTCCTGGTGGGCGGCGTCGGCGGCATCGGCTACTTCGGCTACCAGTTCTGGCAGGGCGAGTTCGGCGCGGCGCCCGACTACACGGGCAGCGGCAGCGGCGAGGTCCAGGTCGAGATCCCGAAGGCCGCGGGCGGCTACGAGATCGGCAACATCCTCAAGAAGGCCGGCGTCGTGAAGAGCGTCGACGCCTTCGTCTCGGCGCAGCAGAAGAACCCGCGGGGTCTCTCGATCCAGGCGGGTGCCTACACGCTGAAGAAGGAGATGTCGGCGGAGAGCGCCGTCACGCTGATGCTGAACCCGGTCAGCCAGGCCAACCTCATCATTCCCGAGGGCAAGCGGAACGCCTGGGTCTACGAGAAGCTCGACGAGCGCCTCGACCTGGCTCCGGGCACCACGAAGAAGATCGCGCTCGCGAAGGCGGACTCCCTCGGGCTGCCCGACTGGGCCAAGAACCACGAAGAGGTCAAGGACCCCCTGGAAGGATTCCTCTTCCCGGCGAGCTACCCCGTCGCCAAGGGCACCAAGCCCGAGGACGCCCTGCGCAAGATGGTGTCCCGCGCGAACCAGGAGTACACCAAGCTCGACCTGAACGCGAAGGCGAAGGCGCTGGGTCTGAAGGGGCCGTGGGAACTCGTCACGGTCGCGAGCCTGGTGCAGGTCGAAGGCAAGTACAAGCACGACTTCGACAAGGTCGCGCGCGTGGTCTACAACCGGCTCAAGCCCGGCAACATGGAGACCGTGGGCCGCCTGGAGTTCGACTCGACGGTGAACTACCTCAAGGGTCAGAGCACCCTCGACGTCGGCACGGTCGATGACCTGCGCAAGATCGACGACCCGTACAACACGTACAAGGTGATCGGGCTCATCCCCGGTCCCATCAGCAACCCCGGCATCGAGGCCGTCAACTCGGCGATGAACCCCGCCGACGGGCCGTGGTACTACTTCGTCTCGATCAACGAGAACAAGACCGTCTTCTCCGTGACGAACGAAGAGCACAACCGGAACGTCGCGGAGTATGAGAAGCAACGGAAGCAGGGCCAGTGAGCAAGCAACATCGCGCGGCCGTCCTCGGTTCGCCCATCGCCCACTCGCTCTCCCCGGTCCTGCACCGGGCCGCGTACGCCGAGCTCGGGCTCGACGACTGGTCGTACGAGCGCTTCGAGGTCGACGAGGCGGCGCTGTCGGGGTTCGTGGGCGAGCTGGACGGGACCTGGGCCGGGCTCTCGCTGACGATGCCGCTCAAGCGGGCGATCATCCCGCTGCTCGACGAGATCAGCGACACGGCCGCCTCCGTGGAGGCCGTCAACACCGTCGTCTTCCGCGAGGACGGGCGCCGGGTCGGCGACAACACCGACATCCCCGGCATGATCGCCGCCCTGCGCGAGCGCGGCGTCGAGAAGGTGGAGTCGGCGGCCGTCCTCGGCGCCGGCGCCACCGCCTCCTCCGCGCTCGCCGCCCTCGCCCGGATCTGCGCGGGCCCCGTCACCGCGTACGTACGGAGCGAGGCGCGGGCCGAGGAGATGCGCGGCTGGGGCGAGCGGCTCGGCGTGGACGTCCGCACCGCCGACTGGGACGACGCGGCCGAGGCCTTCGCCTCCCCGCTGGTGATCGCGACCACCCCGGCCGGCACCACGAACGCCCTGGCGACCGCCGTCCCCGACCGGGTCGGCACGCTCTTCGACGTCCTGTACGACCCCTGGCCGACCCCGCTCGCCGCCGCCTGGTCCGAGCGCGGCGGCAAGGTCGTCGGCGGCCTCGACCTCCTCGTCCACCAGGCCGTCCTCCAGGTGGAGCAGATGACGGGCGTCCCGAAGGCCCCGCTCGCGGCCATGCGGGCGGCGGGGGAGCGGGCGCTGGCGGCTCGGTAGGCTCCACCCCGTACCGAGTCGATCACGGGGGAGCGGTAGTGGACACGGGCGGGGAACTCGTACTGGCGTCGCGGTGGGGCGTGGCCTTTGACCTCGTGCGACTGGTCTTCGCGGCGTTCCACCACCACTTGCCCGAATGGGTGAGGTATCCGTTGCTCGCGTTCGGCTGCGCCGTGGTCGTCCACCTCGGGCTCGGCTGGCTGCGTGAGCGATTCGGCGCGCCCCTGGAGGAGAGCGAGGCCGACCGCGAGAGCGGCGAGGCCGTCCAGGAGAGCGAGGCCGACGTCCGATAGCTGGACCGGAGGGCGGGTTCGTCCCCCGGACGTGGGAGGATCGGGGTTGGCGGGCCAGGGCCGCGCACCCGGCCGCGTCGTCGCAGTGCCCAGGCGCGAGCAAGAGGAGCATCGTTGAGCAGGTTGCGTTGGCTGACCGCTGGGGAATCCCACGGACCCGCGCTGGTCGCGACCCTTGAGGGTCTGCCCGCCGGCGTCCCGGTCACCACTGAGCTGGTGGCCGACCACCTCGCGCGGCGACGCCTCGGCTATGGGCGTGGCGCCCGCATGAAGTTCGAGCAGGACGAGATCACCTTCCTCGGCGGTGTCCGGCACGGACTCTCCCTCGGCTCCCCGATCGCCGTCATGGTCGGCAACACCGAGTGGCCCAAGTGGGAGAAGGTCATGTCGGCCGACCCGGTCGACCCCTCGGAGCTCAAGGAGACGGGCCGCAACGCGCCCCTGACCCGGCCCCGGCCCGGCCACGCCGACCTCGCCGGCATGCAGAAGTACGGCTTCGACGAGGCCCGGCCGATCCTGGAGCGCGCCAGCGCCCGGGAGACCGCCGCCCGTGTCGCCCTCGGCGCCGTCGCCCGGTCCTTCCTCAAGGAGGCCGCCGGCATCGAGATCGTGAGCCACGTCGTGGAGCTCGCGGCCGCCAAGGCTCCGTACGGCGTCTACCCGGCCCCCGGCGACGTCGAGAAGCTCGACGCCGACCCGGTCCGCTGCCTCGACGCCGACGCGTCGAAGGCGATGGTCGCGGAGATCGACCAGGCCCACAAGGACGGCGACACCCTGGGTGGTGTGGTCGAGGTCCTCGCGTACGGCGTGCCCGTCGGGCTCGGCTCGCACGTCCACTGGGACCGGCGTCTCGACGCCCGGCTCGCCGCCGCCCTCATGGGCATCCAGGCCATCAAGGGCGTCGAGGTCGGCGACGGGTTCGAGCTGGCGCGCGTGCCCGGTTCGCAGGCGCACGACGAGATCGTGCGGACCGAGGACGGCATCAAGCGCACCTCCGGCCGCTCCGGCGGCACCGAGGGCGGTCTGACCACCGGCGAGCTGCTGCGCGTCCGCGCCGCGATGAAGCCGATCGCGACCGTCCCGCGCGCCCTGGCCACGATCGACGTCGCCACCGGCGAGGCCGCGGCCGCCCACCACCAGCGCTCCGACGTGTGCGCCGTCCCGGCCGCCGGCATCGTCGCCGAGGCCATGGTCGCGCTCGTCCTCGCGGACGCGGTCGTCGAGAAGTTCGGCGGCGACAGCGTGACCGAGACCCGCCGCAACGTGCGGTCGTACCTCGACAACCTGAACATCCGGTGACCGGCGGACCCCTGGTCGTCCTCGTCGGGCCCATGGGCTCCGGCAAGTCCACGGTGGGCGCGCTCCTGGCCGAACGGCTCGGCGCGCCCTACCGGGACACCGACGCCGACATCGTCGCCGCCGAAGGACGCGAGATCTCCGACATCTTCGTCGAGGACGGCGAGGAGCACTTCCGCGCCCTGGAGCGGGCCGCGGTCGCCAAGGCCGTCGCCGAGCACGAGGGCGTCCTCGCCCTCGGCGGCGGCGCGATCCTGGACGCCGGGACCCGCGCCCTGCTCGCCGGTCTGCCCGTCGCGTACCTCTCGATGGACGTCGAGGAGGCCGTGCGGCGGGTCGGACTCAACACCGCCCGGCCGCTGCTCGCCGTCAACCCGCGCCGCCAGTGGCGCGAGCTGATGGAGGCGCGCCGCCATCTGTACGAAGAAGTCGCACGCGCCGTCGTCGCCACCGACGACCGCACGCCCGAAGAGGTCGCCCAGGCGGTCCTCGACGCACTGGAGTTGAAGGACGTATGACGGACCAGGACCAGGTGACCCGTATCCAGGTCGGCGGTTCCGCGGGCACCGATCCGTACGAGGTACTGGTCGGGCGGCAGCTCCTCGGTGAGCTCCCCGGCCTGATCGGCACCCAGGCCAAGCGGGTCGCCGTGATCCACCCGGAGGCGCTCGCCGACACCGGCGAGGCGCTCCGCGCGGACCTCGCCGAGCAGGGCTACGAGGCGGTCGCCATCCAGGTGCCGAACGCCGAGGAGGCGAAGACCGCCGAGGTCGCCGCCTACTGCTGGAAGGCGCTGGGCCAGACCGGCTTCACCCGCAGCGACGTCGTCGTCGGCGTCGGCGGCGGCGCCACCACCGACCTGGCGGGCTTCGTGGCCGCGACCTGGCTGCGGGGCGTGCGCTGGATCGCCGTGCCGACCACCGTCCTGGCCATGGTCGACGCGGCCGTCGGCGGCAAGACGGGCATCAACACCGCCGAGGGCAAGAACCTCGTCGGCGCCTTCCACCCGCCCGCCGGGGTCCTGTGCGACCTCGCGGCGCTCGACTCGCTGCCGGTGCACGACTACGTCAGCGGTCTCGCGGAGATCATCAAGGCCGGCTTCATCGTCGACCCGGTGATCCTCGACCTCATCGAGGAGGACCCGCAGGCCGCCCGTACGCCGGCCGGTCCGCACACCGCCGAGCTGCTCGTCCGCTCGATCAAGGTCAAGGCGGAGGTCGTCTCCGGCGACCTCAAGGAGTCGGGCCGCCGGGAGATCCTCAACTACGGCCACACCCTCGCCCACGCCATCGAGAAGAACGAGCGGTACAAGTGGCGCCACGGCGCCGCCGTCTCCGTCGGCATGGTTTTCGCCGCCGAGCTCGGCCGCCTCGCCGGGCGGCTCGACGACGCCACCGCCGACCGGCACCGGGCGATCCTGGAGTCCGTCGGCCTGCCGCTGACCTACCGCGGTGACCAGTGGCCGAAGCTCCTGGAGACCATGCGGGTCGACAAGAAGTCCCGCGGCGACCTGCTGCGCTTCATCGTCCTCGACGGGCTCGCCAAGCCGACCGTCCTGGAGGGTCCCGACCCGGCCGTCCTCATCGCGGCGTACGGCGAGGTGTCCGCGTGAGCGAGACGCGTCCGGTTCTGGTGCTCAACGGCCCCAACCTGGGCCGTCTCGGCTCCCGCGAGCCCGACATCTACGGCGCCACCTCCTACAAGGGGCTCGTCGAGTCCTGCCGGACCCTCGGCGCGGAGCTCGGCTTCGACGTCGACGTCCGGGAGACCAACGACGAGGGCGAGATGATCCGCTGGCTCCACGAGGCCGCGGACGGCTCGATCCCCGTGGTGATCAACCCCGGTGCGTTCACGCACTACTCGTACGGGATGCGGGACGCCGCCGCCCAGCGGACCGCCCCGCTGATCGAGGTGCACATCTCGAACCCGTACGCCCGCGAGGAGTTCCGGCACACCTCGGTCGTCGCGGCCGTGGCGACCGGCACGGTCGCCGGGTTCGGGATCGGTTCCTACCGGCTGGCGCTGCGGGCGCTCGCCGAGGAACTCGCCGACTGACAGATCCCGAGGGGGCCCGACCGGGCACCAGGGGGCGTCCCCGGGCGTTGCACCTGTGAGGGTCGGGGACGGTAACGTTCCGCCGTCCACGGACACACCGGTCCGGGGATCCAGCAGGCGTACGAGACGGAGTGGCACCGGATGCAGCACGCAGTGGGGGGGCCGGCGGGCGGCGGGGACCTCGGCGGGCAGCCGCCCGTTCCTCCGTCGGTGCCGCCGGGCACCCCGTACCCGGGGCCCGCGTCCGGACCCCGGCTCGGTGTGCATCCGACGGTCCAGGCCGGGGCTCCCCGGCCCCCGCACGCCCAGCCGGGCTGGGGCGCCCCCGGAGGCGTACCGCAGCATCCGGTGGGTCCCCCGCACCCTGCCGCACCCCACCCGGCGGGCCCCCAGCATCCCGCGGCGCCCCATCCGGCCGGCGCGCCGCACCCCGGGGCCCCGCAGCATCCCGGCTCCGGGCCGCACCCCGCCGCCCCGCAGCACCCCTCCTCCGCCCCGCCGCGCGCGGACCTGACCGGGCACGTGCCGCTGCCGCCCGTGAGCGCGCCGCTCGCGCCGCCCGTGGAGCACGGCGCCGGGACCGGCGCGGCGACCCTCGCCGTACTCCTCATCGGCCCCGCGGGCGCGGGCAAGACGACCGTCGCCCGGCACTGGGCGCAGCGCCGCCGCGTGCCCACCGCGCACATCAGCCTCGACGACGTCCGCGAGTGGGTCTGCTCGGGCTTCGCCGACCCGCAGTCCGGCTGGAACGAGCACTCCGAGGCGCAGTACCGGCCCCCCCGCCGCACCTGCGGCTTCGCCGCGCGCAACTTCCTCGCCAACGGCATCTCCTGCATCGTCGACGACGCCGTCTTCCCGGACCGGCCCGTCGTCGGCCTCGGCGGCTGGAAGCGCCACGTCGGCCCCGGCTTGCTGCCCGTCGTCCTGCTGCCCGGCCTGGAGATCGTCCTGGAGCGCAACGCCGAGCGCAGCGGCAACCGGCGCCTCTCGGACGAGGAGGTCGCCGCCATCCACGGCAGGATGGCCGGCTGGTACGGCTCGGGCCTGCCGATCATCGACAACTCCACGTACGACGTCGAGACCACCGCACGTGTCCTCGACGACGTCCTCGCCCGCGCGATCGCGAGCCCGCCCACCTGGTGACCCCGCCCGGACGGCCGTTCTGAACAGGACGGCCCGCCGCGACGCTCGTAGGCTCGGAGCATGTCAGAGGTGTATGCGGACCGCCGTGTGCGGCTGCGCGACCGGTGCGCGGCCGCGGGCAGCCCGGCGGCCCTGGTCTCCCGTCCCGCCAACGTCCGCTATCTCGCGGGTGGTTCACCGCCCGGCGCCGTCCTGCTCGTCGGGCCGGAACCGGAGGCGGACGTCCTGCTCTGCCCCGTCGCGCCCGGTGGCGAACCGGCCGACGGGCGGCTCGACGAACTGCTCCGGCAGCAGGTCATGCCCGCCGGGGGCGGTGATCCGGCGGTCGCCGCCGTCGACCTGGCCCGCCGGGCCGGCGCCGACGCGCTCGCCGTCGAGGAGCACCATCTGACGGTCGCCCGGCACCGGGCCATGGGCTCCGTCGCCCCCGCACTGCGCCTCGCCGACCTCGCCTGCGCCGTGGAGCAGCTCAGGATCGTCAAGGACGAGGACGAGATCGCCTGCCTGCGGATCGCGGCGGAGATCGCCGACCAGGCCCTCGGCGAGCTCCTGGAGTCGATCCTGGTGGGGCGGACCGAGCGCCACCTCGCCCTGGAGCTGGAGCGGCGGCTCGTCGACCACGGCGCCGACGGGGCCGCCTTCCCGACCTCGGTGGGGACGGGACCGCACTCCGGGCGCCGGGGGCACCGGCCCACCGACCGCCGGGTCGAGGAGGGCGATTTCCTCACCGTCTGCCTCGGCGCGGACTACCGCGGCTACCGGTGCGAGATCGGCCGGACGTTCGTCATCGGCACCACCCCCGCCGACTGGCAGATCGAGCTGTACGAGCTCGTCTTCGCCGCTCAGCGGGCCGGCCGCGAGTCCCTCGCGCCCGGCGCCGACTACCGGGACGTGGACCGGGCGGCCCGCCAGATCCTGGACGCCGCGGGGCACGCGGGGGCCACCGTGCCCCTCACCGGGCACGGAGTGGGGCTCGAAATCGACGAGGACCCGCAGCTCTCACCTTCGGCCATGGGTAAACTGGACGCTTGCGTGCCGGTCACCGTCGAACCGGGGGTCCACCTCCCGGGCCGGGGCGGAGTCCGGATCGATGACACGCTCGTCGTACGCCAGGAGGCGGACGGCGGACCCGAGCTACTCACCATCACGACCAAGGAGCTGCTCGCGCTGTAGGCGCGCCCTGCCTTCTCGGTCCACGTCAGTCCAGGAGATTCCGCAACCGTGGCTTCCACGAACGACCTCAAGAACGGCATGGTGCTCAAGCTCGAAGGCGGCCAGCTCTGGTCCGTCGTCGAGTTCCAGCACGTCAAGCCCGGCAAGGGCCCGGCCTTCGTGCGCACCAAGCTCAAGAACGTGCTGTCCGGCAAGGTCGTCGACAAGACCTTCAACGCCGGTGTGAAGGTCGACACGGCCACCATCGACCGCCGCGACATGCAGTTCTCCTACATGGACGGCGACTACTTCGTCTTCATGGACATGGAGACCTACGACCAGCTGCACGTCTCCCGTGCGGCCGTCGGCGACACCGCCAACTTCCTCGTCGAGGGCTTCACCGCCTCGGTCGCGCAGCACGAGGGCGAGGTGCTCTACGTCGAGCTCCCGGCCGCCGTCGAGCTGACCATCCAGCACACCGACCCGGGCGTCCAGGGCGACCGCTCCACCGGTGGCACCAAGCCCGCCACCCTGGAGACCGGCCACGAGATCCAGGTCCCGCTCTTCATCACCACCGGTGAGAAGGTCAAGGTCGACACCCGCGACAGCAGCTACCTCGGCCGGGTGAACAAGTAGCCGTGGCTGCTCGGAGCAAGGCGCGCAAGCGCGCCTTCCAGATCCTCTTCGAGGCCGACCAGCGCGGCGCCTCCGTCCAGGAGGTCCTCGCGGACCAGGTCCGGCTCTCGCGGTCCGACGACCGCCAGCCGCCGGTCAACGACTTCACCATGCAGCTGGTCGAGGGGTACGCCGCCCACGTGGCGCGGATCGACGAGCTCATCGCGACCTACGCGGTGGACTGGGACCTCGACCGGATGCCCGTCGCCGACCGGAACATCGTGCGCCTCGGTGCGTACGAGGTGATCTGGGAGGACGACACGCCCGACGCGGTCGCGATCGACGAGGCGGTGCAGCTCGCCAAGGAGTTCTCCACCGACGAGTCCCCGACCTTCGTCAACGGTCTGCTGGGGCGCTTCAAGGACCTGAAGCCGCGCCTGCGCCGCGACGCGGACGCCTAGGTCCCGTACGGCGCGCGAAGGGGCCCGCAGCACTCGGTGCTGCGGGCCCCTTCGCGTATCCGGGGCTCCTGTTCGCGTACCAGGGGCTCCTGGGGGAAAGAAAAGTGCCGGGCCCGTGAACGTCGGATGACGTCCACGGGCCCGGCGGTACGTTTCTGCTACGCCCTCGGCAGGGTCAGTTGTCCTCGTGGGCGACCGCGCGGCGCGCGTCCGCGTCCAGGACGCCCCAGCTGATCAGCTGCTCGGTGAGGACCGAGGGGGACTGGTCGTAGATGACGGCGAGCGTGCGCAGGTCGTCCTGACGGATCGACAGCACCTTGCCGTTGTAGTCGCCGCGCTGCGACTGGATCGTCGCCGCGTAGCGCTGGAGCGGGCCGGCCTTCTCCTGCGGGACGTGGGCCAGGCGCTCCAGGTCGAGGACCAGCTTCGGCGGCGGCTCGGCGGCCCCGCCCGGGGTCGTGCCCGGCAGGAGTTCCTGCACCGGGACCCCGTAGAAGTCGGCCAGCTCGGCAAGGCGCTGCACGGTCACCGCGCGGTCACCGCGCTCGTACGAGCCGACCACGACCGCCTTCCAGCGGCCCTGGGACTTCTCCTCCACCCCGTGGAGGGACAGACCCTGCTGGGTGCGGATGGCACGGAGTTTGGCCCCGAGCTGCTTTGCGTATTCGCTGGACATAACGCTCCCGGACGCTGTGACGACATGCGGCTGCGCCGCGCGGCTGGTAACTCACTGTGAGGTTACGCAGCGTTACACCTACCCGTCAAGCCGAATGGTCCGTACCGCCCCCTCCCGGGGGACGGCGCCCGGAGTGACGACAGGGGTGCGCGGGATGATCCCGCCCACCCCTGGTAAAGTGAACGGCGCAAATCCGACGTCCTTTAAGAGCCGTCCCGTGAGGCGGAGAAGGAGGTCCGTTTTTTCATGGACACTCAGCAGCAGTACGGCGATGAAGCCCGGCCCGTTCTCGAGGCCCCGGACATCGCGCGGGTCCTGACCCGCATCGCCCACGAGATCGTCGAGCGCGCCAAGGGCGCCGACGACGTGGTCCTCCTCGGCATCCCCACCCGCGGCGTCTACCTCGCCCGCCGGCTCGCCGAGAAGCTCGAATCGATCACCGGCACCAAGATCCCGGTCGGTTCCCTCGACATCACCATGTACCGGGACGACCTGCGGCTGAAGCCGGCCCGCGCCATCGGCCGCACCGAGATCCCCGGTGACGGCATCGACGGCCGCCTCGTCGTCCTCGTCGACGACGTCCTCTTCTCCGGACGCACCATCCGCGCCGCCCTCGACGCCCTCGGCGACATCGGCCGCCCGCGCGCCGTCCAGCTCGCGGTCCTCGTCGACCGCGGCCACCGCGAACTTCCGATCCGCGCCGACTACGTCGGCAAGAACCTCCCCACGTCGCTGCGGGAGACGGTCAAGGTCCTGCTCGCCGAGGAAGACGGTCGCGACACCGTCCTGCTCGGCAGCAAGCCCGCCTCCTCCTAGCCGGACCGGCACCCCTCGACGGGGCCCGGGGCACAGCCCTGCGCACCCGCATGCCCTCACACCTCCCCACCACGGAGAGAAACCCCGATGATGCGTCACCTCATCTCGGCCGCCGACCTCACCCGCGACGACGCCGTCCAGATCCTCGACACCGCCGAGGAGATGGCCCGGGTGGCCGACCGGCCCATCAAGAAGCTGCCGACCCTGCGCGGCCGGACCATCTGCAACCTCTTCTTCGAGGACTCCACCCGGACCCGGATCTCCTTCGAGGCCGCCGAGAAGCGCCTCTCCGCCGACGTGATCAACTTCGCGGCCAAGGGCTCCAGCGTCTCCAAGGGCGAGTCCCTCAAGGACACCGCGCAGACCCTGGAGGCCATGGGCGTCGACGCGGTCGTCATCCGGCACAGCGCCTCCGGCGCCCCGTACCGGCTCGCCACCTCCGGCTGGATCGACGCCCCCGTCATCAACGCCGGCGACGGCACCCACCAGCACCCCACCCAGGCCCTCCTCGACGCCTTCACCATGCGCCGCCGCCTCGTCGGCCGCGACGCGGGCCTCGGCCAGGACCTCGCCGGCAAGCGCATCACCCTCGTGGGCGACGTCCTGCACAGCCGGGTCGCCCGCTCCAACGTCGACCTGCTCCACACCCTCGGCGCCGAGGTCACCCTGGTGGCCCCGCCGACCCTGGTCCCCGTCGGCGTCGAGACCTGGCCCTGCGACGTCTCGTACGACCTCGACGGCGTGCTGCCGAAGTCCGACGCCGTGATGATGTTGCGTGTGCAGCGCGAGCGGATGAACGCCGCCTTCTTCCCGACCGAGCGCGAGTACTCGCGCCGCTACGGGCTCGACGGCGAGCGGATGGCGAAGATGCCCGAGCACGCCATCGTCATGCACCCCGGCCCCATGGTCCGCGGCATGGAGATCACCGCCGAGGTCGCCGACTCCGACCGCTGCACGGTCGTCGAGCAGGTCACCAACGGCGTCTCCGTCCGGATGGCCGTCCTCTACCTGCTTCTGGGCGGCAACGAGTCCGCCGTCAGCCACACCCGCACCGAGGAGAACAAGTAACCATGAGCAAGATCCTTATCCGCGGTGCCCAGGTCCTCGGCGGCGAAGCCCAGGACGTCCTCATCGACGGCGAGACCATCGCCGAGGTCGGTACGGGCCTCTCCGCCGAGGGCGCGACCGTGATCGAGGCCGACGGCCAGATCCTGCTGCCCGGCCTGGTCGACCTCCACACCCACCTGCGCGAGCCCGGCCGCGAGGACTCCGAGACCGTCCTCACCGGCACCCGCGCCGCCGCCTCCGGCGGCTACACCGCCGTCTTCGCCATGGCCAACACCCACCCGGTCGCCGACACCGCCGGCGTCGTCGAGCAGGTCTACCGCCTCGGCCAGGAGGCCGGCTACTGCGACGTCCAGCCCATCGGCGCCGTCACCGTCGGCCTCGAGGGCAAGAAGCTCGCCGAGCTCGGCGCCATGCACGACTCCGCCGCCGGCGTCACCGTCTTCTCCGACGACGGCAAGTGCGTCGACGACGCCGTGATCATGCGCCGCGCCCTGGAGTACGTGAAGGCCTTCGGCGGCGTCGTCGCCCAGCACGCCCAGGAGCCCCGCCTCACCGAGGGCGCCCAGATGAACGAGGGCGTCGTCTCCGCCGAGCTCGGCCTCGGCGGCTGGCCCGCCGTCGCCGAGGAGTCGATCATCGCCCGCGACGTCCTCCTCGCCGAGCACGTCGGCTCCCGCGTCCACATCTGCCACCTCTCCACCGCCGGCTCCGTCGAGATCGTCCGCTGGGCCAAGTCCCGCGGCATCGACGTCACCGCCGAGGTCACCCCGCACCACCTCCTCCTCACGGACGAGCTGGTCCGCTCGTACAACCCGGTCTACAAGGTCAACCCGCCGCTGCGCACCGAGAAGGACGTCCTCGCCCTGCGCGAGGCGCTGGCCGACGGCACGATCGACATCGTCGCCACCGACCACGCCCCGCACCCGCACGAGGACAAGGACTGCGAGTGGGCCGCGGCCGCCATGGGCATGGTCGGCCTGGAGACCGCCCTCTCCGTCGTCCAGCAGACGATGGTCGAGACCGGACTCCTCGACTGGGCCGGCGTCGCCGAGCGCATGTCCTTCGCGCCCGCCCGCATCGGACGGGCCAAGGGCCACGGCCGCCCCGTCTCGGCTGGTGAGCCCGCGAACCTGACGCTGGTCGATCCGGCTTACCGTGGTGTCGTGGACCCCGCGGACTTCGCCTCCCGCAGCCGCAACACCCCCTACGAGGGCCGTGAGCTGCCGGGACGCGTCACCCACACCTTCCTGCGGGGCCGGGCAACGGTCGTGGACGGGAAGCTGGCGTGACACCACTCATCGCAATCGCCGCAGAGGCGGCCGAACAGAAGTCGGCGGAGGTGACCGACTGGGCCGGACGGCTCGGCTGGGTCGCCGGACTGCTCCTCTTCGTCGTCCTCGTGTACTGGCTCATGCGCCAGGGCTGGAAGTGGCGCGGCAGCCTCCAGTCGGACCTCCCCGCGCTCCCCGCCCGCCCGTCTCCCACCACCACCCTCAACGGAGGCGGCGAGCCGCCGCAGCCCGGAATGCCGGAGACGACCGGCGAGGCGAAACTGACTCTCAGCGGGCGCTACCACGGGTCCACGACCGCCGGGCAGTGGCTCGACCGGATCGTCGCCCACGGCCTCGGCACCCGCAGCCGCGTCGAGCTCACGCTCACCGACGCCGGGATCGAGGTCGTACGCCCCGGGGCGAACGACTTCTTCCTGCCGACCGCCGCCCTGCGCGAGGCCCGCCTCGACAAGGGCATCGCCGGCAAGGTCCTCACCGAGGGCGGGCTCCTGATCGTCACCTGGGAGCACGGCGGCAAGCAGATCGACTCCGGCTTCCGCTCGGACCGGGCGGCCGAGCACACGGCCTGGGTCGAGACCATCAACTCCATGATCAACACGACGGAAGGCATCGCACGATGACGACCTCCACCAGGGGAGCCGAAAAGGTTCCCGCCGTACTCGTCCTGGAGGACGGCCGCATCTTCCGCGGCCGTGCCTACGGGGCCGTGGGGGAGACCTTCGGCGAGGCCGTGTTCTCCACCGGCATGACCGGCTACCAGGAGACCCTCACCGACCCGTCGTACCACCGCCAGGTCGTGGTCATGACCGCCCCCCACGTCGGCAACACCGGCGTCAACGACGAGGACCCCGAGTCCGCGAAGATCTGGGTCGCCGGCTACGTCGTCCGCGACCCCGCCCGCATCCCGTCGAACTGGCGCTCCCGGCGCTCCCTCGACGAGGAGCTGCGCAACCAGGGCGTCGTCGGCATCTCCGGCATCGACACCCGCGCCCTCACCCGCCACCTGCGCGAGAGCGGCGCCATGCGCGTCGGCATCTTCTCCGGCAACGCGCTGCCCGACGAGGGCACCATGCTCGCCGAGGTCCGCCAGGCCCCCGAGATGAAGGGCGCGAACCTCTCCGAGGAGGTCGCCACCAAGGAGACGTACGTCGTCCCCGCGATCGGCGAGAAGCGCTTCACCGTCGCCGCCGTCGACCTCGGCATCAAGGGCATGACCCCGCACCGGATGGCCGAGCGGGGCATCGAGGTCCACGTCCTCCCCGCCACCGCCACCGCCGAGGACGTCTACGCCGTCAACCCCGACGGCGTGTTCTTCTCCAACGGCCCCGGCGACCCGGCCACCGCGGACGGCCCCGTCGCCGTCATGCAGGCCGTCCTGGAGCGCAAGACGCCGCTCTTCGGCATCTGCTTCGGCAACCAGATCCTCGGCCGCGCCCTCGGCTTCGGCACCTACAAGCTGAAGTACGGCCACCGGGGCATCAACCAGCCCGTCCAGGACCGCACCACCGGCAAGGTCGAGGTCACCGCGCACAACCACGGCTTCGCCGTCGACGCGCCCCTCGACAAGGTCTCCGACACCCCCTACGGGCGTGCCGAGGTCTCCCACGTCTGCCTGAACGACAACGTGGTGGAAGGCCTCCAGCTGCTCGACCAGCCGGCCTTCTCCGTCCAGTACCACCCCGAGGCGGCCGCGGGCCCGCACGACGCCGCGTACCTCTTCGACCGCTTCGTATCCCTGATGGAGGCCGAGCGTGCCTAAGCGCACCGATATCCAGTCCGTCCTGGTCATCGGCTCCGGCCCGATCGTCATCGGCCAGGCCGCCGAGTTCGACTACTCCGGCACCCAGGCCTGCCGCATCCTCAAGGCCGAGGGCCTGCGGGTGATCCTGGTCAACTCCAACCCGGCCACGATCATGACCGACCCGGAGATCGCCGACGCCACCTACGTCGAGCCGATCACCCCCGAGTTCGTCGAGAAGATCATCGCCAAGGAGCGCCCCGACGCCCTCCTGCCCACCCTCGGCGGCCAGACCGCGCTCAACACCGCGATCTCCATGCACGAGCAGGGCGTCCTCGAGAAGTACGGCGTCGAGCTCATCGGCGCCAACGTCGAGGCCATCAACAAGGGCGAGGACCGCGACCTCTTCAAGGGCGTCGTCGAGGCCGTCAAGGCCAAGATCGGCTACGGCGAGTCCGCCCGCTCCGTCATCTGCCACTCCATGGACGACGTCCTCAAGGGCGTCGACGAGCTCGGCGGCTACCCCGTCGTCGTCCGCCCCTCCTTCACCATGGGCGGCGCCGGCTCCGGCTTCGCCCACGACGAGGACGAGCTGCGCCGCATCGCCGGCCAGGGCCTCACGCTCTCCCCGACCACCGAGGTGCTCCTGGAGGAGTCCATCCTCGGCTGGAAGGAGTACGAGCTGGAGCTCATGCGCGACAAGCACGACAACGTCGTGGTCGTCTGCTCCATCGAGAACTTCGACCCGATGGGCGTCCACACCGGTGACTCGATCACCGTCGCCCCGGCGATGACCCTCACCGACCGCGAGTACCAGCGCCTGCGCGACATCGGCATCGCGATCATCCGCGAGGTCGGCGTCGACACCGGCGGCTGCAACATCCAGTTCGCCGTCAACCCGGACGACGGCCGGATCATCGTCATCGAGATGAACCCGCGCGTCTCCCGCTCCTCGGCGCTCGCCTCCAAGGCGACCGGCTTCCCGATCGCCAAGATCGCGGCCCGTCTCGCCGTCGGCTACACGCTGGACGAGATCCCGAACGACATCACGGAGAAGACCCCGGCGTCCTTCGAGCCCACGCTCGACTACGTCGTCGTCAAGGCCCCGCGCTTCGCCTTCGAGAAGTTCCCGCAGGCCGACTCCACCCTCACCACCACGATGAAGTCGGTCGGCGAGGCCATGGCCATCGGCCGCAACTTCACCGAGGCGCTCCAGAAGGCCCTGCGCTCCCTGGAGAAGAAGGGCTCGCAGTTCACCTTCGTCGGCGAGCCCGGCGACAAGGCCGAACTCCTCCGCGAGTCGGTCCGCCCGACCGACGGCCGCATCAACACCGTCATGCAGGCCATCCGCGCCGGCGCCACCCCGCAGGAGGTCTTCGACGCCACGAAGATCGACCCGTGGTTCGTCGACCAGCTCTTCCTGATCAAGGAGATCGCCGACGAGCTGGCCGCCGCCGAGAAGCTCGACCCCGAGCTGCTCGCCGAGGCCAAGCGCCACGGCTTCTCCGACGCCCAGATCGCCGAGATCCGGGACCTGCGCGAGGACGTCGTCCGCGAGGTCCGGCACGCCCTCGGCGTCCGCCCGGTCTACAAGACGGTCGACACCTGCGCCGCCGAGTTCGCCGCCAAGACCCCGTACTTCTACTCCTCGTACGACGAGGAGAGCGAGGTCGCCCCGCGCGAGAAGCCCGCCGTGATCATCCTGGGCTCCGGCCCGAACCGCATCGGCCAGGGCATCGAGTTCGACTACTCCTGCGTCCACGCCTCCTTCGCCCTGAGCGACGCCGGCTACGAGACCGTGATGGTCAACTGCAACCCGGAGACCGTCTCCACGGACTACGACACCTCCGACCGTCTGTACTTCGAGCCGCTGACGCTCGAGGACGTCCTGGAGATCGTCCACGCCGAGACCCTCGCCGGCCCCGTCGCCGGTGTCGTCGTCCAGCTCGGCGGCCAGACCCCGCTGGGCCTGTCGCAGGCGCTCAAGGACAACGGCGTGCCGGTCGTCGGCACCTCCCCGGAGGCCATCCACGCCGCCGAGGACCGCGGCGCCTTCGGCCGCGTCCTCGCCGAGGCCGGGCTCCCCGCGCCGAAGCACGGCACCGCGACCACCTTCGCCGGCGCCAAGGCCATCGCCGACGAGATCGGCTACCCCGTCCTCGTGCGCCCCTCGTACGTGCTCGGCGGCCGCGGCATGGAGATCGTGTACGACGAGGCCCGCCTGGAGTCGTACATCGCCGAGTCCACCGAGATCAGCCCCACCCGGCCGGTCCTGGTCGACCGCTTCCTCGACGACGCCATCGAGATCGACGTCGACGCGCTCTACGACGGCGAGGAGCTCTACCTCGGCGGCGTCATGGAGCACATCGAGGAGGCCGGCATCCACTCCGGCGACTCGGCCTGCGCCCTGCCCCCGATCACCCTCGGCGGCTACGACATCAAGCGCCTGCGCGCCTCCACCGAGGCCATCGCCAAGGGCGTCGGCGTCCGCGGACTGATCAACATCCAGTTCGCCATGGCCGGCGACATCCTCTACGTCCTGGAGGCCAACCCGCGCGCCTCCCGGACCGTCCCCTTCACCTCGAAGGCGACCGCCGTGCCGCTCGCGAAGGCCGCCGCCCGCATCTCGCTCGGCGCCACCATCGCCGAGCTGCGCGCCGAGGGCCTGCTGCCGAAGAACGGCGACGGCGGCACCCTGCCGCTCGACGCGCCGATCTCCGTCAAGGAGGCCGTGATGCCGTGGTCGCGCTTCCGCGACGTGCACGGCCGCGGCGTCGACACCGTCCTCGGCCCGGAGATGCGCTCCACCGGCGAGGTCATGGGCATCGACGCGGTCTTCGGCACGGCCTACGCCAAGTCGCAGGCCGGCGCCTACGGCCCGCTGCCCACCAAGGGCCGCGCGTTCATCTCGGTCGCCAACCGCGACAAGCGCTCGATGATCTTCCCGGCCCGCGAGCTCGTCGCCCACGGCTTCGAGCTGCTCGCCACCTCCGGCACCGCCGAGGTCCTCAAGCGCAACGGCATCAACGCCACGGTCGTCCGCAAGCTCAGCGAGGGCGAAGGCCCCAACGGCGAGAAGACCATCGTGCAGCTCATCCACGACGGCCAGGTCGACCTGATCGTCAACACCCCGTACGGCACAGGCGGCCGCCTCGACGGCTACGAGATCCGTACGGCCGCGGTGGCGCGCAGCGTCCCCTGCCTCACCACGGTCCAGGCGCTCGCCGCGGCCGTCCAGGGCATCGACGCGCTCAACCACGGCGACGTGGGCGTCCGCTCGCTCCAGGAGCACGCGGAGCACCTGACCGCGGCCCGCGACTAAGAGCCCGTACGAGGAGGGGGACACCGGCAGACATGCGGTGTCCCCCTCGTCATGACCTGGAGCGACACCCCATGTACAAGTTCTTCTTCAACCTGGTCTTCAAGCGGATGGACCCCGAGCAGGCCCACTACATGGCCTTCCGGTGGATCCGCCTCGCCGCCCGCATCCCGGTGCTCCGCACCTTCGTCGCCGCCGTCCTCGCGCCCCGGTACAAGGAGCTGCGCACCGAGGCCCTCGGCCTGCGGATGCACGGCCCCTTCGGGCTCGCCGCCGGCTTCGACAAGAACGCCGTCGCCATCGACGGCATGTCGATGCTCGGCTTCGACCACGTCGAGATCGGCACCGTCACCGGCGAGGCCCAGCCCGGCAACCCCAAGAAGCGCCTCTTCCGGCTCGTCCCGGACCGCGCCCTGATCAACCGCATGGGCTTCAACAACGAGGGCTCCGCCGCCGTCGCCGAGCGCCTGGGCGCCCGCAACCCGGTCTTCAAGACGGTCGTCGGCGTCAACATCGGCAAGACCAAGGTCGTCCCCGAGGCCGAGGCCGTCGCCGACTACGTGAAGTCCACCGAGCGCCTCGCCGCGCACGCCGACTACCTCGTCGTCAACGTCTCCTCCCCGAACACCCCCGGCCTGCGCAACCTCCAGGCCACCGAGTCCCTGCGCCCGCTCCTCACCGCCGTCCGCGAGGCCGCCGACCGCACGGTCACCGACCGCCGCGTCCCGCTCCTCGTCAAGATCGCCCCCGACCTGGCCGAC
The DNA here is from genome assembly GCF_000830005.1 of Streptomyces vietnamensis. Lineage (NCBI taxonomy): Bacteria > Bacillati > Actinomycetota > Actinomycetes > Kitasatosporales > Streptomycetaceae > Streptomyces > Streptomyces vietnamensis. The sequence goes on along the minus strand of NZ_CP010407.1, from coordinate 1,569,676 downwards.
GAGGACGTCGACGCGGTCGCCGACCTCGCCCTGGAGCTCGGCCTCGACGGCATCATCGCCACCAACACCACCATCGCGCGCGAGGGCCTCGGCCTGAAGTCCGACCCCGCGCTCATCAAGGAGACCGGCGGCCTGTCCGGCGCGCCCGTCAAGGAGCGCTCCCTGGCCGTCCTGCGCCGCCTCCACGCGCGCGTGGGCGACCGCCTCGTCCTGGTCGGCGTCGGCGGCATCGAGAACGCCGAGGACGCCTGGCAGCGCATCCTCGCCGGCGCCACCCTCATCCAGGGCTACAGCGCCTTCATCTACGAGGGCCCGTTCTACGCCCGCGCGATCCACAAGGGCCTCGCCGCGCGCCTCGCGGCCTCCCCGTACGCCACCCTCGCCGAGGCCGTCGGCGCCGACAACCGAAAGGCCGCCCTGTGACCCTCTCCTTCGGCACCCGCCTGCGCTCCGCCATGGACGAGCGCGGTCCGCTCTGCGTCGGCATCGACCCGCACGCCGCCCTGCTCGACTCCTGGGGCCTGACCGACGACATCGCCGGTCTGGAGCGCTTCACCTTCACCGTCGTCGAGGCCCTCGCCGAGACCGTGGCCGTCTTCAAGCCGCAGTCCGCCTTCTTCGAGCGCTTCGGCTCGCGCGGCATCGCCGTCCTGGAGCGCGCCACCGCCGATCTGCGCGCGGCGGGCGGTCTGGTCGTCATGGACGCCAAGCGCGGCGACATCGGCTCCACCATGGCCGCGTACGCGGAGACCTTCCTGCGCAAGGACTCCCCGCTCTTCTCCGACGCCCTGACGGTCTCCCCGTACCTCGGCTACGGCGCCCTGAAGCCGGCCGTCGACCTGGCCCGGGAGTCCGGCGCCGGCCTCTTCGTCCTGGCCCTCACCTCCAACCCGGAGGGCGCGGAGGTCCAGCGCGCGGTCCGCGAGGACGGCCGGACCATCGGCGCGACGATGCTCGCCCACCTCGCCGAGGAGAACGCGGGGGAGACCCCGATGGGCTCCTTCGGCGCGGTCGTCGGCGCCACCCTCGGCGACCTGTCCTCCTTCGACCTCGACATCAACGGGCCGCTCCTCGCCCCCGGCATCGGCGCCCAGGGCGCGACCCCCGCCGACCTCCCGGCCGTCTTCGGCGCGGCGGTCCGCAACGTGGTCCCGAACGTCAGCCGCGGGGTCCTGCGCGAGGGCCCGGACGTGGCCGCCCTGCGGGACTCGGCGCACCGCTACGCGGACGAGATCCGCGCCGCCGTCGCCGGCTGACCGTCCCCCGGACAATCCGCAGGTCGGAGCGGGCGGGGGTGCCCGACGGTGAGCCGTCTCACTCCTTGACGAAAACTTGGCTCAAAACCGGGTCGATATGCCGGAAAAGTCCTGGTCGGTCGATGCTGACCAGGACTTTTCCGCTGTTCTCGCTGACTGGAGCGGCCTCGGCCGCTAGTCTCCGGAGCAGAGCAGGCGTTCAACGGTCACTCCGTTGATCGTTGCTCCACTGGTGTGGGGCGTCCAGGTTCCTCACCGGTCCGTATCCGACAGATCGACATCCGAGGTGACGTAGGCGTGGCTCTTCCGCCCCTTACCCCTGAACAGCGCGCAGCCGCGCTCGAAAAGGCCGCCGCGGCTCGCCGGGAGCGGGCCGAGGTCAAGAATCGACTCAAGCACTCCGGCGCCTCCCTCCACGAGGTCATCAAGACCGGCCAGGAGAACGACGTCATCGGCAAGATGAAGGTCTCCGCGCTCCTTGAGTCCCTGCCCGGCGTCGGCAAGGTCCGTGCCAAGCAGATCATGGAGCGGCTCGGCATCTCCGAGAGCCGCCGGGTGCGCGGTCTCGGCTCCAACCAGATCGCCTCCCTGGAGCGCGAGTTCGGCAGCACCGGCGCCTGATCGGCGACCGGTGGGGCTTCCCGATCCGGGACACGCGTCCCGGGCACCCCGGTGAAGCTGGAATAATTGCTGCATGGCAGCAGAGGTACGTCCGCGGCTGACCGTGCTCTCCGGCCCCTCAGGGGTCGGCAAGAGCACGGTCGTCGCTCATATGCGCAAGGTCCACCCCGAGGTCTGGCTCTCGGTGTCGGCGACGACGCGGAAGCCCCGCCCCGGCGAGAAGCACGGCGTCCACTACTTCTTCGTCACGGACGACGAGTTCGACAAGCTGATCGCCAACGGTGAGCTCCTCGAGTGGGCCGAGTTCGCGGGCAACCGCTACGGCACCCCGCGCGGCGCGGTCCTGGAGCGTCTGGACTCCGGCGAGCCCGTGCTCCTGGAGATCGACCTCCAGGGCGCCCGCCAGGTGAAGGACTCCATGGCGGAGTCCCAGCTGGTCTTCCTGGCCCCGCCGAGCTGGGAGGAGCTGGTCCGCCGGCTCACCGGCCGCGGCACCGAGTCGCCCGAGGTCATCGAGCGCCGCCTGCAGGCCGCGAAGGTCGAGCTGGCCGCCGAGTCGGAGTTCGACACCACGCTCGTCAACACCTCCGTCGAGGACGTCGCACGCGAGCTGCTAACGTTGATGCACGTTGTCTGATCTTTTTTCCATCTTCGGAAGGTAGAGCGTGTCCTCTTCCATCACCGCGCCCGAGGGCATCATCAACCCGCCGATCGACGAGCTGCTCGAGGCCACGGACTCGAAGTACAGCCTCGTGATCTACGCGGCCAAGCGCGCGCGGCAGATCAACGCGTACTACTCCCAGCTCGGCGAGGGTCTCCTGGAGTACGTGGGTCCGCTCGTCGACACCCACGTCCACGAGAAGCCGCTCTCGATCGCCCTGCGCGAGATCAACGCGGGTCTGCTGACGTCCGAGGCCATCGAGGGCCCCGCGCAGTAAGCACACAGCGCTTGTAATGCTTGTCACCACAGGCCCGGCGGAACATCCGCCGGGCCTGTGGTGTCTCATGGAGTCGTACGCAGCCGAGTGCGGGGAGTCGTGGAAGTCGTGTCCAAGCCGAAGGTCGTCCTGGGCGTGAGCGGCGGCATCGCCGCCTACAAGGCGTGCGAGCTGCTCCGCAGGCTCACCGAGTCGGGTCACGACGTGCGCGTCGTCCCCACCGACTCCGCGCTTCACTTCGTCGGCGCGGCGACCTGGTCCGCGCTCTCCGGGAACCCCGTCTCCACCGAGGTGTGGGAGTCCGTCCACGAGGTCCCGCACGTGCGGATCGGCCAGGCCGCCGACCTCGTCGTCGTCGCCCCCGCCACCGCCGACATGCTCGCCAAGGCCGCCCACGGCCTCGCCGACGACCTGCTCACCAACACGCTGCTCACCGCGCGCTGTCCGGTCGTCTTCGCCCCCGCCATGCACACCGAGATGTGGGAGCACCCGGCCACCCAGGAGAACGTGGCCACCCTCCGCCGCCGCGGCGCCGTCGTCATCGAGCCCGCCGTCGGCCGACTCACCGGCGTCGACACCGGCAAGGGCCGGCTGCCCGACCCGGCGGAGATCTTCGAGGTCTGCAAGAGGATCCTCGCGCGCGGCGTGACCGCCCCCGACCTCGCGGGACGTCACGTGGTCGTCAGCGCCGGCGGCACCCGCGAGCCCCTCGACCCCGTCCGCTACCTCGGCAACCGCTCCTCCGGGAAGCAGGGCTACGCCCTCGCGAAGGCCGCCGCCGCCCGCGGCGCCCGGGTCACCCTCGTCGAGGCGAACACCGGCATCCCCGACCCGGCCGGGGTCGACGTCGTCCACGTCGGCACCGCCGTCCAGCTCCGCGAGGCCGTCCTCAAGGCCGCCGCCGACGCCGACGCGGTCGTGATGGCCGCCGCCGTCGCCGACTTCCGTCCGGCCGCCTACGCCCCCGGCAAGATCAAGAAGACGGACGACGGCGGCGCGCCGACGATCGAACTCGTCCGCAACCCCGACATCCTCGCCGAGCTGGCCGCCGACCGCGCCCTGCCCGGCCAGGTGGTCGTCGGCTTCGCCGCCGAGACCGACGACGTCCTCGCCAACGGCCGCGCGAAGCTCCGCCGGAAGGGCTGCGACCTGCTCGTCGTCAACGAGGTGGGGGAGCGCAAGACCTTCGGTTCCGAGGAGAACGAGGCCGTCGTCCTCGCGTCGGACGGCGCCGAGACCCCCGTACCGTACGGGCCGAAGGAAGCGCTCGCCGAGACGGTCTGGGACCTGGTCCTGCCGCGGCTGCGCTCCACGATCTGACGCATCTCGCCCGTTCCGGCGGACGGGCCGGGGGTCGGCGTGATCTCATTTTCCCGGGACGCGAAACGCCGTCCCAGGAGTGATTTGCGCCCCACCCGGGTGGGCACGTCGGCCTTGCCGGAGACCGGTTTCACCCGGTCACCGGTATTCGCCAGGCGAGACACCTGGTCCATTGCCCGACCACGACCGATAGACTGTTCGTGGAACGTCGCGGGGCGCAGCCCCCTGCCGGTCCGCGTCACGAGTAGCCAGCAGCCGCTGCAACCCCAGGGAGCGTTGTGTCCCGTCGTCTGTTCACCTCGGAGTCCGTCACCGAGGGCCACCCCGACAAGATCGCTGACCAGATCAGCGACACCATTCTCGACGCACTGCTGCGCGAGGACCCCACCTCGCGCGTCGCCGTCGAGACGCTGATCACCACCGGCCTGGTGCACGTCGCCGGTGAGGTGACCACCAAGGCGTGGGCGGACATCCCGACCCTCGTCCGGAACAAGATCCTCGAGATCGGTTACGACTCCTCGAAGAAGGGCTTCGACGGCGCCTCCTGCGGCGTGTCGGTGTCCATCGGATCCCAGTCCCCGGACATCGCCCAGGGTGTCGACACCGCGTACGAGAAGCGCGTCGAGGGCGACGAGGACGAGCTCGACAAGCAGGGCGCCGGCGACCAGGGCCTGATGTTCGGCTACGCGTCGGACGAGACCCCCGAGCTGATGCCGCTGCCGATCCACCTCGCGCACCGGCTCTCCCGCCGTCTCACCGAGGTCCGCAAGAACGGGACCATCCCGTACCTGCGCCCCGACGGCAAGACCCAGGTCACCATCGAGTACGACGGCGACAAGGCCGTCCGCCTCGACACGGTCGTCGTCTCCTCGCAGCACGCCTCGGACATCGACCTCGAGTCGCTGCTCGCGCCCGACATTCGCGAGTTCGTCGTCGAGCACGTGCTGAAGCAGCTCGTCGAGGACGGCATCAAGCTCGACACCGACGGCTACCGCCTGCTCGTGAACCCGACCGGCCGCTTCGAGATCGGCGGCCCGATGGGCGACGCCGGCCTCACCGGTCGCAAGATCATCATTGACACCTACGGCGGCATGGCCCGCCACGGTGGCGGCGCCTTCTCCGGCAAGGACCCGTCCAAGGTCGACCGCTCGGCCGCCTACGCCATGCGCTGGGTCGCCAAGAACGTCGTCGCCGCGGGCCTCGCCTCGCGCTGCGAGGTCCAGGTCGCCTACGCGATCGGCAAGGCGGAGCCCGTCGGCCTCTTCGTCGAGACCTTCGGCACCAACACCGTCGAGACCGAGAAGATCGAGAACGCCATCGGCGAGGTCTTCGACCTCCGCCCGGCCGCGATCATCCGCGACCTCGACCTGCTCCGCCCGATCTACTCCCAGACCGCCGCCTACGGCCACTTCGGCCGCGAGCTGCCGGACTTCACCTGGGAGCGCACGGACCGCGTGGAGGCCCTGCGCCAGGCCGCCGGCCTGTAATCCCAGGCCGAAACGACCGAAGCCCGGTACCCCGAGGGGGTGCCGGGCTTCGGCCATGCCCGGCTGTCGGTGGCGTCTGGTAGGTATGGGGCTGTGAGCAGCGAGAACGAGAAGTCCGACGAGCCCGAGCAGCTCGCGCTCATCCGGGAGACCGTACGGAGGGCGAAGGTGCCGCGGGCCAAGCCGCGGACCTGGCGGGGGGCCGCGCTGGCCAAGGAGCTGCCGGTCGCGCGGGTCGTCGTGAACAAGGGGGCGCTCCACCTCGACCAGTTCTTCGACTACGCGGTCCCCGAGGAGCTGGACGAGGCCGCCCGGCCCGGGGTGCGGGTGCGGGTGCGGTTCGGGGCGGGCGCCCACCAGGTGCGGGGCGGGCGGCGCGAGGGCGGCCGGCTCATCGACGGGTTCCTGGTGGAGCGGCGCGCCGAGTCGGACTACTCGGGGCCGCTCGCCGCGCTCGCCGACGTCGTCTCGCCGGAGCCGGTGCTCGGGCCGGAGCTGCTCGGCCTCGCCCGGGCCGTCGCCGACCGGTACGCGGGAAGCCTCGCCGACGTCCTCCAGTTGGCCGTCCCGCCGCGCAACGCGACCGCCGAGCGCAAGCCCTCGCCCGCGCCGCTGCCGCCGCCGGGACCGCCGGAGCCGGGCAGCTGGACGCGGTACGAGCGCGGGCCCGCGTTCCTCGACTCCCTCGCGCGCGGCGGGGCGCCCCGGGCCGTGTGGAACGCGCTGCCGGGGCCGTACTGGGCCCAGGAGATCGCCCGGGCCGTGGCCGCGACCCTCGCCTCCGGGCGGGGCGCGCTCGTCGTCGTCCCCGACGGACGGGCCGCCGGCCGGGTCGACGCGGCACTGACCGAGGTCCTGGGGGAGGGGCGGCACGCGCTGCTCACCGCCGAGGCGGGACCCGAGAAGCGGTACGCGCAGTGGCTGGCTGCCCGGCGCGGCGCCGTGCGGGCCGTCGTCGGCACCCGGGCCGCCATGTTCGCCCCCGTACGGGACCTCGGGCTCGTCGTCATCTGGGACGACGGCGACGGCAGCCACAGCGAACCGCACGCCCCGCAGCCCCACGCGCGCGAGGTGCTGCTGCTGCGCGCCGCCCACGACCGGTGCGCCTTCCTCCTCGGCTCCACCAGCTGCACCGTCGAGGCCGCCCAGCTCGTCGAGTCCGGCTGGGCCCGGCCGCTGGACGCCGGCCGCGAACAGGTCCGCAGGGCCGCCCCCCTGATCCGTACCGTCGGCGACGGCGAACTCGCCCGCGACGAGGCCGCGCGCGCCGCCCGGCTGCCCTCGCTCGCCTGGCAGACCGTACGGGAAGGCCTGAAGACCGGGCCGGTGCTCGTCCAGGTGCCCCGGCGCGGGTACGTACCGAGGCTGGCCTGCGAGCGCTGCCGCACGCCCGCCCGCTGCCGGCACTGCGCCGGGCCCCTGGAAGCCCCCGAGCAGCAGGAGCTGCGGTGCGGCTGGTGCGGGCGCGGCGCCCCCGACTGGCACTGCGCGGAGTGCGGCTCGGCCCGGCTGCGGGCCCAGGTGGTCGGCGCCCGGCGGACCGCGGAGGAGCTCGGCCGGGCGTTCCCCGCCGTGCCGGTACGGACCTCCGGACGCGACCACGTCCTGGACAGCGTCCCCGGGCGTCCCGCGCTCGTCGTCTCCACCCCCGGCGCCGAGCCCGTCGCCGAGGGCGGCTACGCGGCCGCGCTGCTCCTCGACGGCTGGGCCATGCTCGGCCGGCCCGACCTGCGCGCGGGCGAGGAGGCGCTGCGCCGCTGGATCGACGCGGCCTCCCTCGTCCGGGGGCAGGCCGAGGGCGGCACCGTCGTCGTGGTCGCCGAACCGACCCTCCGGCCCGTCCAGGCGCTCGTCCGCTGGGACCCCGTGGGACACGCCCAGCGGGAACTGGCCGAGCGGGCCGAGCTGGGCTTCCCGCCGGTCTCCCGGATGGCCGCCGTCACCGGGCCGGCGGAGGCCGTCGAAGGCTTCCTGGCCGCGGCCGGGCTCCCCGCCGACGCCGAGGTCCTCGGCCCCGTGCCGCTGCCCGTCGTCCGGCCCGGCGGGCCGCGCAGACCCGGCGACCCGCCGCAGGGCGAGCAGTGGGAGCGGGCCCTGGTCCGGGTTCCGCCCGGCAGCGGCGCGGCCCTGGCGGCCTCGCTCAAACAGGCCAGGGCGGGGCGCCTCGCGCGCGGCGGCGGGGACCCGGTACGGATCCGCGTGGACCCGCCGGACATCGGCTGACGCCGCCGTCCCCGGACACGCCACGGCCGCCCGTCCCCGGTGGGGCGGGCGGCCGTGTTGCGCGTACGGGGTCAGACGTTGCGCGGGCCGGGGAAGGCCGGCGGGCGCGGGTCCTCGCGGAGGGCGGCGCTGCCCGAGGTGGGCTGCGGCGGCATCGAACGGGCGGCGGGGACCGAGGGGATCGCACGGGTCACGCCCGGCTCCACCGCGTGGTCCTGGTCCACGGCCACGCCCGGCTGGGGCGCGCGACGGGCGCCGTAGCGGCGGTGGACGGCCTGCTTGGTGACCCCGAGCGCGGAACCCACCGCGTCCCAGGAGAACCCGAGCGAGCGGTCGAAGTCGACCGCCGCGGTCACCAGCGTCTCGACACTGTCCCGCAACTCCTGGGCGAGACGTACGGTCGGGGCGGGCGCGCGCCCGTAGACGACGAAGCCCGTCGACGGGCCGGAGCGGCGAGGGCGGTAGACATTGCCCAGCTGGGCCGTGAGCGTGCGCAGTGCGTCCACCTGCCGCCGGACCCGCTCGATGTCCCGCACCAACAGGTGCAGACTTGCCCGGGCTTGGGCGTCGTGGGTTGCGTGGTCGGCCATGTGAAAGCCTCTCGAACCGGCGTTTAAGGGGGCGGGCCGCGGAGGGGGAACAGCGGCCCGATTCGGTCAATCTCTCTTGACCAACGCGCCACCGGGAGTTGGGTCACGCTGCGGGGGCGTACACGCATATGCGCGGGGCGCTCGTCCTCCCGTACGCCCCCTTCCCCGTAGGGCGCCTAGACTGGTGCGCTGCCCGCAACGCCCCCGGAGAGACAGGCAGTCCCACCCATGAAGCTCGTCTTCGCAGGCACCCCCGAGGTCGCCGTTCCCGCCCTGGACGCCCTGCTCGCCTCCGGGCGGCACGAGGTGGCCGCCGTGGTCACCCGGCCCGACGCCCCGGCGGGGCGCGGCCGGCGGCTCGTCGCCAGCCCGGTGGCCCAGCGGGCGGAGGAGGCCGGGATCGAGGTCCTGAAGCCGGCCAGGCCCCGCGACGAGGAGTTCCTCGCCCGGCTGCGGGAGATCGCGCCGGACTGCTGCCCGGTCGTCGCGTACGGCGCGCTGCTGCCCAAGGTCGCCCTCGACATCCCCGTCCACGGCTGGGTCAACCTGCACTTCTCGCTGCTGCCCGCCTGGCGCGGCGCGGCGCCCGTGCAGCACTCCCTGATGGCCGGCGACGAGGTGACGGGCGCGTCCACCTTCCTCATCGAGGAGGGCCTCGACTCCGGCCCGGTCTACGGCGTCGTCACCGAGGACATCCGCCCCACCGACACCAGCGGCGACCTGCTGACCCGGCTCGCCTTCGCGGGCGCCGGACTGCTCGCCGCGACCATGGACGGCATCGAGGACGGCACGCTCAAGGCCGTCCCGCAGCCCATCGAGGGCATCACGCTCGCCCCGAAGATCCAGGTCGAGGACGCCCACGTCGACTTCGCCGCCCCCGCGCTCCGGGTGGACCGCGTGGTCCGCGGCTGCACCCCGGCCCCCGGCGCCTGGACCGTCTTCCGCGGCGAACGCCTCAAGCTGATCCAGGTCACCCCGCTCCCGGACCGCACCGACCTCGCCCCGGGCGAGCTCGCCGTCGGCAAGAACAACGTGTACGCGGGCACCGGCTCGTACGCCGTCGAACTGCTCTGGGTCCAGCCCCAGGGCAAGAAGCCGATGAAGGCCGCCGACTGGGCCCGCGGCGTCCGCATCGCCCCCGGTGAGCGGCTGGGGGCGTAGGGCGCGGGCGGCTCCGCGGGCGACGTAGGCTGGGAGCGTTCGACCCTCTTCATTTCGTCACGCGGAGCACCTTTGAGCGAGCAGGCACGTCGTCGTCCCCCCAAGCCCTACCGGCGGCCCCAGAAGGACCCCGTCCGGATGCTCGCCTTCGAGGCGCTCAGGGCGGTGGACGAGCGGGACGCCTACGCGAACCTGGTGCTGCCGCCGCTGCTGAGGAAGGCCCGCGAGAAGGGCGACTTCGACGGGCGGGACGCGGCGCTCGCGACCGAGCTCGTGTACGGGACGCTGCGCCGGCAGGGCACGTACGACGCGATCATCGCGGCCTGCATCGACCGGCCGCTGCGCGAGGTCGACCCGCCCGTGCTCGACGTCCTCTCGCTCGGCGCGCACCAGCTGCTCGGGACGCGGATCCCCACGCACGCCGCCGTCTCCGCCAGCGTCGAGCTGGCCCGGGTGGTGCTCGGCGACGGACGGGCCAAGTTCGTGAACGCCGTGCTGCGGAAGATCTCGCAGCAGGACCTCGACGCCTGGGTCGAGCAGGTCGCCCCGCCGTACGACGAGGACGCCGAGGACCACCTCGCCGTCGTCCACTCGCACCCCCGCTGGGTCGTCTCGGCGCTCTGGGACTCCCTCGGCGGCGGCCGCGCCGGGATCGAGGACCTCCTGGAGGCGGACAACGAACGCCCCGAGGTCACCCTCGTCGCCCGCCCCGGCCGCTCCACCACCGAGGAGCTCGCCGCCGCCACCGAGACCCTGCCGGGCCGCTGGTCGCCCTACGCCCTGCGGATGGCCGAGGGCGGCGAGCCCGGTGCCATCGAGGCGGTCAAGGAGGGCCGGGCCGGCGTCCAGGACGAGGGCAGCCAGCTCGTCGCGATCGCCCTCGCCAACGCGCCCGTGGAGGGCTCCGACACCCGCTGGCTCGACGGCTGCGCGGGCCCCGGCGGCAAGGCCGCCCTGCTCGGCGCCCTCGCGGCCGAGCGCGGCGCCTTCCTGCTCGCCTCCGAGAAGCAGCCGCACCGCGCCCGCCTCGTCGAGCGCGCCCTCGCCGGCAACCCCGGCCCGTATCAGGTGATCGCCGCCGACGGCACCCGCCCGCCGTGGCGCCCCGGCTCCTTCGACCGCGTCCTCGTGGACGTGCCCTGCTCGGGCCTCGGCGCCCTGCGCCGCCGCCCCGAGGCCCGCTGGCGCCGCCGCCCCGAGGACCTCGACGGCTTCGCCCCGCTCCAGCGCGCCCTGCTCACCGAGGCGCTGAGCGCCGTGCGCGTCGGCGGAGTGGTGGGGTACGCGACCTGCTCGCCGCACCTCGCCGAGACCCGGGTCGTCGTCGACGACGTCCTCAAGAAGGTCGGTGGCGCCGAGCTGATCGACGCCCGTCCGCTGCTGCCCGGCGTCCCGGCGCTCGGCGACGGCCCGGACGTCCAGCTGTGGCCGCATCTGCACGGTACGGACGCCATGTATCTGGCGCTGCTGCGCCGGACCGCGTGACCGGCAGGCCCCCGACCCTTCGATCATCTGACCGTAATCTCCCGGTCTGCGCCGGTCCCGGACTCGTCGCTTCGTACCGAAACTGGTCTGGACCGGATTCGAAACCGCTCAGCGGCAAAGAAGTACCCAAGAACGTGGGAGGCTTGGCTCATGGCGCAGATCAACCCCAGCATCCTGTCCGCGGACTTCGCCCGGCTCGCCGATGAGGCGAAGGCAGTCGGCGGTGCCGACTGGCTGCACGTCGACGTGATGGACAACCACTTCGTGCCCAACCTGACGCTGGGCGTGCCGATCGTGGAGTCGCTGGCCCGCGCCACCGACACCCCGCTCGACTGTCACCTGATGATCGAGGACCCCGACCGCTGGGCCCCGCAGTACGTGGAGGCGGGCGCCGGTTCGGTGACCTTCCACGTCGAGGCGGCCGCCGCGCCGGTGCGGCTCGCGCGGGAGATCCGGGCCAAGGGCGCGCGGGCCTCGATGGCGCTCAAGCCGGCCACGCCCATCGAGCCGTACGAGGACCTGCTCCCCGAGCTCGACATGCTGCTCATCATGACCGTCGAGCCCGGCTTCGGCGGCCAGGCCTTCCTCGACATCATGCTGCCCAAGATCCGCCGCACTCGGGAACTGATCTCCAAGCACGGTCTGGAGCTCTGGCTCCAGGTCGACGGCGGGGTCGCCGAGTCCACGATCGAGCGGTGCGCCGAGGCCGGCGCCGACGTCTTCGTCGCCGGTTCCGCGGTGTACGGAGCGGCGGATCCGGCCGCCGCCGTCGCCTCGCTCCGGGCCCGCGCGGAGGCCGCGACCGCCTCCGCCGCGTGGGCGTGTGGCCACTGAGCCTCCGGCGGATGAACGCAGTCCGTCGGGCCGCCGACAGGACTGATCAAGGCCCGCCGGATCTGACAGGATGAACGGCGAGTCCAGAGTGTGAACAGTGTGAACGACAGCCGTACGTGAACAGCGGTACGTGAACAGCAGTGAGGAGATCGCGGTGGCGGGTATGTCGGCGGGACGGTCAGCCCTGCGGATGGGCCCCGCGGAGCTGGTGCAGGCGGCGGCCATGGCCCGCCGCTTCTACCTCGAGGGCAAGTCCAAGATCCAGATCGCCGAGGAGTTCGGCGTGAGCCGCTTCAAGGTGGCCCGGGTCCTGGAGACCGCCCTGGAGCGCGACCTCGTGCGGATCGAGATCCGCGTACCGGCCGAGCTGGACGCCGAGCGATCCGACGCGCTCCGCGCCCGCTACGGGCTCCGCCACGCCGTCGTCGTCGAGTCCCCGGCGGAGGGCGACGACGAGTCGCCCGACCCGGAGAACCTCGGCGAGGTCGCGGCCGACCTGCTCGGCGAGCTCGTCACCGAGGGCGACGTCCTCGGCCTGGCCTGGGGCCGTTCCACCATCCACATGGCGGCCGCCCTCGACCGGCTGCCGCCCTGCACGGTCGTCCAGCTCACCGGGGTGTACGACGCCGGGACCGCCGAGCGCGGCTCCGTCGAGGCCGTACGGCGCGCCGCCCAGGTCTCCGGCGGCGAGGCCCACCCCATCTACGCGCCCATGCTGCTGCCCGACCCGGCGACCGCGGCCGCGCTGCGCAGCCAGACCGGCATCGCGCGGGCCTTCGAGTACTTCGACAAGGTGACCGTCGCCTGCGTCTCCATCGGCTCCTGGGAGCCGGGCATCTCGACCGTCCACGACATGCTCTCCGACGCCGAGCGCGCCCACTACGCCTCGCTGGGCGTCGCCGCCGAGATGTCCGCGCACCTCTTCGACACCGAGGGGCGCCGGGTCGGCCGCGACCTGGGCGAGCGCTGCATCACCGTCGAGGCGGACCGGCTGCGCCGGATCCCCGAGGTCGTGGCGATCGCCGGCGGGCAGCGCAAGGCGGCGGCGATCGGCGCGGTGCTCCGCTCCGGGCTCGTCACCAGCCTGGTCACCGACCGCGCCGCGGCGGACTACCTGCTCACCGAGTCCAGCCCCGGCACGCACCCGGCGCTCGAGCGCAAGGACCCCGACGGCAGCTGAACGCGCGCGCGGTCCTGGGGGCCGGAGCAGTCCCGCGACGGTAGGTTCGGGACATGTTGCTCCGGCCCCTGCGCGTGCTCCTCGCGCTCGTCCTCGCCGTCTTCCTGGCCGGGTGCTCCTCGGCGGGCGGCGGCGGTACCAGCACCGGCACCGCCACCCCGGCCCCCACCCGTACGGTCGCGGCCGCAGCGCCCACCGGGACCTCCGGGCTCCCCACCGTACGAGTGGCGGAGCTGCCGCCCGAGGCCCGGAAGACGCTCGCCCTCATCGCGCACGGCGGCCCCTTCCCGTACGCCAGGGACGGCGCCGTCTTCTCGAACTTCGAGCGGATCCTGCCCCGCAAGGAGCGCGGCTACTACCACGAGTACACGGTGAAGACCCCCGGCGAGCGCGACCGGGGCGCCCGGCGCATCGTCACCGGCCGGGGTGGGGAGACGTACTACACGGACGACCACTACGAGACGTTCCGGGAGGTGGTCGCGGATGAGGATCGATGACGCCGTCCTCCTGGACCTGCACGGGGTCACCGACAAGGTCGCCTTCATGAACCGCTGCGTGCGGGCGCTGCCGCTGCCCATCTGGTTCGGCCGCAACTGGGACGCCCTCGCCGACTCCCTCGCCGATATGCGCGAACCCATGGCGGTCGTGGTGACCGGCTGGCAGGCTTATGCCGAGGCCAGTCCCGAGGACTGGGCCATCGCCCAGGAGGTCTTCTCGGCGGCGGCCCGGGCCAGCTCCGAAGGCCTCGTGGTCCTCCTCTCGCTCGGCCATTTGGAGGATCCGACAGCGCGCCCCGCCCAAGGCTCGGACGTTTAGCCCGGACCGTCTGCGCCACCCCTCGTGGGACAATGAACTACGTGCTTTTTCCCCTGGCTGAAATGCCTAGGGGCCGATCCGAACGACTGGGATGTCAGCACGTGCGTTTCCTCAATGACGTCAAGCCGCCCTACGACCTGACGTACGACGATGTGTTCATGGTGCCGAGCCGCTCGGCCGTCGGTTCCCGCCAGGCCGTGGACCTCTCCTCGCCCGACGGGACCGGGACCACCATCCCGCTCGTCGTCGCCAACATGACCGCCATCGCCGGCCGCCGGATGGCCGAGACCGTCGCCCGCCGCGGCGGCCTGGTCGTCATCCCGCAGGACATCCCGATCGAGGTCGTCACCGACGTCATCTCGTGGGTGAAGAGCCGCCACCACGTCCTCGACACCCCGATCGTCCTGGAGCCGCACCAGACCGTCGCCGACGCGCTCTCCCTGCTGCCGAAGCGCGCCCACGACGCCGGTGTCGTCGTCGACGAGAACCGCCGCCCGGTGGGCGTCGTCACCGACGCCGACCTCTCCGGCGTCGACCGCTTCACCCAGCTCTCCGAGGTCATGTCCAAGGACCTGCTCCTCCTGGACGCCGACATCGACCCGCGCGAGGCCTTCAACACCCTCGACGCCCACAACCGGCGCTACGCCCCGGCCGTGGACGCGGACGGCAAGCTCGTCGGCATCCTCACCCGCAAGGGCGCCCTGCGCGCGACCCTGTACTCCCCGGCCGTCGACGCCCAGGGACGCCTCCGCATCGCCGCCGCCGTCGGCATCAACGGCGACGTCGCCGGCAAGGCCAAGCAGCTGCTCGACGCGGGCGTCGACACGCTCGTCATCGACACCGCGCACGGCCACCAGGAGTCGATGATCTCCGCGATCAAGACCGTCCGGGCGCTCGACCCGCAGGTCCCGATCGTCGCGGGCAACATCGTCGCCGCCGAGGGCGTCAAGGACCTCATCGAGGCGGGCGCCGACATCATCAAGGTCGGCGTCGGCCCCGGCGCCATGTGCACCACCCGCATGATGACCGGCGTCGGCCGCCCGCAGTTCTCGGCCGTCCTGGAGTGCGCCGCCGAGGCGAAGAAGTACGGCAAGCACGTCTGGGCCGACGGCGGTGTCCGTCACCCGCGCGACGTCGCCATGGCGCTCGCCGCCGGTGCGTCCAACGTGATGATCGGCTCCTGGTTCGCCGGGACGTACGAGTCCCCCGGCGACCTCCAGCACGACGCCCAGGGGCGTGCGTACAAGGAGTCCTTCGGCATGGCCTCGGCCCGCGCCGTCCGGAACCGGACCTCGGACGAGTCCGCCTACGACCGCGCCCGCAAGGCGCTGTTCGAGGAGGGCATCTCCACCTCGCGCATGTTCCTCGACCCGCAGCGTCCGGGCGTCGAGGACCTGATCGACTCGATCATCGCGGGCGTGCGGTCCTCCTGCACCTACGCCGGTGCGGCGTCGCTCGCCGAGTTCGAGGAGAAGGCGGTCGTCGGTCTTCAGTCGGCGGCGGGTTACGCGGAGGGCAAGCCGCTGCACGCCAGCTGGAGCTGACCGCTCACGCAGTAGTACCCCTTCTTGGGCCCCGGGACCTCGCTCCCGGGGCCCAAGCCCGTTGCGGGCCGCACCCGCCGTACGGGCCGGCCCGTACGGCGGGTGCGGCCCGCGCGGGGTGGGATCAGGGGCCCGAGCGGGCGCGAGGCGGCTTCAGCGCGTCCCGCAGCGCTTCCGCCACCGCCGCCGCCATGCGCGCATGCCCCGCATCGTTCGGGTGCAACCCGTCCGCCAGGTGCTCCGGGCCGAGCAGCGGGCGGCCGGAGAGGACCAGGAGGTGGGTGTCGCCCTCCGTCGCCAGGTCCCGGCCCGCCCGCTCCATGGCCCGCCGCAGCTCCGTCAGGGTCGCCCCCAGGGCGTTGCGGGTGTGCTCCGCCTCCGGGCGCAGGACCGGCGAGACGATCAGCAGCGGGGCGTCCGGGTGACCCTGGCGTACCAGGCCCACGAAGGCGCGGACCGTCGCGTACAGCCAGTCCGCCGTCGCCGGCACCCGGGACCAGCAGTTCGTGCCGAACGCGAGGGTGATCAGATCGCCCTGGAGGCGGGACAGGTGTTCGGCGAGCGGTAGCTCGCCCCTCGCCCCGCCCGCGTACCCCAGATTCACCGTGTCCAGGCCGAGCAGCCGCCCCGCCGTGGCCGGCCAGGAGTGCGCCGGGCGGGTCGACCACCAGCCCTCGGTGATCGAGTCGCCGTGGACGAGCCACCGGGGCCGCGCCGGGGCGGGGGAGAGGGCGCCTCCGACGGCCCGCAGCGCGAGCGGCACGGGCGCCTGGTCCTCCGGGAGGTGGAGGGTGAACACGCCGCCGTCCGACGGGGCGCCGCCGTCCGACGGGAGGGGGAGCCTCACGACGGCCTCCGGCGCCGGAGGCGCGCAGACCTCGCCGACGAGCCGCGTGCCCCGCCACAGGGCGAAGCAGTGGCGCAGCGCCCGCAGCGGATCGTCCGGCGCCGGGACGGCCGCCCGGTAGCGGAGCTCCACCGCGCGCGTGCCGGGCGCGGCCGTGAACTCGATCCGTACCCCGATGGGCAGCGCGGCCCGCTCGGCGATGTCCCACGGCAGCCGTTCGAGGTCGTCGGGGTCGGCGCGCACGGGCCGGCCCCCGTCCAGCCAGGCCGTGCCGCGCAGGAACGGTGACGGGTCGAGCCAGTGCACCGGGGCCTCCGATCGTGGGCCGCCGAAGGCGGTCGTCAGGGGCTCGCAGCGTGCGTCATTCCCCATGAGGAGTCCATACGCGTGCGCGTGCCGGTTCACACCCCGATGTGTCGATTCATGCGGGGGCGCGCAATGTTTGCCCGTCTGTGCCCGAAGCGCGCAATGATCATCCGGCACTGCGCAACAACCCTGCATTACGACTGCGAAGCTCTGCCCCTTAGGCTCATGCCTCGTACCAGGAGTGGCGTCGACCGCCTGCTCGGCGGTTCCCGTCCCCTGTGGGTGTGCTCAGGCATGCCCGCGTACCGCCGCGGTCGTCTCCGTACCCCACAGGCAGCGATAAGGAGCCTCCGCAGTGCTGGATCAAGGCGCAGCCCCGCCGGTCGTCGACACGACCGCCCCGAAGACCTCCGCTCTCGGCGCTCTCGTCCGGCGCAAGCCGGTGGAACGCCTGGTCGACGAGGGTGGCCAGGGAGAGGGCGGCAGCCTCCGCCGCTCGCTCTCGATGTGGCAGCTGACCATGATCAGCATCGGCGCCACGCTCGGCACCGGCATCTTCGTCGTCCTCGGCGACGCCGTTCCGAAGGCCGGCCCCGCCGTCACGATCGCCTTCGTCATCGCCGGCCTCACGGCGCTGTTCTCGGCCCTCTCGTACGCCGAGCTGGCCGGCTCCATACCGGTCGCCGGGTCCTCCTACTCGTACGCGTACGCAACGATGGGTGAACTCGTCGCCTGGGTCTGCGGCTGGTGTCTGGTCCTGGAGTACGGCGTCTCCGTCGCCGCCGTGGCCGTCGGCTGGGGCGAGTACCTCAACGAGCTGCTCGACGGGACCATCGGCGTCACCATCCCCGACGTGCTCTCCTCGGCTCCCGGCGAGGGCGGTGTCATCAACCTGCCCGGCCTGATCGTCGTGATGCTCGCCATGGTGTTCCTGCTCGGCGGCGCCCGTGAGTCCGCCGTCGTCAACACGATCATGGTCGGGGTGAAGATCGTCACCCTCGTGATCTTCTGCGCGATCGGCTTCATGGGCTTCAAGTCCGGCAACTACAAGGACTTCATGCCGCTCGGCATGACCGGTGTCGGCGCCGCGAGCGCCACCCTCTTCTTCTCGTACATCGGCTTCGACGCCGCCTCCACGGCCGGCGAGGAGGCCAAGAACCCCAAGCGCGACCTGCCGCGGGCGATCATGCTCTCGCTGCTCATCGTCACCGTGCTGTACGTCCTCGTCGCGGCCGTCGCCGTCGGCGCCTGGCACTGGAAGGCCTTCGAGGGCTCCGAGGCCACCCTGGCCGCGATCATGAACGACGTCACCGGGCAGACCTTCTGGGGCACGATGCTCGCCGCCGGCGCCGTCATCTCCATCGCCAGCGTCGTCCTCACCGTGCTCTACGGCCAGACCCGCGTCCTCTTCGCGATGTCCCGCGACGGCCTGGTCCCGAAGGTCTTCGGCAAGGTCAGCGGCAAGACCGGCACCCCGCGCATCAACACGGTCATCGTGTCGCTCTTCTGCGGCGTGCTCGCCTCGGTCATCCCGCTCGGCAAGCTCGTCGACGCCACCAGCATCGGCACCCTCTTCGCCTTCGCCCTGGTCAACGTCGCGGTCATCGTGCTCCGCCGCACCCGCCCGGACATGCCGCGCACCTTCAAGGTCGCCCTCGGCCCGGTCTTCCCGATCCTCGGCTTCGTCTTCTGCATCTACAACATGGCGAGCCTCGACGTCATCACCTGGGTGGTCTTCGGTTGCTGGATGGCCGCCGGGCTCGTGTTCTACTTCCTGTACGGCATGCGCCGCTCCCGACTGGCCACGGCTCCGGCCCTGGCAGAGGCTCCAGCAGAGAAGTGATCCACCCGTAGTGCGACTCAACGACCTCGACGAACGCATCGTCCACGCCCTCGCGGAAGACGCCCGCCGCAGCTACGCCGACATCGGCTCGCTCGTCGGACTCTCCGCCCCCGCCGTGAAGCGGCGCGTGGACCGGCTCCGGGCCGAGGGCGCCATCACCGGCTTCACCGTACGGGTGGACCCGGCGGCGCTCGGCTGGGAGACCGAGGGCTTCGTCGAGATCTACTGCCGCCACAACACCTCGCCGGACGACATCCGGCGAGGTCTGGAGCGGTATCCCGAGGTGGTGTCCGCGTCGACCGTCACCGGTGACGCGGACGCCGTCGTCCAGGTCTTCGCCTCGGACATGCGCCACTTCGAGCGCGTCCTGGAACGCATCGCGGGCGAGCCCTTCGTGGAGCGGACCAAGTCCGTCCTCGTCCTCTCGCCGCTGCTGCGGCGCTTCTCCTCGGGCTCACCGGCGTAGGAACGCGGAGAGAGGGGCGGTGCGGGCCGTGGTTCCCGCGCCGCCCCTCCGTCGTGTGCGACTACTCGGTCGGGTAGTCGATCTGCCAGGGCAGCACCTTGAAGTCGCCGGTGCCCTTCTGCACCTGCTCGAAGGGCGCCGCGCTCAGGCAGGGCGGAACCTCCAGGTTCGTGTCGCGCCCGACCCAGCTGTAGCCCAGACGGTCGTGCTTGCCGTCGTCGTGCACCGAGACCCCGACCCGCTTGTTCCGGAAGGCGTCCACGTCGGTCTCGATCACCTTGCCGGTCACCACGGCCACCTTGCCGCCCGTGGTGAGGCAGTCGACCTTCGCCACCGCGTAGCCGCCCTTCCCGCCCTTGTAGTGGCTGAACCGGAAGGTGCCGGTCGCCGCCTCGGGATCCTTGTTGTCCTTCGCCGCCAGGTGCGCGTCGAAGCTGAACGTGATGTCGTCCCCGGCCGGCCGGTACAGCTTGGCGGTACCGGTCAGCGCGGCGGCCTCCCTGACGGTGGCGGCGGCCGGCACGGGAGCGTCGTTCCCCGAGGCGACGGCGACACCCCCGGCCCCCAGCGTGAGCAGTACGGCAGCGGCGACGGCGATGGTCTTCGTACGGCGGTTCATGGTGCCCCTTTCGGCAGGCCTTCCGGACGAGCACCACTCTTCCGCGCAGGTCCCGCCCGGGCGTCGGGCCGCAGGACGGTCCTCGTCTCCGCCGCGCGGCGGGGGAGACGTACGACCCCGGTCGGAGCCGTACGCAACGAATCGACGCCCCGGCCGCCGATCGCGCAACGGTTCGACGGTCGGTCCGCAACGCCTCCGCCTTGTCCCGGGAGAGCGCGAAACCGTACCGTTTTTGACGTCTTCCCCCTCAACTTTCGACCCCCGAGGATCGCCGATGCCCGCGCTGCGCACCGCCCTGCTCCAGAGCTCCGGTGAGCTCGGTGACGTGGCCGCCAACCTCAAGATCCTCGACGAGGCCGCCGCCCGCGCCGCGGCCGCCGGCGCGAGCGTGCTGCTCGCCCCCGAGCTCTTCCTCACCGGCTACGCCATCGGCGCCGACATCGCGCGCCTCGCCGAGCCGGCCGACGGCCCCTCCTCGCGCGCCGTCGCGGCGATCGCCGTGCGCCACGGCCTGGCCGTCGGCTACGGCTACCCGGAGCGCGACACCGAGCGACACGGCGTCCTGTACAACTCCGCGCAGCTCATCGGCGCCGACGGCGCCCCGCTCGCGCAGTACCGCAAGACCCACCTCTTCGGCGACTTCGAGCTGAAGTGGTTCACCCCCGGCGACCGCGCCGTCGTCCAGACGGAGCTCGAAGGCCTCACCGTCGGCATGATGATCTGCTACGACGTCGAGTTCCCCGAGAACGTCCGGGCGCACGCCCTGGCCGGCACGGACCTCCTCCTCGTACCGACCGCGCTCATGCACCCCGCCGAGGTCGTGCCCCTGTCCGTGGTCCCGGTCCGCGCCTTCGAGAACCAGCTCTACATCGCGTACGCCAACCGGACCGGCCCCGAGGGCGCCTTCGAGTTCGTCGGCCTCTCCACCCTGGCCGGCCCCGACGGCACCGCCCGGGCCCGCGCCGGACGCGGCGAGGAGCTCGTCCTCGGCGACGTCGACCCGGCCTTCCTCGCGGCCTCCCGCCAGGAGAACCCCTACCTCCGCGACCGGCGCCCGGACCTCTACGGCCCCCTCGTCTGAACCGGCCCTCCCCCTCCCCGCCTGATCTCTTTCTTTTCCGTGCAAGGAGTCCGTACCCCATGACGTCCACGGTGCCCACGACCGCCGTCCCCCACAGCGACGGCCAGCCGCCGATCACCATGTTCGGTCCGGACTTCCCGTACGCCTACGACGACTTCCTGGCCCACCCGGCCGGGCTCGGCCAGATACCGGCCACCGAGCACGGCACCGAGGTCGCCGTCATCGGCGGCGGGCTCTCCGGCATCATCGCCGCGTACGAGCTCATGAAGATGGGCCTCAAGCCCGTCGTCTACGAGGCCGACCAGATCGGCGGCCGACTGCGCACCGTCGGCTTCGAGGGCACCGGCACCGAGGGCCTCACCGCCGAGATGGGCGCCATGCGCTTCCCGCCCTCCTCGACCGCGCTCCAGCACTACATCGACCTCGTCGGCCTGGAGACCAAGCCCTTCCCGAACCCGCTGGCCGAGTCGACCCCGTCGACCGTCGTCGACCTCAAGGGCGAGTCGCACTACGCCACCACCGTCGACGACCTCCCGCAGGTCTACCGCGACGTGATGAACGCGTGGAACGCCTGTCTCGACGAGGGCGCCGACTTCTCCGACATGAACCAGGCCATGCGCGAGCGCGACGTCCCGCGCATCCGGGAGATCTGGTCGAAGCTCGTCGAGAAGCTCGACAACCAGACCTTCTACGGCTTCCTCTGCGAGTCCGAGGCCTTCAAGTCCTTCCGGCACCGCGAGATCTTCGGCCAGGTCGGCTTCGGCACCGGCGGCTGGGACACCGACTTCCCCAACTCCATCCTGGAGATCCTCCGCGTCGTCTACACCGAGGCCGACGACCACCACCGCGGCATCGTCGGCGGCTCGCAGCAGCTGCCGCTGCGCCTGTGGGAGCGCGAGCCGGAGAAGATCGTCCACTGGGCGCAGGGCACCTCGCTCAGCTCCCTGCACGAGGGCGCCCCGAAGCCGGCCGTGACCCGGCTGAACCGGACCGCCGGCAACCGGATCACGGTCACCGACGCCTCCGGCGACATCCGTACGTACCGGGCGGCGATCTTCACCGCCCAGTCCTGGATGCTGCTGTCCAAGATCGCCTGCGACGACTCGCTCTTCCCGATCGACCACTGGACCGCGATCGAGCGCACCCACTACATGGAGTCCTCGAAGCTGTTCGTCCCCGTCGACCGGCCGTTCTGGCTGGACAAGGACGAGGAGACCGGCCGGGACGTCATGTCGATGACGCTGACCGACCGGATGACCCGCGGCACCTACCTCCTGGACGAGGGCCCGGACAAGCCGGCCACGATCTGCCTCTCGTACACCTGGTGCGACGACAGCCTGAAGTGGCTGCCGCTCTCGGCGAACGAGCGGATGGAGGTCATGCTGAAGTCGCTCGGCGAGATCTACCCGAAGGTCGACATCCGGAAGCACATCATCGGCAACCCGGTGACGGTCTCCTGGGAGAACGAGCCCTACTTCATGGGCGCCTTCAAGGCCAACCTGCCGGGCCACTACCGCTACCAGCGCCGCCTGTTCACGCACTTCATGCAGGACCGGCTGCCCGAGGACAAGCGGGGCATCTTCCTCGCCGGCGACGACATCTCCTGGACGGCCGGCTGGGCCGAGGGCGCGGTGCAGACGGCGCTCAACGCGGTCTGGGGCGTCATGCACCACTTCGGCGGCGCGACCGACGGCACCAACCCGGGTCCGGGCGACGTGTACGACGAGATCGCCCCGGTCGAGCTGCCGGAGGACTGATCCCGGTTCCTAAGGGCGTGCCAGTGGGGTGAGCAGCATCCGCCCCACCAGGCCCACCGACCGGTCGAGGCGTTCGGTGAACTCCTCGGCCAGGTCGGGCAGCCGCCGCAGCTGCCACAGCGAGCGGGCGGCGAGCCAGGCCCCGTCGCGGGCCCGGTCCAGGCTCCAGCAGCCGAGCAGATGCGTCAGCGGGTCCGCGACCTCCAGGAGGTCCGGGCCCGGCATCAGTTCCTCCCTGATGCGCTCCTCCAGGAGGACGAGGATGTCGCCGACCCGGTCGAACTCGTCCTCCAGGTCGGCCGGCGCGCACTCCAGGATCTGGCAGGCGTCGACCACCGCGAGCGCCAGGTCGTGGCCGATGTGGGCGTTGATCCCGGCCAGCGCGAACTGCAGCGGCCGTACGCCGGGATGGCGGCGGTAGTGGAAGAGGGGCCGCCAGCAGGCGGGGGCGGGACGGCCGGTGGCGGCGGCGTCGACCGCCGCGAGATAGCGCTCGGCGAACCGTACGTCGAGGGTGGCGGCGGCCCGCCGGTCGGCGAAGGTGCCCGCCTCGATGGCGTGGCCGATCTCCTCGGTGACCGTCAGATAGACCCGGTTGAACACGGCGACCCCGTCGGCCGGATGCCAGGCCGCGCGGAGCGCCCGCATCCGGTCCACCACGGGGTCGACCGCGACGAACTGGCCGATCCGTTCTTCGGTCCCCTGGGTCTGCGCCATGGGGGCAGGCTCCCAGCCGCCGGGCCCGGGAGGGTGCTCCTCGGGCCCGGCTTCCCCAGAACGGGCGAATCACTCAGTTCTTCGACATGTCTTCCGCGTTCGTCTCGTACGAGCTGGTACCGGCGTCCAGGAGCGGTTCCTGCGTCTTGAGGTGGGCCGGGGCGAAGGCCCGCAGCACGTGGTAGCCGGTGATGACGACGATCGTGCCGAGCGCGATGCCGCCCAGCTCGAAGGTGTCGGTGAAGGTCAGCTTCACGCCGCCGACGCCGATGATGATGCCGGCGGCGGCCGGGACCAGGTTGAGCGGGTTGCGCAGGTCGACCTTGGCGTTGACCCAGATCTGGGCGCCGAGCAGGCCGATCATGCCGTACAGGATCACGGTGATGCCCCCGAGGACGCCGCCGGGGATCGCGGCGACGACCGCGCCGAACTTGGGGCAGAGGCCGAAGAGCAGCGCGAAGCCGGCGGCGGCCCAGTAGGCGGCGGTCGAGTAGACCCGGGTGGCGGCCATGACGCCGATGTTCTCGGAGTACGTGGTGTTCGGCGGGCCGCCCACACCGGTGGAGAGCATCGACGCGACGCCGTCGGCGGCGATCGCGGTGCCGAGCTGGTCGTCGAGCGTCTTGCCGGTCATCTCGCCGACGGCCTTGACGTGTCCGGCGTTCTCCGCGACCAGGGCGATGACCACGGGCAGCGCGACCAGGATCGCGGACCACTCGAAGCTCGGGCCGTGGAGCGACGGCAGGCCGACCCAGTCGGCCTTGGCGACGCCGGAGAGGTCGAGCCGCCAGTGGTCGGTGACCTGGCCGCCCGGGGACATCGAGTGGATCTTGCCGAAGACGAGGTCGAAGACCCAGGAGATGCCGTAGCCGAAGACCAGGCCGAGGAAGATCGCGATCCGGGACCAGAAGCCGCGCAGACAGACCACGGCCAGACCGGTGAACAGCATCACGAGCAGGGCCGTCCACTGGTCCTGCGGCCAGTACGTCGACGCGGTGACCGGCGCCAGGTTGAAGCCGATCAGCATGACGACCGCGCCGGTCACGATCGGCGGCATCGCCGCGTGGATGATCCGCGCGCCGAACTTCCGGACCGCGAGACCGGCCAGGAAGAGCACCCCGCCCACGACGAACACCGCACCGGTGACGGTGGCGCTGGTGCCGCCGGAGGCCCGGATGGCGGCGGCGACGCCGACGAAGGAGAGCGAGCAGCCCAGGTAGGACGGGACGGTGCCGCGGGTCGCCAGCAGGAAGATCGCGGTGGCGACACCGGACATCATGATCGCGAGGTTCGGGTCCAGACCCATGAGGACCGGGGCCACGAACGACGCCCCGAACATCGCGACGACGTGCTGGGCGCCGAGGCCGACCGTACGGGGCCAGGAGAGCCGTTCGTCCGGGCGGACGACGGCTCCCGGAGCGGGTGTTCTCCCGTCGCCGTGCAGGGTCCAGCGCACGCCGAGGTTCATGAGGTCGCTCCCGTTCTCCGGTTCCGGCGGCCGCGTCGGGACCGCAAAAGATCAGCCATCATGGTAGGCGCCGCCGCCGGGTGGAGTTTTCGACGATTCGTCCCGGGACCTAGCCCACCGGTCCGGCGTCCTGGCCCACCGGCCCCGTGCTCTTCGCCGGCACCGGTGTCGACGACGCCGTCTCCCGGCCGCCGGTCCTGAGCACTCCCGCGCCGAGCACCAGACCCAGGACGAGCAGGGTGACCAGGCCGAAGGAGAAGACCAGGGAGGTCGCGTCGGCGATGCCGCCGATCGCCGAGGGGGCGATCAGACCCGAGGTGTACGTGATGGTGGCGACGCCCGCGATGGCCTGGCTCGGGTTCGGACCGCTGCGCCCGGCCGCGGCGAAGGCCAGCGGGGCGACGACCGCGATCCCGAGTCCGATCAGACCGAATCCGGCCATCGCGACGGCGGCGTGCGGGGCGAGGACGACCAGGACCCCGCCGAGGGTGGCGACGGCGCCCCCGACCCGTACCGTACGGACCGCCCCGAAGCGGTCCACCACCCGGTCGCCGACCAGCCGCGCCACCGCCATCGTCAGCGCGAAGGCGGTCGTGGAGGCGGCCGCGAGCCCCGCCGAGCTGCCCAGCTCGTCGCGGAGGTAGACGGCCGACCAGTCGAGGCTGGCGCCCTCGGCGAACACCCCGCAGAAGCCGATGGCGCCGATGATCAGCGCGGACCTCGGCGGCAGCGAGAAGCGCGGCGGCGCCTCCTCCTCCGGGGTGCTGCGGACGTCGAGCACGCCCTGGCAGAAGACCAGGCCGAGCGCGGTGAGCACGAGGGCGGCGATCAGGTGGTGCAGCCGGGCGTCGCCGCCGAGGTGGGCGGCGACCGTGCCGGCGGCGGAGCCGAGCAGGGCGCCCGCGCTCCACATGCCGTGCAGGCTCGACATGATGGACCGGCCGAGCCGGTTCTCGGTCTCGACGCCCAGCGCGTTCATCGCCACGTCGGACATGCCCGCGGTCGCCCCGTACACGAGGAGCGCTCCGCACAGCCCCCAGACGTTCGGGGCGAGCGAGGGCAGGGTGAGCGACAGGGTCCACAGGGCGAGCAGGCCGCGCAGCGCCGTGCGGGCGCCGAAGCGGTGCGAGACGGCCCCGGCGAGCGGCATCGCGAGGGAGGCGCCGAGCGCGGGGAAGGCGAGTGCGAGCCCGAGCTGTCCGGCGCTGACGCCCGCGTGCTCCTGGATCCAGGGGATCCGGGTCGCGAAGCTCCCGGTGACCGAGCCGTGCACGCAGAAGACGGCGGCGACGGCGAAGCGCGCCCGCCGGAGGCGATCGGTGCTTGTGACGGTCTCCGCCGCCATGGGCCCTCCCTGTGGTCGTGGTTGGTCCGCGTTGTGGCGCGTAAACTATCAGGAACCCTGCCTGATAAATAGACCGCAGTGAGGGCCTCTGGGTCCGATCCGGGTCTGAGAGGATCGCCGCATGGCCGCATCCCCGAGCACCGCACGAGCCATCAACGACCGGTTCGCCCTGCGACTGCTCCAGGACGAAGGCCCGTTGACGGCCGCTCAGCTCAAGACGCTCACCGGGCTCTCCCGTCCGACCGTCGCCGACCTCGTCGAGCGGCTCCAGGGCTCCGGGCTCGTCCACGTCGTCGGCGAGGCCGGGGCCGAGCGCCGCGGCCCCAACGCCAAGCTGTACGGGATCGTCGCCGACCGCGCCCACCTCGCCGCCCTCGACGTCCGGACCCGCTCGGTCTCCGTCACCGTCGCCGACCTCCTCGGCACCACCCTCGCCGAGGCCTCCGTCCCCGTCGGCGACGACAGCCCCACGGGACCCGCCGTCGAGAAGGCGGTCGCGCTCCTGGAGCGGACCGTGAAGGAGGCGGGCGCCGACCGGCTGCACAGCGTCGCCGTCGGCGCCCCCGGGCTCATCGACCCCGCCACCGGCGAGCTGCGCGACTCCTCGGGGCTGCCCGCCTGGCACCGGCGGCTCGTCGGCGTCCTCCAGGAACGGCTGCCCGCCCACGTCCTCGTCGAGAACGAGACCAACCTCGCCGCCGTCGCCGAGCTCCGCGAGGGCGCGGCCAGCGACCGCGAGGACTTCGTCCTGCTCTGGCTCGGCCAGGGCGTCGGCGCCGCCGTCGTCCTCGACGGCCGTCTGCGCCGGGGCGCCTCCGGCGGCGCGGGGGAGATCGGCTTCCTGCCGGTCCCCGGCACCTCCGGACTGCCCTCGGCCACCGGCTGCGACGGCGGCTTCCACGAGCTGGCCTGCGCGGCGGCCGTCGACGCCCTCGCCGCCGCCCACGGCCTCGACCCGGTCGGCGCGCTCGCCTCGGGCCACGGACCCTTCCTCGACGCCCTCGCCCGCCGCCTCGCCGTCGGCGCGGCCGCCGTCGCCTCCGTCCTGGACCCCGGCTGCGTGGTTCTCGCCGGGGACACCGGCCACCAGGGCGGCCCCGGACTCGCCGCGCGCGTGGAGGCCGAACTCGCGGCCCTCTCCCCGCTCCGCACGGAGGTCCGCGCCACCGCCCTCGGTGACGCGGCGGTCCTGCGCGGCGCGCTCCTCCGGGCGCGGGACGCGGCGCAGGACGAGCTGTTCCCCTAGGTCTCGGGCGGGAAGCGCCGCGCGAGGAACTCCTCGAAGGTCACCCGGCCCACCGCCCGTTCCGGCGCCAGATGGCCGCCGTGCCGCAGCCCCTGGTAGACGCGGCCCGGCAGCGGCACCTCCACGAGGCGGCGCCGGCGCCCGGTCGCCCGCAGATAGGCCTGGGCCAGCTTCC
Source organism: Streptomyces vietnamensis (assembly GCF_000830005.1). Classification (NCBI taxonomy): domain Bacteria; kingdom Bacillati; phylum Actinomycetota; class Actinomycetes; order Kitasatosporales; family Streptomycetaceae; genus Streptomyces; species Streptomyces vietnamensis. Next base: position 1,542,351 of record NZ_CP010407.1, on the reverse strand, counting down.
TGAAGGTGAGGATCTCCGGGCCGCCCATGTCCTCCACCCGGCCCGCCGGGGACCGTACGGCCAGCTCGGCGAGGCGCGCGGCCACCTCGGTGACCTCCAGCGGCTGGTCCCGGACGTCCTTGGGGAGCAGCATCACGGGCGGCTTCGCGAGGCCCTGGAGCAGCTGGAGGACCAGGTCGTGGAACTGGGTGGCGCGCAGCAGGGTCCACGGGATGCCGGACGCACGGATCATGCGCTCCACTCCGTACTTGGTCCGGTAGTAGGGGAGCGGCACCCGGTCGACGCCGACGATCGAGATGTACACCAGGTGCGGCACCCGGGCCCGCTGCGCGGCCTCGATCAGGAGGCGGGCGGCGTCCTTGTCGCCGCGCAGGATGTTGCTGCAGTGGACGACCGCGTCCACCCCGTCGACCGCCCGGTCGAGCAGCGGTCCGCCCTGCCGCAGGTCGACGGCGTACGGCGGTGAGTGCCGGCTGAGCACCCGCACCTCGTGGCCGTCCGCGCGCAGCCGCTCGCAGACGGGCCGTCCGAGCGTTCCCGTGCCGCCGGTCACCAGGATCGTGCCCATGTCTTCAGCCTGACCGCCCCGGAGCGGGGACGCGACCGCGCCGCGCCACCCTGTCCGGGACGCGACCGCGCCGCGCCCCGGACAGGGTGGCGCGGCGCGGTGGGGCCCGGCGGCGGCAAGGGCCGTGAGTGTCCGCCGCCGGGGGTCAGCCGTGGGTCGTCGGAAGGGGGCGCGTCAGCAGGCGCCGAGGTCCTTCCAGACGCCCCAGTCGCCGGTCGTGCCCGGCTCCTCGTTCTGGGTCCACCACTGGGCCTTCCACTGGTGGCCCTTGTGGGAGACCGTGTTGCCCGCGGTGTAGACCGTGCCGGCCACGTACGCCGGGGCGGTGCAGCCCGTGGTGGGCGGCGTCGTCGGAGGCGTGGTCGGGGGAGTCGTCGGCGGGGTGGTGGGCGGCGTGGTCGGGGGCGTGGTGGGCGGGGTGGTGGTGCCCGGCTCCACGACCGTCGTGCCGCGCGCCAGGTCGCCGGCGAGGGCGTACGTCGTGCCGTTGATGTTCACCGTCCAGTTGGAGGGGGTGGACACCGGCAGGTAGTAGTTGAAGGCCAGGTCGATCGTGGCGCCGGGGGCCAGCGACTGCCAGGCCGGGAGCTTCAGGGAGACGCGGTGGAAGTCGCCCTTCAGGCCGCCCACGTTGGAGCCCGTGTGGTCGCTGCTGATGACCTTCGTGCCGAAGCCGGACTGGTCGGAGGCGTTGTTCGGGGCCGAGGTGGCGTAGTCGAACTGGAACTCCGTGCCGCCGGGCAGCGTCGTCGCCGTGTTGTTGGTGATCTTGATCTTCGGGGTGATCGGGTAGTTCGAGTCGCCCAGCTTGAACTCGGTGAACTGGGTGTCGATCTTCACGGCCTGGGTCGGCAGCGCCTTGTTGGACTTCTTCGCGCCGTACGGGGTGGCCGCCTTGAACTTGTCGTACATCAGCGAGGTGAGCGTGGAGCCCATCTCGTACTGGCCCTTGGTCGCGTTCCAGGCGTAGTCGCCGGCCATCTCCCAGACCATGGTGCCGCCGATGCCGCGGTCGACCACGTAGTCGGCCTTCGCGGCCACGGACTGCTCGTCCTCGGTGGAGAGGAAGACCTTCTTCTCGGCGTTCCACAGCCACGGCGCGACCAGGGTCGAGTCGTACTTGCGGGCGTACGTGCCGGTCAGCGTGGTGCTCGCCGGGAAGCCGTACTGGGTGACGTAGTCGCCGACGATCCCCTTCTCCAGGTTCTTGGCGTGCCACATCGGGTTGGAACCGGCGGGCGACTCGGCGCCGTTGGAGTCCTTGTCGTGCCACAGGTTGTCGATGCCCGAGGCGCCGTCACCGCACTTGGTGAGGCCGGAGCCGGCCGGGCAGGTGGTCGTGGCGGCCTTGCCCCACAGGCCGTCCGTGCCGCCCTGCACGTTCCTGAAGCCGCGGGTGTAGTAGGGCAGGCCGATGTTGATGCGGCCGGCCGGCATCGAGCCGCGGAAGTAGTGGTACGCCCAGTCGGTGTTGAGGTAGCCGATGCCGCCGTACTGCGAGGTGGAGTACACGCTCGCGGCGGCGAGTTCGCCGTCCTTGCCGTCGTCGAAGAGGGAGGCGTTGGGGCCGACGTACTCGTTCCAGGCGCCGTGCAGGTCGTAGGACATGATGTTGACGTAGTCCAGGTACTTCTGCATCTGGAAGGTCTCCATGCCGCGCAGCAGGTAGCCGGAGGAGGGGGCGGCGACGGTCAGCAGGTAGTGCCTGCCGTCGGCGGCGCCGGCCGTGTCCAGCTTCTCGCGCAGGGACTTCATGAGGGCCGCGTAGCCCTGCACGAGCCCGGCGCGGCGCGCGTTGGAGAGCTGCCAGTCGAGCGGGTTGCCCGAGTCCTTCATCGTCGTCGGGTACTCGTAGTCGATGTCGACGCCGTTGAAGCCGTACTTCCGGATGAAGTCGACGGCGGAGTTCGCGAAGGTGTCGATCCCGGCCTGGTTGACCGAACCGTCGGCGTTGGTGGCCATCGAGTAGAAGCCGCCGGAGTTCACCCGGTTGCCGTTGTCGTCGAAGTAGCCGCCGGTCTCCGCCCAGCCGCCGACCGAGATCAGCGTCTTGACGTTGGGGTGCTGCTTCTTGAACTTGTTGAGCAGGTTGAAGTGGCCCTTGTACGGGTACGCGGGGTCCATCTCCGCGCCGGCGACACCGGGCCAGGTCATCCCGGTGGCCGCGTTGTCCGGGCCGTCCGTGCCCACGGAGAGCTTGTTGTCGCCGCCGATGTGGCCGAAGGCGTAGTTGATGTGGGTGATCTTGTCCCACGGGATGTCCTTGGCCAGGTACGCGGGCTGACCGTTCTTGCCGGTGCGCCAGCCGGTGAAGTAGCCGATGACCCGGCGCTGGTGGTCCGCGCCCATCTTCTCGCGGCCCTCGGTGTCGTAGACCGAGCAGTACGGCACGTCGACGCCGGGGGTCTTGTAGAGCCCGTCGGGGCGACAGGACTCGTTGTCGGCCGCGTACGAGACGCCGCCGGAGAGCGAGCTGAGCAGCAGCCCGGCGACGGCCGCGCCGGACGCGAGCAGCGAAGCCCTCTTGGTCGTGGGGGACAGCACGATCGGTCCTCCTGGGGAGGTCAAGGAAACACGCAACGAACAGGGGGGTGGTACGTGTTGGGCCCGTGGAGTGCGCACGCCGACGGACCGTTACCTCGGAGGTGACACGGAGATTAAGAGGACTAGACCAGTGCGTCAATAGGTCTGGACCAAAGAAGGCGGCTGGGGGATTCTGTGAGCCAGCCCACAGGGTTCCGGCCTATCGCCTCACGCGAGCCGTGGCACACTGGCCCTGTATCAGCAGCAGCGCACTCCGGGGTCGGTGTAATTCCGAACCGGCGGTATAGTCCGCGACCCGTCCGCAAGCCAGCGGCCGGTTGACCAGGTGAAATTCCTGGACCGACGGTGAAAGTCCGGATGGGAGGCAGTGCGCGGCGGGTGACCCCTCTCAGGGGCGTGCCGGCCGTACGTCCGCTGGTCGCCGTGTCGTCACCGATCGGCGTACCCGCGAGGACGCGGCCTTTCGGCACACCCTGCGCGAGGCGTCCTTCCCGCTCTCTGTCGTCATCGACAGGCCCCGGAGTCCGTGCCCGAAGAGGCAGGAGGACCCGGTGGCCCAGCAGGCCGACATCACCGCCATGCGACGCGCCGTCGAGCTCGCCGCACGCGGACTCGGCGCCACCAGCCCCAACCCGGTCGTCGGCTGCGTCATCACCGACGCCTCCGGACACCAGGTCGGCGAAGGCTTCCACCAGGGCGCCGGCGGCCCCCACGCCGAGGTCCACGCCCTGCGCGCGGCCGGCGTCCTGGCCCGCGGCGGCACCGCCTACGTCACCCTCGAACCCTGCGACCACACCGGCCGCACCGGCCCCTGCTCCCAGGCCCTCATCGAGGCCGGGATCAGCCGGGTCGTGTACGCGGTCGGCGACCCGAACCCGCAGGCCAGCGGTGGTGCCGACACCCTCCGCGCCGCCGGGGTCGAGGTCGAGCAGGGACTCCTGGAGGACGAGGCCGAGGCCGGCAACCTCGCCTGGCTCACCTCCGTGCGCCGCGGCCGCCCCTTCGTCCGCTGGAAGTACGCCGCCACCCTCGACGGCCGGATCGCCGCCGCCGACGGCACCTCCCGCTGGATCAGCTCCGCCGAGTCCCGCGCCGACGTCCACCGCCTCCGCGCCGAGGCCGACGCCGTCGTCGTCGGCGGCGGGACGCTGCGCACGGACGACCCGCACCTCGCCGTCCGCGGCATCGAGAACGCCACCCAGCCGCTGCGGGTCGCCCTCGACACCCGCGCCGAGCTCCTGCCCACCGCACGGATCCTCGACGACGCCGCGCCCACCCTGCTGGTCGTCGGCGAGGACGCCGACACCCGGCACCTGCCCGACGTCGAACTGCTCCGGCTGCCCCTGCACGACGGTCGCATCGGCGTGCACGAGCTGCTCACCCAGCTGCACGCGCGCGATGTCCGCTCGATTCTCCTCGAAGGCGGCCCCACCCTCGCGGGCGCCTTCATCGCCGCGGGCGCCGTCGACCAGGTCGTCGGCTACCTCGCCCCGGTCCTCCTCGGCGCGGGCCCCGCCGCCCTCGCCGACGCCGGAATCACCACCATCACCGAAGCGTTGCGGCTCGACGTCACCGAGACCGCGCGCGTCGGATCCGACCTCCGCATCACCGCCACCCTCAAGGGAGCCTGACCGTGTTCACCGGAATCGTCGAAGAACTGGGCGAGGTCGTCGCCGTCGAACAGCTGGAGGACGCCTCCCGCTTCCGGCTGCGCGGCCCCCTGGTCACGGAAGGCGCCCAGCACGGCGACTCCATCGCCGTCAACGGTGTCTGTCTCACGGTCGTCGAGTTCGGCGACGGCGAGTTCACCGCCGACGTCATGGCCGAGACCCTCAAGCGGTCCAGCCTCGGCGCCCTCGAAGTCGGCTCCCGCGTCAACCTGGAGCGGCCCATGGCCGTCGGCGGCCGCCTCGGCGGCCACATCGTCCAGGGTCACGTCGACGGCACCGGCACCATCCTGGAGCGCACCCCGTCCGAGCACTGGGAGCTCGTCAAGGTCGGCCTGCCCGCCCACCTCTCCCGGTACGTCGTCGAGAAGGGCTCGATCACGGTCGACGGCGTCAGCCTCACCGTCGTCGAGGTCGCCGACGACTGGTTCACCATCAGCCTCATCCCGACCACCCTCGACCTGACCACGCTCGGCATCAAGCAGTCCGGCGACCCGGTCAACCTCGAAGTGGACGTCATCGCCAAGTACGTCGAGCGGCTGCTCGGCACCGACGCCAAGGAGAACGAGAAGTGAACTGGCTCAACTCCGAGGCGTTCACCGTCCTCGACCAGAAGATCATCTGGTCCGACATGATCGGCAACATCTTCGGACTGGTCGCCCTCGCCCTCGGCTGGCGCCGCTCCGTCTGGACCTGGCCCGTGCAGTTCCTCGCCGGCCTGATCCTCTTCGGCGCCTTCTTCGGTCACCTCGCCGGCAGCGCCGGCAAGCAGGTCGTCGTCATGCTCGTGGCGCTCTACGGCTGGTGGCAGTGGCAGCGCCGCAAGGGACAGGGCGCGGACGGCCAGATCGCCGTGCGCTTCGCGACCTGGGGCGAGCGGGCCGCCATGATCGCCGCGGCCGCCGTCGGCACCGTCGGCGTGGCCCTGCTCTTCGAGGCCTTCCCGAAGCTGTCCTGGGACCCCTGGCCCGACGCGTACATCTTCGTCGGCACCATCGTGGCCATGTACGCCCAGGCCCGGGGCATGGTCGAGTTCTGGTTCGCCTGGCTGCTCGTCGACCTGGTCGGCGTCCCGCTGAACTTCGCCAACGGCTACGCCTTCTCCGGCTTCGTCTACGTCATCTACGGCGCGCTCGTCCTGTGGGGCATGCGCGACTGGTGGCTGCGGTCCCGCAGCACCACCGTCCTGGAAGGAGCCCACGCATGAACGCGCATTCCCTCTGGGACGCCACCGACCTCGCCCTCGACCCCGTCGAGCAGGCCATCCGCGACATCGCCGCCGGCCGCCCCGTCGTCGTCGTCGACGACGAGGACCGCGAGAACGAGGGCGACCTCGTCATCGCCGCCGAGAAGGCCACCCCCGAGATCGTCGCCTTCATGATGAGCGAGTGCCGCGGCCTGATCTGCGCCCCCATGGAGGACGAGGAGCTGCAGCGCCTCGAACTCCCGCAGATGGTCGAGCACAACACCGAGTCGATGCGCACGGCCTTCACCGTCTCCGTCGACGCGTCCCCCGCCCACGGCGTCACCACCGGCATCTCCGCCGCCGACCGCGCCACCACCCTGCGGATGCTCGCCTCCGGCAGCCACGAGCCCTCCGACTTCGTCCGGCCCGGCCACATCTTCCCGCTGCGCGCCAAGCCCGGCGGCGTCCTCGTCCGCAACGGACACACCGAGGCCGCCGTCGACCTCGCCCGCCTCGCGGGCCTCCGCCCGGCCGGCGCGATCGTCGAGATCGCCGGCGAGGACGGCGTGATGCTGCGCCTGCCCGAACTGGTCCCCTTCGCCCGCAAGCACGGCCTGACGATCATCTCCATCGAGGACCTGATCGCCTACCGGCGCTCCGCCGAGCCGACCGTCCGCCGCGAGGCCGAGGTCCAGCTCCCCACCGCGCACGGCGAGTTCACCGCGTACGGCTACCGCTCCACCGTCGACGGCGTCGAGCACGTCGCCCTCGTCCACGGCGAGATCGGCGACGGCGAGGACGTCCTCGTCCGGGTCCACTCCGAGTGCCTGACCGGCGACATCTTCCAGTCGCAGCGCTGCGACTGCGGCCCCCAGCTGCAGGCCTCCATGGACCGGATCACCGAGGCCGGGCGCGGCGTCGTCGTCTACCTGCGCGGCCACGAGGGCCGCGGCATCGGCCTGCTGTCCAAGCTGCGCGCGTACGAGCTCCAGGAGCAGGGCCGCGACACCCTCGACGCCAACCTGGAGCTCGGACTGCCCGCCGACGCCCGCGACTACGCGGCCGGCGCGCAGATCCTCGGCGACCTCGGCGTCCGCAGCCTGCGCCTGATGACCAACAACCCCGACAAGATCGACGCCCTCGCCCGTCACGGCCTGAGGGTCGAGGGCCGGGAGCCCATGCCGGTCCAGGCCGGCGAGCACAACCTCCGCTACCTGCGCACCAAGCGGGACCGGATGGGGCACGACCTGCCCTGGCTGGACGGCTCCCCGGCTTCCACCTGCAACAACCAGTAATCCCGTAATCCCGTACGCACGAAATCGGCTAGGAGAGACATGAGCGGCAAGGGCGCACCCGTCCTCAGCGTGAAGAACTGCGGCGACCTCCGGGTCGCGGTCATCGCGGCGCAGTGGCACGAGAAGATCATGGACGGACTCGTCGACGGCGCCCTGCGCGCCCTGAGCGAGCTCGGCATCGACGAGCCGACGCTCCTGCGCGTCCCCGGCAGCTTCGAGCTCCCGGTCGTGGCGAAGGTCCTCGCCGGGCGCGGATACGATGCCATCGTGGCACTCGGCGTCGTCATCCGCGGCGGAACACCGCACTTCGAGTACGTGTGCCAGGGCGTCACCCACGGCCTCACCCAGGTCTCGATCGACACCGGCGTACCCGTCGGATTCGGTGTCCTCACCGTCGACAACGAGGAGCAGGCGCTCGACCGGGCCGGTCTCGAAGGATCCTCCGAGGACAAGGGCCACGAAGCGGTCACCGCCGCCGTCGCCACCGCCACCACGCTGCGCACGGTCAGCGAACCCTGGCGCTGAGCGCGTGCCCCTTACCCCGTACTCTTAGGACCATCATGGCGAACAAAACCTTCGAAGAGCTCTTCTCCGAGCTCAAGCTCAAGGCAGAGACCGGCGACCCGGCCACCTCCCGCACGGCGGAGCTGGTGGGCAAGGGCGTCCATGCCATCGGCAAGAAGGTCGTCGAGGAGGCCGCCGAGGTCTGGATGGCCGCCGAGTACGAGGGCAAGGAAGCGGCCGCCGAGGAGATCTCGCAGCTGCTGTACCACGTCCAGGTGATGATGGTCGCCCGCGGGATCTCGCTCGACGACGTCTACGCCCACCTCTGAGCACGACCAAAGCCCACACCCTCCCCAAGACTCCCAGGCAAAGGAAGCTCACCCCATGCTGCGCATCGCCGTCCCCAACAAGGGTTCCCTCTCCGGACCTGCGTCGGCCATGCTCCATGAGGCCGGCTACCGCCAGCGCAAAGAGTCCAAGGAGCTCGTGGTCGTCGACCCCGAGAACGAGGTCGAGTTCTTCTACCTGCGGCCGAAGGACATCGCGATCTACGTCGCTTCCGGGAAGCTGGACATCGGCATCACCGGCCGTGACCTGCTCCTGGACTCCGGAGCCAGCGCCGAGGAGATCCTCCCGCTGAACTTCGGCCGCTCCACCTTCCGCTACGCCACCCGCCCGGGCACCGCGAGCGGCCCCGAGGACTTCGGCGGCATGACGATCGCCACCTCCTACGAGGGCATCGTCGCCAAGCACCTCGCCGACCAGGGCATCGACGCCTCCGTCGTCCACCTCGACGGCGCCGTCGAGACCGCGATCCAGCTGGGCGTCGCCCAGGTCATCGCGGACGTCGTGGAGACCGGCACCAGCCTGCGCAACGCGGGCCTGGAGGTCATCGGCGAGCCGATCCTGACCTCCGAGGCCGTCGTCATCCGCCGCCACGGCGCCTCCGACGACCACCCGCAGGTGCAGCAGTTCATGCGCCGCCTCCAGGGCGTCCTGGTCGCCCGCTCGTACGTGATGATGGACTACGACTGCCGGGCCGAGCACCTGGAGCAGGCCGTCGCCCTCACCCCGGGCCTGGAGTCGCCGACCGTCTCCCCGCTGCACAACGAGGGCTGGGTCGCCGTCCGCGCGATGGTCCCCGCCAAGGAGGCGCAGCGGATCATGGACGACCTGTACGAGATCGGCGCCCGCGCCATCCTCACCACCGCCATCCACGCCTGCCGCCTCTGACGGCCGCCGGCCCGCACGTCCCACCAGGCACCGTCCCGGCAGGCACTGTCCTGCCGGGCACCGTCTCACCAGGCACTGTCTCACCAGGCACTGAGGAACCACCGATGTCGCAGTCCACGACGCCCGCCCTCCCGGTCACCTTCCGTCCCGGGCGCACCCGGGCCGTCCTGCTGACCATGAGCGTCGCGATGTTCGTGGTCATCACCGGCGTCGCGATGATGCTGGAGCGCCTCGGACCGGGAGAGCGCGCCAGCTTCGTCTTCACCGCCGCGCTGCTGTCCGGGGTCCTGGTCCTGCTCAGCCGCCCCAAGGTCGTCGCCGACGACGAGGGCGTCACGGTCGTCAACATCACCAGGACCCGGCGGCTCGCCTGGGCGGAGATCCTCCGGGTCAACCTCCGCCCCGGCGACCCGTGGGTCTTCCTCGACCTGAGCGACGGCACCAGCCTGCCCGTGCTCGGCATCCAGCCCGGCATCGCCAAGGAATCGGCGATCCGCGACGCCCGCGCCCTGCGGGCCCTGGCCGAGAGCCACGGGACGGTCGCGGAGACCCGCTGAGACCCCCGGCCGTATCGGGGGAAACCCCGGTTCGTCCCCCATCCGGGGGCCGACCCCCTGCCACTGGGGGCGGTCACATGACTACTCTGGAGACGGTGGTGCCCAGCGGCACCACCGTCTCGCGTGTGCAGGGCCGCAGCCGCGGCCCGCGAGACCACCCTTCGACCCGAGGAGTGACTCCCTCCAGCAATGGACGGATCGTCCGGTAGTACCTGCGCCGCCCCCTCCCTGGAGGCGGCGGCATGATCGTCTCCCTTCTGCTGCTCGTCGCGGCCTTCCTCCTGATCCTCGCCAACGGCTTCTTCGTGGCCGCCGAGTTCGGTCTCGTGACCGTCGAGCGCGCCGAGGCCGAGCGGGCGGCGGCCGCCGGCGACCGGCGCGCGCGCACCGTCGTCACCGCGCTGCGCGAACTGTCCTTCCAGCTCTCCGGCACCCAGCTCGGCATCACGATCACCTCGCTGGTCGTCGGCATGCTCGCCGAGCCCGCGCTCGCCGGACTCCTACACGGGCCGCTCACCGCGACCGGACTGCCCGAAGGGGCCGTCTCCGGGGTCTCGGTGGTGATCGGCATGCTGCTCGCCTCCGCCGTCCAGATGGTGGTCGGCGAGCTCGTGCCGAAGAACTGGGCGGTCTCCCGGCCGCTCCAGGTCGCCCGCTTCGTCGCCACCCCGCAGCGCCGCTTCTCGGCGCTGTTCCGGCCGGTGATCTCCCTGCTCAACCGGGTCGCCAACAGCCTCGTACGGCTCCTGGGCGTCGAGCCCACCGAGGAGCTGGACTCGGTCCGCACCCCCGGCGAGCTCGTCTCGCTCGCCCGGCACTCGGCCCAGGCCGGCGCGCTCGAACAGGACACCGCCGACCTCTTCGTACGGACCCTGTCCCTCGGCGGCCTCACCGCCGAGCAGGTCATGACCCCGCGCGTGAAGGTGAGCGCCCTCCAGTGGGACGCCACCGCGGCCGACGTCCTCAACCTCACCCGGGCCACCGGCCTCTCGCGCTTCCCGGTCTACCGCGACCGCATCGACGAGATCGTCGGCATGGTCCACCTCAAGGACGCGCTCGCCGTCGCCCCGCACGCCCGCCTGCGCACCCCCGTCGGACGGATCGCGGTCCCGCCGCTCCTCGTCCCCGAGACGCTGCCCGCCCAGACGCTCCTGGAACGGCTGCGGCGGGAGCAGCCGATCGCGGTGGTCGTCGACGAGTACGGGGGCACGGCCGGCGTCGTCACCCTGGAGGACATCGTCGAGGAGCTCGTCGGCGAGGTCCGCGACGAGCACGACACCGCCGCCGACGGACGGCCCGAGCTGGCCGCGGCACCCGCCGAGGACGGCCGTCCCGCCTGGGAGGCCGACGGCTCCTGCCGGGTCCACACCCTGCGCCGGATAGGCCTCGACGTGCCCGACGGGCCGTACGAGACCGTCGCCGGACTCGTCGCCGACCTCCTCGGGCGCATCCCGGCCCCCGGGGACCGGGCCGAACTCCCCGGCTGGCGGCTCTCGGTGCGCCAGGTCGACCGCTACCGCGCCGAGCGGGTGCGGATCGTCCGTACGACCCCGGACCCGGCCGACGTGCCGGACCCGGAGGGCACGTCGGTCTCCGGCCCGGACGGCACTTCGGTCTCCGGCCCGGACGCGGCAGGCGCGCCCGCCGCTCCCGTGCCCGTCCCCGCGGAGGCGGTCCGATGAGCACCCTGCAACTCCTCTTCGCCGTCCTCCTGGTCCTCGCCAACGGCTTCTTCGTCGGGGCCGAGTTCGCCCTCGTCTCCGTCCGGCGCAGCCAGATCGAGCCGCTCGGGGGCGCCAGGGCCAAGCAGGTCCTGCACGGCCTGGAGAACCTGCCGCAGATGATGGCCGCCGCCCAGTTCGGCATCACCGTCTGCTCCCTGACGCTCGGCGCCGTCGCCGAGCCGACCGTCGCCCAGCTCCTCGAACCGGTCTTCCACGCGATCGGGGTCCCGGAGGGGCTGATCCACCCGCTCGGCTACGTCATCGCCCTCGCCGCGGTCGTCTTCCTCCACCTCGTCATCGGCGAGATGGTCCCGAAGAACCTGGCGATGGCCGACCCCGAGCGCACCGCCCTCTGGCTCGCCCCCGGCCTCGTCGGCTTCGCCCGGCTCTGCCGGCCGGTCACGGCCGCGCTCGGGGCCTGCGCCCACTTCGTCCTGCGGGCGTTCAAGGTCGAGCCGAAGGACGAGGTGGAAGCGGTCTTCACCAGCGCCCAGCTCGGCCGGCTCGTCGAGGACGCGGGCCAGGCGGGACTGCTCGACCCGGTCGAGCAGGAGCGCCTGGAGGACGCCCTCGAACTGGGCAGCCGCCCGGTGACGGACGTCCTGATCGCCCCCGCCTCCCTCGTCACGGTCCCGCCGTCGGTCACCCCGCGCGAGATCGAGGAGCTGACCGTACGGACCGGGTACTCCCGCTTCCCGGTCCGCGCCGAGGGCCGGGCGACCTTCATGGGCTTCGTGCACGTGAAGGACGTCCTGGACCTGGAGGAGCGGGAGCGGGCGGTCCCGCAGCGGCTGTGGCGCCCGATGGCGACGCTCCGCGCCGAGCTGCCGCTCGACGACGCCCTCACCGTGATGCGCCGTGCCGCCACGCATCTGGCGCAGGTCGCGGACGGCTCGGGCCGGGTCCTCGGCCTGGTCGCCCTGGAGGACGTCCTGGAGATGCTGGTGGGCGAGGTCCGCGACCCGGCGCACCGCGTACAGCCGCCGTCCGGACCCGGTCCGTCCACGGTACGGGTCTAGGGGACGGGCCCGTGACGTCCGCCATCGGGCAGGACGTCACGGGCCCGCACCGTGCCACCGTGCGGAAAGGTCCTAGCCTGGGAGCATGGGCGGCGGCGGTCTGACCGGACTGTTCCTCTGCGGAGACGTGATGCTCGGCCGGGGAATCGACCAGATCCTTCCCCATCCGCTGGATCCCGCCCTGCCCGAGCGGTACGTGCGGGACGCCCGCGACTACGTGGTCCTCGCCGAGGCGCGCTTCGGGCCCGTGCCCCGGCCGGTCGACCCCGCCTACCCCTGGGGCGAGGCGCTCCGGCTGATCGACGACGCCGGGCCGGACGCCCGCGTGGTCAATCTGGAGACCTCCGTCACCCACCACGACGTGCCGGTGCCCGGCAAGGCCGTCCACTACCGCATGTCTCCGGCCGATCTGCCCGCGCTCACCGCCGTCCACCCCGACGTGGTCGTCCTCGCCAACAACCACGTCCTCGACTACGGGCGGCGCGGCCTCGACGACACCCTCGACGCCCTCGCCGCCGCCGGGCTGCGCACCGCGGGCGCGGGGCGGGACGCCGAGGAGGCCGCCCGGCCCGCGGTGGTGCCGCTGCCGGGCGGACGCCGGCTGCTCGTCCACGCGCTCGGCCTGGCGTCCAGCGGGGTGCCCCCCGACTGGGCCGCCACCGATCGCGGGGGAGGGGTGCACTACGCCGAAGGGCCGTACGACGCGGCGGCGACCCGTCTTGCCGACCGGCTGCGCGCGGACCGGCGCCCCGGGGACCTGGTCGTCGTCTCGGTGCACTGGGGCTCCAACTGGGGCTACGCCCCCGAGCGTGCCCAGGTCGCCCTCGGGCACGCGCTCGTCGACGCGGGCGCCGACATCGTCCACGGGCACTCCTCGCACCACCCCCGGCCCCTGGAGGCGTACCGGGACAGGCTCGTCCTGCACGGGTGCGGCGACCTCGTCAACGACTACGAGGGGATCACCGGACAGGAGCAGTACCGCGACGACCTGCGGCTGCTGTACTTCGTCACCGTCCACGACGAGGACGGCACCCTGGCGGAGGTCCGGCTCGTACCGCTGCGCAGCCGACGCCTGCGGCTCGAACGGGCCCCGCGGCAGGACGCGCGATGGCTCCACGACGTGCTCGGCCGCGCCAGCCGCCCCTTCGGCATGCGGATCGACTCCGATCCCGAGGGGGAGACCCTCACGGCCCGGCCCCTGCGCAGGCCCTAGTACCCCGGCGGCTCCTGCTGCGGGCCGCGGTCGACCGGGCCGCGGCCCGACAGGACCTCGCCGTACGCCTGCATGAGGTCGGCGAGCCGGAGGGTCGCGAGGTCCTCCCGGGTCGGGCTCCCCGGGTATCCGGAGAGCCGCAGGTCCCGGTAGGCGCAGGACTTCTCGTACAGGGTGCGGAGGAAGCGGCCGTTGCCGAGCTCGTCGATCCAGCCCTGGTCGACGACATGCCCGCTGATCGAGCGGAGCTCGTCGAGCGCCTCCTCGTCCCAGCCGTCCCCGTTGGCCGCCGCGAGGACCTCGCCGATGGCGGTGAGCTCCAGCGGCCGGTACGAGGGGAAGTCGACCCGGGTGGTGAACCGGGAGGACAGACCGGGGTTGGTGCTGAGCAGCCGGTCCATGCCCTCGGGGTAGCCGGCCAGGATGACCACGAGGTGGTCCCGGTTGTCCTCGGCGCGCTTGAGGAGCACCTGGAGGGCCTCGTCGCCGTACGCGTCGCCCTTGCTGTAGCCGGTGTTGGAGAGCGCGTACGCCTCGTCCACGAACAGCACGCCGCCGACCGCCGAGTCGATCAGCTCGTTGGCCTTGACCGCCGTCTGACCCAGGAACTCGCCGACCATGTCGGCCCGTTGGGCCTCCACGAGGTGGTCGCCGCCGAGCAGCCCGAGGGCGTAGAAGACCCGTCCCAGGATCCGGGCGACCGTGGTCTTCCCGGTGCCCGAGGGGCCCGAGAAGACGAAATGGCGCTTCGGCGGCTGGACGGGAAGCCCCTGTCCGGCCCGGAGCCGGGCCATCTCCAGCTGCGCCGAGAGCGCCTTGACCTGCCGCTTGACCGGTTCGAGCCCGACCATGCCCTCCAGTTCGGCGAGCGCCTCCGCGAGGAGCACCGGATCGGTGGGTCCGGCCGGGAAGCGCGGCGGCACCGGCTGGCCGGGCAGCGGGGCCTTCTGCCGTACGGTCTCCGGCGGCGCCGCGGGGGCGGTCGGCGGCACCGGCTCGGGCGCCAGCCGCAGCCCGTCGCCGAGCCCGCCGGGGTCGGGTTCGGCGCCCGGCACGGTGTCGACCGCGTCCTGGCCGAGCCCCCCGCCGAGGGTGCCCATCGCGACCGTCGCGAGGCCCGGGTCGTCCACCCCGTCGTAGCCCTCGAACCCGTCGTACTCGGCGATCGCCGCGAGCCGGGCGGCGGTGTCCATGAACGCCGGGTCGATCCGGTGCACCGCCCGGTAGAGCGGCAGTGCGGCGGCGCTGCGCCCGGTGCCCTCGTGGGCCCGCGCGAGCCAGTAGCGCAGCTCCTTGCGCTGCGGCTGCTCGCTGCGGCACCGCATCAGCGAGGCCGAGAGGAGCGGCTCGGCCTGGCTGTACATCTCCAGGCGCACCCGGGCCATGCCGCCGAAGAGCCCGGCCTCGATGCCCAGCAGCGGGTCGTCGACGAGGGTCTCGGTGTGCCGGACGAGCTGGTCCCAGTCCTTGACGAGATAGGCGCGGCAGGCGTGCAGGAAGCGCACCTGCGGATCGGTGTCGACCGGGGGGAGGCCGGCGAGGGCGCGGTCGAGCTCCGGCACGTGGCGGCCGTCGAGCCAGTGGGAGGCGTGCGCGAGCAGCAGGTCGCGCGGGCTCTCCAGGACCGGCTGCACCCACCAGCCCAGCCAGTACCAGGAGTTCAGGGTGCGCCGGTACCGGGTCCGCTGCTCGCCGAAGCGCTCGCGGTTGCGGTACATGCGCAGCAGCGCGGTCGTGGTGTCGACCCGGAGCGCGTGCAGCCCGAGCCAGGCGTCCGCCATCCCGGGATCGATCCGTACCGCCGTCCGGAACTCGTCCTCCGCCTGCGGATACGCGCCCATCGTGTAGGCGTCGACTCCGCGCAGCCAGGCGAGCTCGGCCGGGGCCTGCGAGCCCTGCGTGCCGATGTCCATCGGGTCCCCCACAACCGTCATCGCATGGACGGGATTTGACCGCACCTGGGGGCATCGTACCTGCGCAGGGGGTGCGCGCTTAAGGAGAAGCGCATGATCCGGAATCGGTGACCCTGGGTGAGCATCAGGGGTGGATGAGGGCCTGGAGAAGGCCCGGAGGGGGCTCTTGGAGGGCTTCCGAGGGCAGAACGAAGCCCCCGATCACGGGGGAACAACCGGGGGCTTCGTGTCCGCGGCGGCTCCGAAAAGCCGCACATTCAGAACGTAAGACCTGTACGCCCCGTCGGTCAAGCGAAGTTGAGGGACTTGCGGAAGCGGACTTCCACCCCCTCAGATCACGGACATGAAGCCGTCACCGTGCGTGATGATCTGCTCCGTGCCCGCTGTCGCAGCCGGCCCGGGAAGCCAGTCGTATCCCTCCTCGCACTCCCGTACCAGGGTGTCGGCGAAGGGCCGGGAGGGGTCCTCGGCGAAATGGCGAGTCTCCGCCACGGTCCAGCCGTCCCAGAAGGAGGCCTGCTCCGGCCCGTCCCGCCGGCGCCCCCGCACCCAGGACTCCTCGGGCCCGCGCTCCATCCACAGCAGCCACGCCAGGAACGGCCGCACCATCCGCCGGCCGGCGCCCACGCCCTCGACGAGGATCACCGGGGCGGGGGGCAGCGCCCGCGCCTCCCCGAAGCGCCGCAGCCGCCAGTCGTACGGGCGGTAGGACGCGGTCTCGCCGCGCGAGAGCGGCTCCAGGACCTGCTCGCGCAGCCGCCCGGTCCACGCGAAGAGCTCCTCGTGCGTGGCGAGGTCGTCGAGGCGCAGGACGGGGGCGTCGCCGAGGGCGGCGGAGAGGCGGGCCGCGAGGGTGGACTTGCCGGAGCCCGCGTGGCCGTCGACCGCGACCAGCCGGACCGGTCCGCAGGAGGGCGGCAGCCGGAGCAGCGCGTGCGCGGCGCGGTCGAGGTCGTTCATGGCCCCAGGGTAGGGGAGCGGGAGACCGCCGCAGGTCAGGGAAGTGCCGCCGTCAGTGGTGGAGACCAATATTGGTACGGCGACGCGAGGCGAAGTGCTGGCGGAGGCCCCGCGGAAGCCGGGATAGTGGGCCCGCGCAGCCCCGCCACCGCAGTTCCGTACGCCCACCGTTCTCGACTGGGGGTCACCGCCCATGACCAACTCCACCCCGCGCAGAACCGTCCTCGCCGCAGCGCTCGCGGCCGCCGCGGGAACGGCCGCCGCCGGCCCCGCGACGGCTTCGGACCTGGGGGAGGCCGACTCCGCCGAGCGGGGCCACGCCCCCGCCGCCGGACTCGTCGACAACCGCTTCTGGTCCTCCTACACGGACTGGAGATGCGGCACAACGGCCGGTACGAAGGCGGTCCCCGGCCTCCGCCCCGGCCTGGTCCTCGCCACCCCCGCCGGGCGCGTCGACTACACCGACCCGCACACCGGCCGCACCTCCGCCTGGGAGTACGCGAGCTGGACCTCGCCCGTCCACACCCCGGCCGTGCCCGCCACCGAGGTCATCGCCTCCTGGAACGCCGAGACACCGCCCGGCACCTGGCTCCAGGTCGAACTCTCCGGCACGTACTCCGACGCCACCGCCACCCCCTGGTACGTGCTCGGCCGCTGGGCCTCCGGCGACGGTGACATCCGCCGCACGTCGGTCGACGACCAGACCGACGGCAGGAGCACGGTCTGGACCGACACCTTCTCGATCGACGACGCGGCGAGCGGCCTGCGGCTGAGCGCGTACCGCCTCCGCCTCACCCTCTACCGCACCCCGGGCAGCGACCTCACCCCGACGGTGTGGCGGCTCGGCGCCATGGCCTCGGACATCCCCGACCGCTTCACCGTCCCGGCCTCCGAGCCCGGCCCCGCCCACGAGCTGGCCGTCCCGCGCTACTCCCAGAACATCCACGTCGGCCAGTACCCCGAGTACGACAACGGCGGCGAGGCCTGGTGCAGCCCGACCTCCTCCCAGATGATCGTCGAGTACTGGGGGCGCCGCCCCACGGCCGAGCAGCTGGCCTGGGTGAACCCGGCCTTCGCCGACCCGCAGGTCTGCCACGCGGCCCGCTTCACCTACGACCACCAGTACCAGGGCTGCGGCAACTGGCCCTTCAACGCCGCCTACGCGGCCTCCTACCCCGGCATGAACGCCGTGGTCACCCGGCTCCGCTCGCTCACGGAGCTCGAAACCCTGGTCCGGGCCGGCATCCCGGCCATAACGTCCCAGTCCTTCCGCAAGGACGAGCTCACCGGAGCCGGGTACGGCACCTCGGGCCACCTGATGACCGTCATCGGCTTCACGGCGGACGGCGACGTCATCGCCAACGACCCCGCCTCCCCCAGCAACGAGGCCGTCCGCCGGGTCTACCGGCGGCGCGAATGGGAGAACATCTGGTTGAGGACAAAACGGTACGACGCGAACGGCAAGGTCAGAGGCGGTACGGGAGGTATCTGTTACATCTTCTGGCCGGTCAAGTCAGCACCAAGTCAGCACCGCGCGCTGCAGGCACTCGGCCTGTTGTGAGCATGTGCGGCCCGACGGTCGTCTCGACGACCTGACGGCAGCGCTCCCGGCCGGCTCACTCCTGGATTCAGCGCGGACCTCCTCGTCGTGGAGGGCGACCCGCTCGCCCCCTGCTACGTGCTGCACGTCTCCACCGCCCGTACGAAACTGGCGGAGCCTGTGTTGCGGGAGGTCCGCCAAAGCCAGGCGCAGCGACGTGGGCGAGGTGCGGGCTGTGGTGCTGCTCCTTGAGGAGGAGGTCACGACCGTGGACCCGGCCCCAAGGCTTCTGCTTCTGCCTCCTCGCCCAGTTCCTCTCGACGTACGACGTCGCCGTCACCGACGCCCGGTGTACGTGCGATCGGGAGCTCATCGAAGGCCGCCTGGATCAAGGACAACTTCCGGTCGATCTATGTCTGGTAGTCGTCGCGTGCGCATCTCCCCTTCACAGGCTTCGCACAGGCAACACCGCTTGCGAGCTTGACGATTGCGTGCGACACACCGCGAGGTCTCCGGCAATCGGTTTTCCGCTCCGTGTTCAGGGCACCAAGGCCGACACTTGCCGAGTCCTGGTTTTTCGGGGTTGAGTAGCGTCGCGCGCATCGGGGACTGACCATCCCGGCGTGACGCGCGTACGTCATCGGCGGTCGGGGGGACAGTGCCGCCACGGGGAAGGACGGCATCGTCGTGTCGCGACGCCGGCTCGCTGTGAACGTCACCCAGGTCACCCCTGCCTGCCCTCGTTCGCTGTGAAGAATGCTCTCCTTGCGGTTCAAACCGGGGTTGTTCAACTCTCGATCACGTTCGTCCACCACTCTCACCACCACCCTCACGTCCATCGCCGCCCTGGCCGTTCTCGGCGGTGTGGCCGTGCGGCCCGACCTGGCCGTGCAGAACACCGAGCCGGAGATGGCCGCGGTGGCCGACTCGTACGACGGCTACGACGTCAAAGCGGCCCAGCAGCTGCGTGAGGACCAGTGCGTCGCCATCGAAGCGCTGCGCATGGGCGGGCCCAACCTGTATGCCCTCGGGCAGAGTTCCCTCGTCCTTCCGCCCGATCAGCTTCATGTGAAGCTCAAGCGGGACATGTTCGACGACAAGACTCCGCTGCACGCGGCCCGTAACGCGGACAGCGCTCTCACGGACCAGTGGATCGACAAGATTCAGAAGCAGGGCTACGCGTGGTCCAGCGCCGCCGGCCTGGACTCCTATCCCAATGCGCCGCGGGATCCGGGCAAGATCTTTGAGAAGACCGGGCTGGGCCCGTGGCTGGACCAGGGGTACTGGGCCCCGCTCGACGTACTCAACCCCTTCTACGACTCATCGCCCACCGCCGACGACAAGACGAAGGCCGCCGCCCTCACCATCGGCGACGCCCTCTACACCGGCGGCGGGACGCCGGAAGAGAAGGAGGCGTGGGCGCTGTGGAAGAAGAACTCCGGGAAGGTCGAACCCAATCAGCCCTTCGTTCCCCGGGTGTTCGCCGATGACGCGCGCATCTTCCTCGCCTCCGGCGGCTTCCCCCGTACGGCCCCGGAGCCCGGCACTCCGGAGTTCCGGATCGCCGTCGAGGACCTGAAGGCCCGCTTCGGGGCCTGTGGCTGGCATGACCCGATCGACCCGAACAAGGTCCTCGGTAAGGAGGTGGCGCAGGCCTCGGCCGAGTGGCAGCAGGAGATCGCCGGCCAGGCCACGCAGCGGCAGCAGATCCTCACCGCTGGCAAGGACGCCACGAAGGCGCTGCAGGACGGCACCTACGCCCTCAGTCTGCTCCTCGGGCAGTCGTGGCTCGCCGACTACTACACCCGCTGGCAAGACCACTGGACCTCCGGTGGTGTGGGCTGGATCGGCAACGGCTACACGGTGATCGAGGTGCCTGGCGCGCCGGGCAAGTGCCTGGACGTCCAGGGCGGCGGCAAGACCAACGGAACGCCGGTCCAGATCCACACCTGCAACAACACCGCCGCGCAGAAGTGGCAGCTCGAAGGTGGCGAGGAGGATCTGCACCTCCGCAACGTCAACTCGTTCAAGTGCCTGGACGTGGCCGGGAACGCGTCGGCCAACGGTACGAAGATCCAGATCACGGACTGCTACAGCACCAAGGGCCAGTCATGGAAGGGCGACGTCCGCGCCGCCTCGCTTCTGAAGAGCCTGACCACGGGCAAGTGCCTGGACCTGAGCGCGTTCACCCTCGGTACGGACGCGCGGCTGTGGGACTGCAAGGGCACCAGCGCGCAGAAGTACCTGATCAAGCCGACCGGGGAGAAGGGCGCCGGCAGCACCCCCTACCCGGTCAAGGCACAGTTTGACGCGGCAAAGAAGGGCCTTGCCGACGCCCAGGCAGCCGCGAAGACGTACCTGGCCACGGTCAAGGCCCAGCTGGAGAATGCCAAGAAGTCGGCCGTCTCCTCCGATGCAGCCGTGCAGGCTGCGTACGACATCGCGGACGTCGCCGGCGCCCCGCGTGGCCGCGGTCTCCTGGTCGGTCAGCAGAAGGCGCAGGTCACCAAGGGAGCCGTCGCCGCGCTGACGGCGATGGTGAAGGCCGGTGAGACCGCCGAGGCTGCCACCCGGGCAGCTGCGGGCGACAGCGCGACTATCGCGCAGCGCGCCATTGCACAGACCGCGCAAGCCAGCGCCGAGTTCCGCAAGGAAGCCGCGCACACCGCCGAACTGCAGGCGAAGGCGGCGGCCGACGCGGCCAAGCTGCACCGTGACAACGCCAAGAAGGAAAAGGAGACGGCGGAGGCGAAGCTCACCGTCGCCCTCAAGGCTGAGGGCGACGCCAAGGCGGCCGCCGCCGACGCGCACGCGAAGCGTCTTGCGGCCGAGTCCGAGGAGGCAAAGGCGAAGGCGGAGAAGGACACCGCCGCCGTCAAGCAGAACGAGGCCGCCCAGCACAAGAAGACGGCCCAGACCGAAGCGGCGAACGCCCAGGAGGCCAAGGGGAAGGCGGAGGCCGACGAGAAGACCGCGTTCGCGCGTAGGAACGACGCGGTCAAGGCGCGCGACGACGCCAAGGCCAAGCGGGACGACGCCTGGGACGCCGAGCAGAAGGCCGAAGCCACCCGCGCCAAGGCCGACGCGAAGGAGGCCTACGCGCGCTCCCTGGACGCCGGCGCCGACGCCGACGCCGCCCGTGCCGCCGCGGACGCGGCGAACCGGCACGCGAACGACGCCGAGGCCGCCGCGGGCCGGGCCCGTACCGCTGCGGACGCGGCGACCCGGGCGGCGGCTGAGGCGGACGCCGCGGCCACCCGCGCCGAAGCGGCCGCCAAGCGGTCCCGCGCTGACGCGGACGCCGCCCAAGCCGCCAAGCTGAAGGCCGACGCCGCGGTGAAGACCGCGACCAGCGCCGCCGCCGACGCCATTGAGGCCTCCCAGTCCGCCGCAGAGGAGGCTCGGACCGCTGTCAGGCTGGCGGATGAGGCGGAGAAGCTGGCCAAGACCGCCAAGACCCAGGCGGACGAGGCCAACAAGGAGGCCGTCAAGGCCATCGCCGCCGCCGCGAAGGCTGCCGGCTTCGCGCACGTCACCGCCCAGGCCGCCGTGGACGCGGGCAACGCCGCCGTTCAGGTCGCCAAGCCCGCCAACGACGCGATCCAGCTCGGCTCGCCGTACGCCGCCACCGACTCCGCCGCCGGCCTGGTCGTGCTGACCGGGCAGGCGTCCAAGTCGATCGCCGAGCAGCAGAAGGCCGTCGCCGACGCCCACGCCCAGAACGCGCAGGCGGAGGCCGCGGCCGCCAAGAGCATCGCCGACCAGGCGTCCGGCGACGCGAAGCTCGCCTACCAGTACGCGGCCAACGCTGCCGGACACGCGGCGACCGCCCGCGGATACTCCAAGGAGGCCCTCGGCTACGCGGCCGACGCCGCCGCGTCCGCCGCGAAGGCCGCGGCGTCGCTGGCCCGCACCGTCGAGTACGACCGCAAGGCCGCCGAGGACGCCGCCGCAGCCGACAAGGCCGCGGGGCGCGCCGAAGGCTACGCCAGGACGGCCCGCGACTCCGCCGACCAGGCCGCCCTCGACGCCCAGGCCGCCCGCGAGGCCGCCACCGCGGCCGAGCAGTCCGCCAAGGACGCGCGAGCGGCGGCTGACCGCGCTGCTGCTGCCACCGAGGCCGAACAGGCTGCCAAGGACGCCGCCGCATACGCCAAGGAGGCCCAGGAGGCGGCCGACAGGGCCGAGAAGGCCGCGAAGACAAAGCAGATCGGCACAGGAACCGTCGTCGACGAGCAGGGCGGCTCCATCGGCAACATGTTCTACGTCGTCGACCACATCGAGAACATCGGTGACCCGCAGACCGTGCGGAAGACGGAGGGCTGCGACGGCTGGATCGACAAGCTCGCCTATACGGGCAACTGCACGATCACGGTGAAGATCCGGTTCAAGGCCGTCCTCGACCTCTACCTGTGCTCGACGCCGGAGCTGAACCCCTCGAAGGCCACGTGCCCCGCCGACGCGACCGTGTACCTGGGCGAGTACCCCACCAAGGAACTGTCCCAGGAGGTCACGCACAACATCACGATCGCCGAATACCAGGCGAACGTCGACCCGGTGGACATCCTCTTCGGGGGCTGGATCAGGTGCGCCCAGAAGATCGCCCCCGGCGGTGAGGACGGAAGCTGGGGCGGCTGCGGCTGGGCCGCCCTGGACGTCGTGACCCTGTTCGCGGGCAAGGCCCTCAGGCCCATCGCGGACGCCGTGATGGCGGTGGACGCCGCCGCGAGGACGGGCATCGCCTTCGCCGACGCCTACAAGGCCCTGCGGGCCCTCGGCCTGAGTGAAGAGATTGTCTTCCGTATCGGGGTCAAGGGCCTCGACGAGTACATCAGGACCTGCACCAAGGTCCGCGCACCACTGGCCGCACGGGCGTCCGCGTCGGCCGCCGTCGAGGGGTGCCCCACGGGGCTGGTCCGTTACAACGGTGACGAGATGAGCCGACTGGCATACCAGTTCAGGGTGGAGTCCGGCTACTTCGACGCGGATCACAACGTTGCCGTCGCGAAGGTGCCGGGGTGGAACGACGCCAAGACCGGTGACTACGTGATCGGCAACAGCGGTTTCAACGGACACTCGGAGACGGTGATCCTTGAGAAGTTGAAGGCAAAGGGGTTTGATCCCACCCAGATCACCGCTCTGTACACCGAGCGGCAGCCCTGCCCGGCGTGTGGCTCCGCCCTGTCCGGTGCTCTCAAAGAGGGCACACCCGTCACCTGGTCCGTCCCCTACCACCCCGACTACTGGCGTGAGGCGAAGGATCTGCTCGCCACCTACGTCAAGAGGGCCGGTGGAATGCGCCTGGCGCGCTCCGCAGTGGACGGCCGGAAGGCCGAGGAACGAGAAGCACATGAATAATCCGAGGTTCGACCTCCCTCCCCAAGCCCCACCCGAAGTCATCGCCGAGTGGAACGAGCTGGCTGCTCAGGTCTGCCGTGAACTGGCCCGGGCCGGACTTCCCGCCCGCAGAGCCGACCTCGACGGTGGCTCGCTGGACAGGCCCGGTGCGGACGTCCACGTGGACCGGATTCTCGAAGGCGGGGTGTACGTGGACTGGCGGACGGACGCGGATTTGCGGACCGCTGCCATCGAGCTCTTCGAGAAGGGGATCGACTACGCGGATCCGCCTCCGGTCGTGCGCCACCACCGGGATATTCACAAGATCATGCAGGGCGCCCTGCTGGGAATCCTCGCCTCGGCCGGATTCCAGGTCGAGAAACCGGATCCGCACGCGCACGGAAGTGCGGTGTACGTGAAGGGTTTCCGACCCTGATCCAGTTCGCGTCGGGCCCGACGGCCTGAAGCAACGGAGACCCCCGCCGGGCGACCCCGGCGGGGGTTTCTTCGTCGTCCTTGCTCGACCATCCAGGCTCCCGCGAGGGCCCCGGAGTCAGCACCGATCCAGCACGACGCACCCGAACGGACCGGAACGGACGCCAGCGGAAGTCAGCACCAGATCAGCACCAGCGCGTTCGCGCTCGATTTGCCTCGCCCGGTCCGTGCCTCTGACCTGCATGTTTGTGCAGGAGGGCGCCGCGTGGTAGGCGGTGCCCTTCCATTTGGAGAACATCTGGCTCCGCACCAAGCGCTACGACGCGAACGGCAAGGTCAGAAGCGGTACGGGCGGAGTCTGCTACCTCTACTGGCCCACCGAGCCGGGACCGGGCCGGCAGCGCGTGCTGCAGGAGCTCGGCCTGGTGTGAGCATGCGCGGGCAGGCGGGGCGGCAGCCGCTAGATCGGGGGAAAGGCTGAGAACCGCCTGCGCGCGATGATCATGGAGTGGCACAGTCGGACCATGCGCAGTGACGAGGCCGACGTACAGGGATCTGTCATCGAGCTGGCACAGGAGCGGTGGGGGGTCACACCGACCGGGGAGTTCCCGGCACGGTTCGCGGAGCCGGGCTGGAGCCATGCGGAGACCGTCGACCGTCGCTGCCCCGCGTGCGGCGGCGAACTCCACGCCCTGCGCAGACCGTACGAGTCCCAGGGCCGCACCTACCAGTACACGGCGCTCGTCTGCCCCGCCTGTCCCACCGCCTTCACCCTCGCCGATCTCGGGGTGAAGCGGTACGACCAGCTGACCGACGCCGTGCCCCGCCAAGGCGGACGGGCGGCCCGTGCCCGTCCGGCCCCCACCGTGACCGCCGTCGTCAAGGTCCCGGCGCAGCCGCGTCCGGGCCGTGGTCCGGCGTGGCCCGAGGACCTGGTCGTGCCCGACGCGACCGAGCAGCGCGCCTTGTCGTGGTGCAAGGTCGCCGATCCCACGTGGCGTCCGGCCGACGCGGTGCTCGCGGCGGCCGAGGACGTACGGGTGATCCTCCCCGAAGGACCGGAGTACGAGGAGCTGCGGACGCGGCTGAAGGAGCGGGACGTCCCGTACCGCGTCAGCCGGTACTGGGAGGAGGCCGGGGAGGTCGGCACCGTCAGCGACACCGGCGGCCGTACGGAGCTGGTCGCGGCCGGTCCGGACGGCGCGGCCCCCGCCGCCGGACCCTGGGCGGCGGCGGCCCGGGATGCCTTCGCCGCCCAGTGGGACGCGCTGGAGGAGCTGCCGGACGGTGACGGCGACGCGTACGTGCCCGTCGGCGAGCTGGTGCCGGCCGACTGGGCCGCTCTCCTTCCGCACCCGTCGTTCAACCCGGTGCAGGCCGCCGCCGTCCCGGTGGTCCTCGAAGGCACCGGGCATCTGGTCGTCGTCGCGCCGACGGGGGCGGGAAAGACCCCGATCGGGATGGTCGCGGCGCTTGAGGCGCATGCCCGCGGACGCAAGGCGGCCTGGCTGGTGCCGCAGCGCTCGCTCACCGACGAACTCGACCGCGAGCTCCAGCTGTGGCGGAGCCGTGGGCTGCGGGTGGTGCGCCTGACCGGTGAGGCCGCGGTGGACACGGAGCTGATCCGGTCGGCCGACGTGTGGGTGGCCACCACCGAGAAGTTCGAGGCGATCTGCCGCGCGGGCTCGCTGCGGGACGCGCTCGCGGAGGTCGGCTGCCTGGTCGTCGACGAGATCCATCTGCTCGGCGACCCGACGCGCGGGGCCGTACTGGAAGCGCTCCTCGCCCGCGTACGGGAGGACAGCGCGGCCACCCGGATCGTCGGCCTGTCCGCGACCGTCGCCAACGCGGACGAGGTCGCCGAGTGGCTGGGCGCCCGCCTGGTCCGCACCACCTGGCGGCCCACCCGGCTCACCTGGCAACTGCCCCTCCTGCCCCCGGTCGACGAGGCAGACCGGGCGGCGCGTGCCGCCGTCCGCACCGGGGCCGCCGTACGCATCGCCCGGCAGGTCACCGCGGACGGCGGCAGCGTCCTCGTCTTCTGCGGCAGCAAGCGCAGGGTCCGGGCCACGGCGCTCGCGCTGGCCGCCGACCGGGGCGTGCCGACCGCGGGCGTGGACGCGGACGACGCCGAACTCGTCGAGCGGCTCTGCACCAAGGCCGGCGTACGGCTGCACTACCGGGACTGGCCCTACAAGCGGGAGGCCGAGCAGGCCTTCCGGGCCCGTGAGGCGGAGATCCTGGTCGCCACCTCCACGGTGGCCGCCGGCGTCAACCTCCCCGCCCGCGCGGTGATCGTCTGCGACACGACCCTCGGCCTGGACCGCGTCGAGGTGTCGATGGTCCAGCAGATGTTCGGACGGGCCGGGCGCATCGGCGCCGGAGAGCGCGAGGGCTGGGCGTTCCTGCTCACCGACCCGGCGGAACGGGCGCACTGGCAGGCCCGGCTGGCCGCCGGATACACCGTACGGTCGCGTCTGGACGAGCACCTGGCCGACCACCTCCTCGCCGAGGCCGTGCAGGAGCGCCTTTCGACCCTGGAGGGGGCGGAGACCTGGTGGGCCGGGACCTTCGCCGCGTACCAGGGCCACGACAGCGTCGAACCCCTGCACGAGGCGGCGCAGTTCCTCGCCGAGGTGGGCTGTCTGCGCCCCGCCGCCGACGAGGACCGTCTGGAGCCCACCCCGCTGGGCCGGCTGACCAGCCGCTTCATGGTCGACGCCACGATCGCCGACGACCTGGCGACGGCGCTGCGGCAGGCCCCGGTACCCGAAGACCCGCTCGCCGCCGAGCAGTTGCTCGCGGCCCTGCTCAGCACCCGCCTCCCCGTACTCGAACAGGCACCCTTCACCGAGCGGGCGAAGTCCGCCCTGCGCCGGGTCCTGCGCGAGACCGAGCGCACGGACGACGAACCGGACGATCCCTGGGGCCTCGGCCCGGCGGAGGAACCGGCGCAGGCCGACGACGAGCAGCGGCCCCAGGCCGGTGACCTGGCCCGCGCGGTCCTGCTGCTCGCGGCGACCCGGCCGAACCTCTTCCGCGGCCGCCCCGCGTACGTCCTCGGCATCCCCGTGGAATCCATGACCGGCATCCTGGAGGAAGGCCGGCGCTACCTGGCCTGGCTCGGCGCGCAGGGCCCCCTCGGCACGGTCCACCCCTGGGTGGCCGTCGTCGCCGGCGACCTCGCGCTGCGCATCCGCTGGCGGACCCTGGGAGTCCGCCGAGGGGCCGGACGCCTCCTCTGGATGTGCGAGCGCATGGCCACGGCCCCGCTCGCGCCCGGCCTCGTCCCGCGCCTGTGGAACGCGGCCCGGGCCCGCGGCATCGACGCGCCCGACTGGAACGGCCCGACGCCGCCGGGCGACTGCGCCCTCACCCCGGACCGCTACCGCGCGCTCCTCGCGGAACGCGCCACCGGCGCCCGCCTCACCCTCCAGGACGGCACGGTCCGGGTGTGGGCCCCGCCGGGAGCCGTGATCCGCCTGTGGAACGGTGCGACCACCGCCCTGCACCTCGCCGACGCCGAGGAGACCACGCTGCTCCTGCCGCCCGCCGACCCGGCCGACCCGGCGGCGGGGCGCTGCGGCGCCGCCGTCTTCACCCGCGGTGACCGACTGGCGGCAGGCTGGCTGGAAGCGTACGCGGCCCTGCGGGCCTGACCCGTTCGGAAGCCGACGCCTGCCCGGGGACCGCTCTCCGGCGCAACGCCGGAGAGCGGTCCCCGGGGCGAGGCGCGGCGGCCCTGGATCGAGACGCGGCGGTTCCGGATCGAGAGGTGGTGGTCCCGGACCGAGGCATGGCCGTCCCGACCGAGGCGCGCCGGTCCCGAACCGAGGCGCGCCGGTCCCGGGGACGTGACCGGCGTCCTACCCCGGGGACGGTCCCGTGGCGCAAGGTGGTGGCCATGACCTCCACCACCCACTCCCGTCTCCTCGTCCGCGCCCGCACGGGCGGCCCCCGCGAGGACGGCCCCGAGATCCTGGAGCACGTCCTCGGCTGGACCCTGGTCGTCCTGCTCGCCGTCCTCGTCACCCGGGCGGGTCTCATGTGACGTGAGGCCGGTCGACCGGCAACCGTGTGGATCCCCGGTGGCCGCGTGATCCTCCGGTACGGAACGGGCATACTCCCCCCGATCGCCGCGCCCCGCGCGCCCGGCAGGGAGGAGCGTCCGACCATGGCCGACAGCACCGCGGACGGCGTCGAGCGCCGACTGCCCACCGACGAGGCCCGGGAACTGCTCTCCCTGGTGCGTGACATCGCCCGCCGGGAGATCGCCCCGGGCGCCGCGGAGGAGGAGGCCGACGGCCGCTTCCCCCGCGAGCTGTTCGCACTGCTCTCCCGCTCCGGGCTGCTCGGACTGCCGTACGACCCCGAGTACGGCGGGGGCGGCCAGCCGTACGAGGTCTACCTCCAGGTCCTGGAGGAACTCGCCGCGGCCCGGCTCACCGTGGGCCTCGGCGTCAGCGTCCACACGCTCTCCTGCCACGCGCTCGCCGGCTTCGGCACCGAGGCGCAGCGGGCCGCGCACCTGCCCGCGATGCTGGGCGGCGGCCTCCTCGGCGCGTACTGCCTCTCCGAACCCTCCGCCGGATCGGACGCGGCGGCCCTGCGGACCCGGGCGGTGAGGGAGGGCGAGGACTGGGTGATCGACGGGACCAAGGCCTGGATCACCCACGGCGGGATCGCGGACTTCTGCACCGTCATGGCCCGTACCGGCGGCCCGGGCGCGCGCGGCATCACCGCCTTCCTCGTGCCGGGGGACGCGCCGGGGCTGAGCGCCGCCCCTCCCGAGCGGAAGATGGGGATGAAGGGCTCACCCACCGCGCAGCTCCACTTCGACGGGGTGCGGGTCGCCGACGACCGCCGTCTCGGCGCGGAGGGGCAGGGCTTCGCGATCGCGCTCGACGCCCTGGACTCGGGGCGGCTCGGCATCGCCGCCTGTGCCGTGGGCCTGGCCCAGGCGGCCCTGGACGAGGCCGTCGCGTACGCGCGGGAGCGCCGCCAGTTCGGCCGGCCGATCGCCGACTTCCAGGGGCTCCGCTTCCTGCTCGCCGACATGGCGACCAAGGTCGAGGCGGGCCGCGCGCTGTACCTGGAGGCGGCGCGGCTCAGGGACGAGGGGCGGGCCTTCGGCCGGTGCGCGGCGATGGCCAAGCTCTTCTGCACGGACGCCGCCATGCAGGTCACGACGGACGCGGTGCAGGTGCTCGGCGGCTACGGCTACACGGCGGACTTCCCCGTGGAGCGCTATCTGCGCGAGGCGAAGATGCTCCAGATCGTCGAGGGGACCAATCAGATCCAGCGCGTGGTCATCGCCCGTCACCTGGTCGGACCAGAGTCCCGCTGACGCGTACGGTGCGGTCCGCCCAGACCGGTCCCGCGGCGAGCCGGGCCCACTCCTGGTCGCGGTGGCCGGGCAGGGTGCGGCCCTGGCTGGCCCAGAGGGAGAGCACGTCCCGGTAGATGGGCGGGTCGGCGGGGACGGGGGGCTTCACCTGCGCCTGTGCCGCCTGCCCCTGCGCCGGTACGGGAACCGGGACGGGCACGGAGGCCGGTGCGGGCGCCGTCACCGTAGCCATCACCGTCGCCGTCGCCGTCGCGGCCGAGGGCGCCGTCGACTGGGTCGCCGACGGGGGCGTCGACTGAGGAACCGATTCTTCACCGCGCGGGTCGGCCTGCCGGTGCCGACCGTAACCGCTGGGAGTGGTGTACAGCGTCGTCATGCCGGGACCAACGCGCCCCGGCGGCCGGGGTCACCGCCGAGCGGATTCGAGCGGCAGTTCGCCCGGTACCCGGTGCACGACTCTGGTCCCCGGACCGGTAGCTGACGTACCGTCAGATCCCATTCGCCGCTCAGGAGGTCAGCCGTGGACGACGACCGGCCCGTCGCGCTCGACGAATACCCCGTGCACCAGGCACCGCTCTCGATGAAGCACCACGTCAGCGGCGACCGGAACGCCTACGACCGGTGCATCTTCCACGTCTTCGACCACGCCGGACGCGCCCTGCTCATCGCCGGGCTCGGCGTTTACCCCAACACCGGGGTCGTCGACGCCTACGCCACCCTGCGCACCGGCGACCGGCTGCACGCCGTCCGCGCCTCGGACGCCCTCGGCGACGACCGGACGAACCTCTCCGTCGGCCCGCTCGCCATCACCGTCGACGAACCGCTCAAGCGCCTCTCCCTGCACTGCGCGGCCGACCCCGACGACCCCGACGGCCTCTCCTTCGACCTCACCTGGACCGGCGACTTCCCCGCCGTCTGGGAACCCCACCACACCCAGCGCCACGGCGGCAGGCTCACCCTCGAAGGCCGCCGCTTCGTCCAGGCCGGACACTGCACGGGCACCATCAGGGCCGGCGGCGAGGAGTTCACCGTCACCGCGGGGGAGTGGACCGGCACCCGCGACCGCAGCTGGGGCGTCCGCCCCCTCCCCGGCGAGGAACCCGGCCGCGCCGCCGAGTTCCGCCCCGAGGGCTTCCACTGGCTCTGGATCCCGATGCGCTTCGAGGACCGCTTCCTCATGGTCATCGCCCAGGAGGACGCCGACGGCTACCGCACCCTCAACGAGGCCCTGCTCGTACGGAACGGCCACCGCGACACCCAACTCGGCTGGCCCCGCACCGACATCACGTACCGGCCCGGCACCCGCCACCCCGAGAGGGCGTCCGTCCACCTCGCCGACCCGGCCGGGAAACCCCTGGAGATCGGCGTCGAGATCCTCGCCTCCTCCCCGCTCGCCGTCGGCTCCGGCTATCCGCCCGCCACCGACTGGCAGCACGGCACCTGGCAGGGCCGCGGCTGGACCGACCGCCGCGTCTACGACCTCTCCGACCCGGCCGCCCACCCCATGGCCGCCTACGGCGTCACCGACCACGCCGCCCGCTTCACCCTCGACGGTCGCACCGGCTACGGCATCTTCGAGCACGGCTCCTTCGGCCGCCACGACCCCAGCGGCTTCGCCGACCACACCTCGACAGCCAACTGAGGAGCGTCCTTTGGCCACCGCGCCCCGCCCCCGCACCACCACCCGTGACCCCGAGGAGCTCGGCCGGCGGCTCACCGCCTGGCTGGACCGGTACCTGCCCGGAGCCGGGGTCACCGACCTCGCCGTCCCCGGTTCCAACGGCATGTCCAGCGAGACCCTGCTCTTCGACCTGGACCACCCGGACGCCCCCGTACGCGGCTGCGCCCTGCGGCTCGCCGCCGACCCCGCCGCGTACACCGTCTTCCCCGTCTACGACATGGCGCGCCAGCACCGCGTGATGCGCCTCGTCGGCGAGCACACCGACGTCCCCGTGCCGCGCGTGCTCTGGCTGGAGGAGGACCCGGAACCCCTCGGCGCCCCCTTCTTCGTGATGGCCCGCGCCGAGGGTCGCGTCCCGCCGGACGTCATGCCCTACACGTACGAGGGGAACTGGCTGCACGCCGCCACCGACGCCGAACGCGCCCACCTGGAGGCCGAGTCCGTCGCCGTACTGGCCAGGCTGCACGACCAGTTCCCCGCGAAGGAGGCCGAGTTCCTGCTGCCCGAAGGCACCGGGAGCCCGCTGCGGCGTCACGTCGACGCCCAACGCGCCTACTACGCCTGGGTGGTGGAGGGACTCGCGCCCTCGCCGCTCATCGAGTCGGCCTTCGACTGGCTCGAGGAGCACTGGCCGGCCGACGAGGGCCCCGCCGTCCTCGGCTGGGGCGACGCCCGCATCGGGAACATCGTCTACGACGGATTCACGCCCGCCGCCGTCCTCGACTGGGAGATGGCGGCGTACGTCCCCCGCGAGGTCGACCTCGGCTGGACCGTCTACCTGCACCGTTTCTTCCAGGACCTGACCGTGGGCTTCGGCCAGCCCGGACTCCCCGGCTTCCTGCGGCGCGACGCGATCGAGCGGCGGTACGCCGAACTGACCGGGCACACCCCGCGCGACATGGAGTTCCACACGCTCTACGCGGCGCTGCGGCACGCGATCGTGATGCTCAGGATCGCGTACCGCCAGGCCCACTTCGGCGAGGTCGAGGTGCCCGGTGACCCCGACGGCCTGATCCTGCACCACGCCACGCTCGCGGCGATGGTGCGGGGAAGCTACTGGTAGCCGGAAGGCTCAGGGCCTGTCCGGCGGATCGGGGTCGGACAGGCTCCTAGGCCGCGCGCCGCATCTGCGGCACCCGGATCGGACGCGAGCCCGGACCGCCGACGTGCGAGAAGGGCTGCGTGCGCCAGTCGAGTCCCTGGGGGAGCGTCAGGAGCAGTGCGGTGTCCTGCTCCTGGACCCCCAGGACGTCGTCGGCGGGGCGGGCCTCGGAGGCCGAGAGCCCCGTGCCCGGGCAGACCGTCAGGACGAAGGGGTTCCACGGCGTCGGGCAGAGGGCGTGCTCCGGCAGCGCGTCCTCGTCCGCGAGCAGCGCGATGGGCTGCACGCACTCCGGGCAGACCACCCGGAACATCTCAAAGGTGTCGTACGCGTCGAGCTCGTCGGACGTGTCGACCGATTCAACAGGCTCCTGCATTGGGATTCTCCCCCTCGGCTGGGTCGGCCGGATCTGTGCGGCCTCGACCACAGCAAGCACTTCCCATGCGGAACTCCGCATAACCGTGAGGCGGTGGTCCAGGCCGGGCGCAAACCTGTGGCGTTCGTCACATGCCCGTCGCAGGTGCCCCGTGACAGCCCATAGCGCCCTATACGGAGCGCCCCCGGCTGTGCCCGAGTCGCTCCGGGGCCATAGGGTCACCGCATGGAGGAGCTGGATCGTCAGATCGTGGAGTTGCTCGTCAAGGACGGGCGCATGAGCTACACCGACCTGGGCAAGGCCACCGGCCTGTCCACGTCGGCGGTGCATCAGCGCGTCCGCCGTCTGGAGCAGCGCGGTGTCATCCGCGGCTATGCCGCCGTCGTCGACCCGGAGGCCGTGGGCCTGCCGCTCACCGCGTTCATCTCGGTCAAACCCTTCGATCCCAGCGCCCCCGACGACACCCCCGACCGGCTCGCCGACATCCCGGAGATCGAGGCCTGCCACAGCGTCGCGGGCGACGAGAACTACATCCTCAAGGTCCGGGTCGCCACCCCGCTGGAGCTGGAGCACCTGCTCAGCCGCATCCGCTCCCAGGCGGGGGTCTCCAGCCGCACGACCGTCGTCCTGTCCACCCCGTACGAGGCCAGGCCGCCGCGCATCTGACGCACCCGGCCCACCGAAGGGGGGACCTGCCGGACAAACCGGGTTCCGGCAGGTCCTAGCCTGGTGGGCATGAGCGAGTCCATGCCTCCTGCGTCTCCCGGCGACCACCGCACCGTGCTGCTGCGCGGTGGAGAAGTCCACAGCCCCGCCGACCCCTTCGCCACCGCCATGGTGGTGGAGCGCGGTCACGTCGCCTGGGTGGGCTCCGAAGGCGCGGCCGACGCCTTCGCGTCCGGCGTGGACGAGGTCGTCGACCTGGAGGGCGCGCTCGTCACCCCGGCGTTCGTCGACGCGCACGTGCACACCACCGCCACCGGCTTCGCCCTCACCGGGCTCGACCTGTCCTCCGCCGCCTCGCTCGCCGAGGCCGCCGAGCTGATCCGGGCCCACGCCGCCGCCCGCCCCGAGGACCGCATCCTCATCGGCCACGGCTGGGACGCCTCCCGCTGGCCCGAGCGCCGCCCGCTCGCCCGCGCCGAGCTCGACGAACTCACCGGCGGCCGCCCGCTCTACCTGACCCGGATCGACGTCCACTCGGCCGTCGTCACCACCGCCCTCCTCGACCTCGTGCCCGGCGTCCGTGACCTGGACGGCTTCCACGACGGGCAGCGGCCGCTCACCGGGGACGCCCACCACGCCGTGCGCGCCGCCGCCTTCGCGGCGGTCTCTCCCGGCCAGCGCACCGAGGCCCAGCGCGCCGCCCGCGCCCACGCCGCCTCCCTCGGCATCGGCACCCTCCACGAGTGCGGCGGACCGCAGATCTCCTCCGAGGAGGACTTCACCGGCCTCCTGGACCTCGCGCGCGAGGAGGCCGGGCCCCGGGTCGTCGGCTACTGGGCCGACCTCGACGTCGAGCGGGCGCGGGCCCTGGGCGCCCTCGGCGCGGCCGGCGACCTGTTCGCCGACGGCTCCCTCGGTTCCCACACGGCCTGCCTCCACGAGCCGTACGCCGACCACACCGGGCACCGCGGCTCGGCCCACCTGGACGCGGCCACCATCGCCCTGCACGTCGTCGCCTGCACCGAGGCGGGTCTCCAGGCCGGCTTCCACGCCATCGGGGACGCGGCGGTGACCGCGGTCGTCGAGGGCGTCAGGGCCGCCGCCGAGAAGCTCGGCCTGGCCCGGATCCGGGCCGCCCGGCACCGCGTCGAGCACGTCGAGATGCTCACCCCCGAGACGATCGCCGCCTTCGCCGAGCTGGGACTCACCGCCTCCGTGCAGCCCGCCTTCGACGCCCTCTGGGGCGGCGAGGACGGCATGTACGCCGACCGGCTCGGCGCCGAGCGGGCCCGCACCCTCAACCCGTACGCGGCACTGCTGCGCGCCGGCGTGCCGCTGGCCTTCGGCTCCGACAGCCCGGTCACCCCGCTCGACCCCTGGGGCACCGTCCGCGCCGCCGCCTTCCACCGGACCCCCGAGCACCGGATCTCCGCCCGCGCCGCCTTCACCGCCCACACCCGGGGGGGCTGGCGGGCCGTGGGCCGGGACGACGCCGGGACGCTGGTCCCCGGCGCCCCCGCCGACTATGCGGTCTGGCGCACCGAGGAGCTCGTCGTCCAGGCGCCCGACGACCGGGTCGCCCGCTGGTCCACCGACCCCCGTTCCGGAACGCCCGGTCTGCCCGATCTGTCGCCCGGCGTCGACCTCCCCGTCTGTCTGCGCACGGTGGTGTACGGGCAGACGGTCTTCGAGCGACCGAACGAGTGATATAGGGACATTTCGCACCCTGGACCGTCGCCCCGCACGCTTGTCCCCGACCTGCGGATCTTCCCCTCCGGCCTGGCCTTTTGAGGAGTCTTCGCAGGTCAAGCGGGTGTTGACAGTCGCCGGTCGGTGGCGGGTAGGTTCACCGCGTCCACCACAGGACGTCCGACCGGACCGCACCCCCACGTCGTAGCCGAACGCCGCCCGCGCCTCGGTCGCGAGGGAAGGTTTCTCCGGCGGAAGGTGCGACCCGGGTGGGGCCCGGACGTTCAGTAGACAACGGCTCTCGGGCGATCCGCAGCCAGCGGATCCCGGGTCGGACCGAAGGACGCCCGGCCCCGCACCGCACGTCACCCGTCCCGGTGGTCCCTTCCGTCCGGTCTGTCACCCGGGCCACTCGACCCGCCACGCCGGAGCACCCCGGGGACCTCGCTATGGTGGGGTCCTGCGTATGTATCCGAAGGGGCAGTAGTGAACGACGGTGGCCAGAGGCGTTACGGTCCGCTCGGCAAGGCCTTGGTGATCATTCCGACCTACAACGAGGCGGAGAACATCAAGCCGATCGTCGCGCGGGTGAGGGAGGCCGTACCCGAGGCGCACATCCTCGTCGCCGACGACAACAGCCCCGACGGCACGGGCAAGTTCGCGGACGAGATCGCGTCCGAGGACGACCATGTGCACGTGCTGCACCGCAAGGGCAAGGAGGGGCTCGGTGCCGCCTACCTCGCCGGCTTCCGGTGGGGCATCGAGCAGGGCTACGGCGTCCTCGTCGAGATGGACGCCGACGGCTCCCACCAGCCGGAGGAGCTCCCGCGGCTGCTCACCGCCCTCAAGGGCGCGGACCTGGTCCTCGGCTCCCGCTGGGTGCCGGGCGGCCGGATCGTGAACTGGCCGAAGTCCCGCGAGTTCATCTCCCGGGGCGGCAGCCTCTACTCGCGCGTGATGCTCGACGTCCCGATCCGCGACGTCACCGGCGGCTACCGGGCCTTCCGCAAGGAGACCCTGGAGGGCCTGGGGCTCGAGGACGTGGCCTCGGCGGGCTACTGCTTCCAGGTCGACCTGGCCCGTCGCGCGATCGCCGCCGGCTTCCACGTCGTCGAGGTCCCGATCACCTTCGTGGAGCGCGAGATCGGCGACTCGAAGATGAGCCGCAACATCGTCGTCGAGGCGCTGTGGCGGGTCACCGGCTGGGGTCTGACGGCCCGTGCGGAGAAGGTCGGCAAGCTGCTCGGCCGCAAGTCCTCCTGACGTCCGGCCGACTTCCGTACCGATCCTTCGCACTGATCCTTCCTTTACGACGTTCCGGCGGGGCGCCAGGCACACTGGGGACCATGACGACCGGCGCACCGCCTCCCCTCGCCCCGAAGCGCTCACGCGCGCGTACGTTCCTTCCGCTCGGCGTCGCCGCCTGGCTGGTCCTGGAGATCTGGCTGCTCACGGTGGTGGCGAACGCGGTGGGCGGACTGACCGTCCTCCTCCTGCTCGTCGGCGGTGCCGTGCTCGGCGCCGCCGTCGTCAAGCGGGCGGGCCGCCGCGCCTTCCGCAACCTCACCTCGACCTTCCAGCAGGCCCAGGCGGCCGCACAGGGCGGCGTGGCGCCCTCGCCCGCCGACCGGGCCGGCGCGGACGACCGCAACGGCTTCCTGATGCTGGGCGGCCTGCTCCTGATGATTCCCGGCTTCCTCTCGGACGCGGCCGGTCTGCTCCTGCTGATCCCGCAGGTCCGCTCGTTCCTCGGGCGGTACGCGGAGAAGGCCGTCGAGCGCCGGATGAGCGCCGCGCCTCCCGGCAGCCTCCAGGACGCCTTCCAGCAGGCCCGTATCCACCGGCCGGACGGGAAGGTGGTCCAGGGCGAGGTCATCCGCGAGGACGCGCCCCAGGGCCCTCGCCGGCCCGAGGAGCCCCGCCCGCC
Source organism: Streptomyces vietnamensis (assembly GCF_000830005.1). Lineage (NCBI taxonomy): Bacteria > Bacillati > Actinomycetota > Actinomycetes > Kitasatosporales > Streptomycetaceae > Streptomyces > Streptomyces vietnamensis. The sequence goes on along the minus strand of NZ_CP010407.1, from coordinate 1,505,868 downwards.
GCTGATGCCCTGATCCGTACGCGCGCCACGGGCGCGCGCGAACGCCGCGGGGCCCGGTACACGATTTGTGTACCGGGCCCCGCGGCGTTGTGCTCTTGCGGCGGTCCGCTAGGCGGACTTGCGGCTGTCGCGCGGATGCACGGCGATGTTCATGGCGCCGGAACGCAGGACGGCCAGCCTCTCGGCGAGGACCTCCTCCAGCTCCTCGCGGGTGCGACGCTCCATGAGCATGTCCCAGTGCGTACGCGCAGGCTTGCCCTTCTTCTCCTCAGGTCCGTCCCCGTCCACCAGGAGTGCCTGGATTCCGCAGACCTTGCACTCCCACTCCGGCGGAATCTCCGCCTCGACCGAGAAGGGCATCTCAAAACGATGTCCCTTCTCGCATGCGTACTCCACCGCCTGGCGCGGGGCCAGATCGATGCCGCGGTCGGTCTCGTAGCTCGTCACCACGAGGCGCGTGCCGCGAAGAGCTCGCTCACTCATGAATCGTGCCTCCCGGGCTTGTCGCCCACAGGACAGGTGTCGCTGTCGTCGTTATCCGGTCAACGTCCGGTCGGCGGTAAAGATTCCCGTGCCGGGTCATGCGTCGCCCGTCGTGCCGCCCCTTGTTGTACCCACCAGTGCCCGTTTTGTCACATCTGACGGCAGATGTGACCCGGTGTCTTCACCAAAGCAGCACGCAGTAACGGTCCGCCTGGCAGGCCAAACGCGTACACTACCGCCCTTTCACCGCCACGTCTAAATACGGTCGGGTATCGGGTTCCCCGCGGCCGCCACCGCACGCCGGACCGGGACCCGGGCGAGCAGCGTGAAACCGACGGCGAAGAAGATCACCAGGGAGATGATGGCATCCCGATAGCTTCCGGTCAGCTGATACGCGAGACCGAACACCAGCGGACCCAGCCAGCTGAGCCCGCGGTCGCTCATCTCGTACGCCGAGAAGTACTCCGCCTCCTTGCCGCGCGGTATCAGATGCGAGAACAGCGAGCGCGACAACGCCTGGCTGCCGCCCATGACCAGGCCGATGGCGGCCGCCAGCCAGTAGAAGAACACCGGCGAGTTCGCCGGCAGGAAGTAGCCCGCCGCCAGGATCAGCGTCCAGACCGCCAGCGAGCCCAGAATCGTCCGCTTGGCGCCGTACACCCGGGCGAGTCGTCCCATCCCGAGGGCGCCCGCCACCGCGAGCACCTGGACGAGCAGGACCGCCGTGATGAGCGTCGTCTGGTCGAGCTTCAGCTCCTCGGAGCCGTAGATCGAGGCCTGCGAGATCACCGTCTGGATGCCGTCGTTGTAGATCAGGTACGCGAGGAGGAAGGAGAGCGTCAGCGGATGCCGGCGCATGTCCTTCAGGGTCGCCCGCAGCTGGCCCCAGCCGCTGCCGACCGCGCCCTCGCCGGACCGCCCGGCTCCCTCCGGGCGGACCTGCCGGTCGCGCAGCCGGCGCAGCGGCACGAGCGTGAAGGCGCCCCACCACAGACCGGCCGAGGCCAGGCAGATGCGGACCGCCTCGCCCTCCGAGAGGCCGAAGGAGTCGTGCCCCGAGTAGAGGACCAGGTTCAGGACGAGGACCAGCGCGCCGGACGTGTACCCGAAGGCCCAGCCGCGCGAGGAGACCGCGTCCCGCTCGTCCGGCTCGGCGATCTGCGGCAGATAGGCGTTGTAGAGCACCATCGAGACCGACAGCGAGGCGTTCGCCACGATCAACAGGAAGGTGCCGAGCAGGTAGTGCTCGCCCGCCAGGAAGAACATCCCCGTCGTGGCCGCCGCTCCCAGGTACGCCGACGCCGCGAGCAGCGGCTTCTTCCGGCCCGCACGGTCCGCCACCGCGCCCACCAGCGGCATCACCACGACCGCGACCACGATCGAGGCGGACACGGCGTACGCGAAGAGCGAGCCCGCCCGCACCGGGATCCCCAGCGGGTGCACGTACCCGTGGGCGTCGGCGGCCGCCTCGGCCACCGAGGTCAGGTACGGCCCCAGGAACACGGTGAGCACGCTCGTCGAGTACACCGAGCACGCGAAGTCGTAGAAGTACCAGCCCCGCTGCTCGCGCTTCCGCTCGGCGGGATCGGAGGCGTACTCCTCCGGCTCGATGGTGTCTGCGGTCAAGGCCACGCCCCCCTCGTTCGTTCCCGTGGCCGGGACGCGGCTCAGATCCACGCTCCCCGGTCGGTGAGCACGCCGCGCAGCGTCTCCAGGTGATCGGTCATGATGCCATCGACCCCCAGGTCGAGGAGAGAGTTCATCCGGGCCGGATCGTTCACGGTCCACACGTGGACCTGGAGCCCGCGCGCGTGCGCCTCCCGTACGAACCGCCGGTCGACCACCGGGACCCCTGCCTGGCGCTCCGGGACCTGCGCCGCCACGGCGCCCGCCCGCAGCGCCGCCGGGATCCCCCAGGAGCGCAGCCGCAGCCCGACCACGCCGCGCACCCCGTACGAGGTGGCGAGCCGGGGACCGGCCAGGCGCTGGGCCCGCGCGATCCGGGACTCGGTGAAGGAGCCCACGCAGACCCGGTCCCAGGCGCCCGTCCTGCGGATCAGGTCGACCAGCGGGGCCAGGGCCGACTCGGCCTTGAGGTCCACGTTCCAGCGGGCCTCGGGGAACTCCTCCAGGAGGTCCGCGAAGAGCGGCAGGGGCTCGGAGCCGGCCACGCGGGCCTCCCGTACGGCCGCCCACGGCAGGTCGCCGATCCGGCCCGAGGTGTCCGTCACCCGGTCGAGGGTCGCGTCGTGGAAGGCGACGAGCACCCCGTCGGACGTCGTGTGCACATCGGTCTCGAAATAGCGGTAGCCCGCCGCGGCGGCCCGGCGGAAGGCGGCCGCGGTGTTCTCCAGGCCGTTCGCCGTGCCGCCGCGATGGGCGAACGCGAGGGGGGAGGGGTGGTCGAGGTAGGGGTGGCGTACGCGAGTCACGGGCGCAGTATGGCGCCTTCCGGTGTCCGCGTGGCGACCGAGGAGGGGACGGAGTCCGGCTCGGGGGTTTCGGGGGCCGCCTCCGGGACGGCGAACCAGCGCAGGAAGAACTGGGCGAGCGGACCTATCGCGAGGGCGTAGAGGACGGTGCCGACGCCGACCGAGCCGCCGAGCAGGAAGCCGGTGGCGACCACCACCACCTCGATCGCCGTCCGCACGAGCCGGATGGACCGGCCGGTCAGCCGGTGCAGACCGGTCATCAGGCCGTCGCGCGGGCCGGGGCCCAACCGCGCCGCGATGTACAGGCCGGTCGCGACCCCGTTGAGGACGATGCCGAGCAGGAGCAGCGGCACCTGCCCGGCCAGACCGTCGACGTCCGGGACCAGGGCCAGGGTGCCGTCCGTCGCCAGACCGATCGCGAACACGTTGGAGACCGTGCCGAGGCCGGGCCGCTGCCGGATCGGGACCCACAGCAGCAGCACCACCGCACCGACGATGATCGACACCACGCCGATGGTGAGCCCGGTCTTCTCGGCGAGACCCTGGTGGAGGACGCCCCAGGGCTCCAGGCCGAGCCCGCTGCGCACGAGCAGCGCCGAGCTGACCCCGTACAGCGTCAGCCCGACGTACAGCTGGACGAGCCGGCGGGTGAGGTGCCGGCCGTGGAGACCGGAGGCGATGGACAAGGAACTGCCCCCCAAGGTGGTGGTAGTGGACTGACTCATGACACTCTGTGGCGGGGGATCGGATGTCAACCATGGCCAATTCGAGGAAGGTGGACTGATTTCCATGGCTCAGTGGACTTCGGCGGTGGGACCGGCTCAGCTCGCCCGGCAGCTCCAGGCGCAGCAGCCCCGGCCCGCCGGACCCGGCGCCCGCAAGCCGCCCGCCTACCGCGCCCTGGCCGACGGCATCCGGCTGCTCGTCCTGGAGGGCCGCGTCCCGGTCGCCGCCCGTCTGCCCGCCGAGCGGGAACTCGCCCTCGCGCTCACCGTCAGCCGCACGACGGTCGCCGCCGCCTACGAGGCGCTGCGCACCGAGGGCTTCCTGGAGTCCCGGCGCGGCGCCGGCAGCTGGACCGCCGTGCCCGCCGGGAACCCGCTGCCCGCACGCGGCCTCGAACCGCTGCCCCCCGAGGCCCTCGGCTCGATGATCGACCTCGGCTGCGCCGCCCTGCCCGCGCCCGAGCCCTGGCTCACCCGGGGCGTCCAGGGCGCCCTGGAGGAGCTGCCGCCGTACGCCCACACGCACGGGGACTACCCGGCCGGGCTGCCCGCGCTGCGGCAGATGCTCGCCGACCGGTACACCGCGCGCGGGATCCCCACCATGCCCGAGCAGATCATGGTCACGACCGGCGCCATGGGCGCCATCGACGCCATCTGCCACCTCTTCGCGGGGCGCGGCGAGCGGATCGCCGTCGAGTCGCCCTCCTACGCCAACATCCTCCAGCTGATGCGCTCGGCGGGCGCCCGGCTCGTGCCCGTCGCCATGGCCGAGGGCCTCGGCAGCTGGGACCTGCCGCGCTGGCGGCAGGTGCTGCGGGACGCGGCGCCCCGCCTCGCGTACGTCGTCGCCGACTTCCACAACCCGACCGGCGCGCTCGCCGACGAGGACCAGCGGCGGCAGCTCGTCGAGGCGGCCCGCTCGGCCGGCACGGTGCTCGTCGTCGACGAGACCATGGCCGAGCTGCACCTGGACGAGGGCCTGGAGATGCCCCGGCCGGTCTGCGCCTTCGACCCGGCGGGCGCCACCGTCCTCACCGTCGGCTCGGCCAGCAAGGCCTTCTGGGCGGGCATGCGGATCGGCTGGGTCCGGGCCGCGCCCGACGTCATCCGTTCCCTGGTGGCCGCGCGCGCGTACGCCGACCTCGGCACCCCCGTCCTGGAGCAGCTCGGCGTGAACTGGCTCATGCGGACGGGCGGCTGGGAGGAGGCCGTGAGCCTCCGCCGCGAGCAGGCCAGGGAGAACCGGGACGCGCTCGTCGCCGCGGTCCGCCGGGAGCTCCCGGACTGGGAGTTCTCGGTCCCGCGCGGCGGTCTGACCCTCTGGGTCCGCACCGGCGGCCTCTCCGGCTCCCGGCTCGCCGAGGCGGGGGAACGGGTCGGCGTCCGCGTCCCCTCCGGGCCCCGCTTCGGCGTCGACGGCGCCTTCGAGGGCTTCGTCCGGCTGCCCTTCACGGTCGGCGGCCCGGTCGCCGACGAGGCGGCCGCCCGCCTCGCCGCCGCGGCCCGCCTGGTCGAGTCCGGCCTCGGCAGCGGGGGAGCGGAACCGCCGAGGTCGTTCGTGGCGTAGCCCGGTCACGCGCATGTACGGAGGGTCCCCACGCGCGCGCGGGGACCCTCCGTACATGCGCGGCCGGTCTCAGCCCTCCGCGGGGACCGGGGTGTGGAACGGGGCCGGGCCGGGCTCCGGTTCGGCACGGGGCGCCGGGGCCGGTTCGGGGGCCGAGCCGGGGGCCGCCTCGACCGCGGCGACCGGGAGCGCGACCGTGTCCGGGGCGGTGAGCGCGGCCGTGTCCGGGGCGGTGACGGCGACCGGGGCCGGGGTCTTGACGGTGACCGTGTCCGAGGCGGTGACGGTGGCCGGGGCGGTGACCGGACTCTTGACCGTGATCGCCGGCGGGGTGGTGACCGGGGTCTCGACCGTGATCGCCGGCGGGGTCGTGGGTGCGGCCGGGGCCGTGATCGCCGGGCGCTCCGGGAGGAGCTCGAGGACCGCCCGGCGGTGCGCCTCGCTCGTCGCGTCGTCGTACGGGTCGGGCGTCGCCGGCACCTGGAGCCGCAGGACCGGACCGGTGCCCAGGCGCGCGTAGCCGCGGCCCGCCGGGACCTCGGGCGTCGGCGTGGTGTGCGGCTGGGCGCCGAGGACGGCCGTGATCTGCTCCGCGGTGGCGGGGCCGAGGACGATCCGGGCCCGGGTGTGGGTCCGTACCGCCTCGCTCAGCGTGTCCACGCTGTCGAACTGCTCGGCCACCACCACCGTGACGTGCGCCGCGCGCCCGTGCCGCAGCGGCACCTGGAGCAGCTCCTGCGGGTCGGGGCGGCCGTCGGCGGCGGCCAGGTGGCCGAGGACGCCCGGCCGGTCGAGCAGGATCCACAGCGGGCGGCGGGTGTCCTCCGGCGCGGGCAGGCCGGCCTGCCGGGCCCGGTTCGCGGCGATCAGCCGCCGCTCCGTCTCGTGCGCCGCCCACTCCAGGGTGGCGAGGGCGCCGGAGAGCCCGCACTCGACCGCGAGGACGCCGGCGCGGCCGGTCAGGCACGCGTACTCGCCGGTGCCGCCGCCCTCGACGATCAGCACGTCGCCGTGGGGGAGGGCCTGGAGGGCGATCGAGCGCAGCAGCGAGGTGGTGCCGCTGCCGGGCTGGCCGACGGCGAGCAGATGCGGCTCGGTGGAGCGGGGGCCGGTGCGCCAGACGACGGCCGGCGCGTCCTCCGTGCCGTCCGCCGAGACGACGGGCACGGTCCGCTGCACGGCGTCGGCGTCGGTGAAGCCGAGGACGGTCTCGCCCGGCACCGTGACGAAGCGCTGGGCGGCGATGGTGGTGGGCAGGGCGGGCAGCACGCTCATGACGAGCAGGTTGCCCTCCTCGTCCCAGTCGAAGAGGTACTCGCGGCCGCGCCCCGACTTGGCGTGCAGCAGCTGCTCGATGCGCGCGCGTGCGGCGGGCTCGCCGTCGGTGAAGTAGGGGGGATAGGCGATCCGCAGCCGGGTGAGCCGGCCGTCCTCGTCGAAGGCGTACTCGGTGAAGGCACCGCTCCAGTCGCCGCCGTGGGCGAACAGCGGGGAGGGGTCGTCGGGGACGGAGAAATACGGCACGAGGGCCTCGTACAGGCCCTTGAGCCGGGCGATCTCCGCGTCGTCGGGCCCGGTCTTCACGACCGGGCGTTCACGTCCCTTCCACGCGGCCGCGGCCATGAGCAGGACGAGCGCGAGGAGCGGCCCGTACGGCATGAGGGCGACGACCAGGACGCAGGCCGCGACCAGGAGCAGCGTGGGACCACGCCGCTCCTTCGGGGTCGCGGCCCACTTGGCGCGCGCGGTCGCGGCCAGTTTCCGCAGACCACGGGAGATCGTGATCAGGGGATGGAGCACGTCGGTGGCGCTGTCGGCGGCCGAGCGCGCGATCTCTCGACTGCGAGCGATCTGTGCGCTGCCGCTGCTCAGAATGCGGGGGAGTGGTCGCCGGGCCACGAAGTACTCCTGAATCGGTGGAAGGGACTGAAGGGCGTCAGAACTTGATCCCGCCCAGGAGGCCGGCGAGGCTCTGGCCACCCGCCGTGATGCTCGGGGCGATGGCGGTGCCCGCGAGGTAGAAGCCGAACAGCGCGCTGACGAGGGCGTGCGAGGCCTTCATCCCGTCCTTCTTGAAGAACAGGAAGCAGATGATGCCGAGCAGGACCACGCCTGAGATGGACAGGATCATTGGTTGTTCTCCTGGTTGAGGGGACAGTCACCATGAGTCCTTCCAAGTTCACAGCAAGTATCTATGTGACTAAAGGTGCATTCGGGTGAAAAACGGGTGATTTCACTTGACCGGCGGACGCCGAACGCCGCGCCGGGTGGCGAAAAACCCGGCGTGCGCTAGAGGCGGGTCCCCGGGCGGGATGACGTGATCTTTGCCTCGGCCGGGCGCGGTCATGTCGCCGGACGGGCAGTACCCTGTCGATTCACTCGTACGGCCGCGCTTGCCGTGCACAGGCCAACAACGCAGGAGAGAGGCGGTCCACCCGATGAGCGAGACTCCGGACCCCGAGGTCATCGAGCTGGCGTCCAAGGTCTTCGACCTCGCACGCACGGGTGACGCCGACGCCCTGGCCGCCTACCTCGACGCGGGCGTCCCCGCGAACCTCACCAACGACAAGGGCGACACCCTCGTCATGCTCGCCGCCTACCACGGCCACGCCGCCGCGGTCACCGCCCTCCTGGAGCGCGGCGCCGAGGCCGACCGCGCCAACGACCGCGGCCAGACCCCGCTCGCCGGCGCCGTCTTCAAGGGCGAGGACGCCGTCGTCCGCGCCCTCCTCGCCGCCGGCGCAAATCCGGAGGCAGGGACTCCGTCCGCGCTCGACACCGCCCGCATGTTCGGCAAGACCGAACTCCTGGAGCTCTTCGGCGCCAGGTGAACGGCGGTTGAACCCCAGGTGGGAGCGGGGTCGTAAATGTGGTCGCGGTGGCGAAATGGGTGGGTCATCATGACGTCGGGCCCGGCAAAACGGGCCACCGACGAGAGGCTGAGGAAGATGGTCACTGGCAGGCGAATCACGACGACGGGCGGCCCCGAATGTTGCCGCACGGCCTAGGCGTACGGGCGATGTACCGCCCGACCGGGCTCTCCCCGGTATCCCCCGGTCGTGTCGACAGCTTGATGTGAGGCGTCTTCCATGTTCGATCCAGTCATAGCGCCGAGCGGCACCCTGCTCGGCCTGCTGCAGCGGGGCCGCGGCGACGGCACCCTGCACGCCCTCGCCGCGCCACGCGCCGAGGCCCTCGCGGCCCTCAACCACTGCGTTCTCGACGACCCCCGCCACGACTGGCAGGTCGAGAACCGCTCCCTCTACTACGCCCGTCTCTACCTGGACCTCCACGGAGGCCTGGAGCAGATCGAGGCGCACCTCTTCGATGCCGAGGACCACCTCGACACCGAGGAGTCCAGGACCGGGCTCGCGCTCGCCGTCCTCGGGCACCTCGCGTCCTACGGACGCCAGGACGCCCTGCTGCTGCTCCGGCGGTACGCGGCGACCGGCGCCAACTGGGCCTGGGCCCTCGACGAGCTCGCCCTCCGCGACGACGACGCCGGACTCCGCGCGCTCGCCCTGCCCGTACTGGCCCGCTTCCCGGCCGACGCGGAGGGCGAAGCCGAGCTGGCGCGCACCGTCCGCGACGCCTTCGAGCCCCGCCCCTGGCGGCTGTGGGCCGAGGACCCGCGCGAGGCCGTCGGCGCCCGCGTCAGGGCCGCCGGGGAACAGGGCTCCTTCGACCGCTGGCAGCGCCAGATGCGCCCCACCGGGCCCCGCCCCGGCTGGAGCGTCAAGGCCGTCCTCGACTGGGCGCAGGAGGGGTACGAGCGCGGAGCCGTGCTGTACGGCCCCGCCGCCCGCTGCCTGACCGCCGTCGCCGGGCCCGAGGACCGGCCCGAGCTCCTCGCCGCCGCCCGGTACGGCGCGCCGGGAGCCCGCGGCGCCGCCCTGCACCACCTCGCCGAGTCACGGGACCCCGCCGTCCTCGACCTCGTCGAGGCCGCGGCCGACGGCGACTCCCGCGAGGTCGCCGACGCCGCCGTCGCCGCCTACCGGCGGATGTGCGGCGACGACGCCGTCGCCCGCGCCCGCGCGTGGGTCCGGCGCACCGACGCCCTCGGGACCGCCGCCGCCGAGGTCCTCGCCTGCCGCGGCACCGCCCAGGACGCCCCCCTCGTCCTCGGCGCCCTGCGCGGCACCGTGCGCTCCGCGGGCCCCGACGCCCCCGAGCTCGCCTGCCTCGTCGACGGCGCCGGACGCCTCGGCATCGCCTGCGCGGCCCCCGTGCTGCGCCACGTCTACCGCGAGACGACCTCCTCCCAGCTGCGCGGCCGCGTGGCGTGCGCCCTCGCCACCACCGACCCCACCTTCGCGACCGGCTTCGCCGTCGAATGCCTCTGGGACTGCGAGGAGACCACCCGCGAGGTCGCGGCCCAGCACGCCGAGACCGGTGACGTGCGCGTCGCCGAACGATTGCGCCGCCTCGCCGCGGACCCCGCCGAAGAGGTCGAGGTCCAGACGGCGGTACGCAACCGGATAGGGCCGGACCTCCAGGTCTGACCCCGGCTCCGGGGCGGCGACAGGTCCGGCCAACCCCTCCCGGCCCGACCTCGCACCCCCCAGCCACCCGCCACCCGGCCCCCGGGACGGCGCGGCCTGCGGCGGAAACCCCGCCGACCGTGGCCCCGCCCCGGGGGCCGGTGCGTTTCCCGGCTCCACCGGCGTGCTTCCCGGCTTCACCGGTGTGTTTTCCCGGCTTCACCGGTGTGTTCTCCCGGCTCCAGGGGAAACGCTCATGGGACGTTCCCTCCCCCTTCAGATCCACGTCGGCAGGTACACGCCGGACGCGACGACAACACCCGTATGCGTGTCGTCATCGTCACCGAATCCTTCCCTCCCGACGTCAACGGTGTGGCGCACTGCGCCCTGCAGACCGCGCGCCACCTCGTCCGGCGGGGGCACACCCCGCTCGTCATCGCCCCCGCCGTCGCCGACCCGGCCGCGGACGCCGACGCCCCCTGCGCCGTCGTCCGGGTGCCCTCCCTGCCCCTGCCCGGCTATCCGCAGGTACGGGTCGCCCTGCCCAGCCGCCGGGTCGCCGCCGCCATCGCCGCCCACCGCGCCGACCTCGTCCACCTCGCCGGACCGTTCGTCCTCGGCGTCCGGGGGATGACCGCCGCCGCCCGGCTCGGCATACCCGCCGTCGCCGTCTACCAGACCGACCTCGCCGGCTACGCGCGCACGTACGTCGGGACCGGCGAGGGCGCCGCCTGGCGCCGCCTCCGGGCCGTGCACGGCGCCGCCGACCGCACCCTCGCCCCGTCCTCCGCCGCCGTACGCGACCTGGAGGCCCACGGCATCGGCCGCATCCGGCTCTGGGGACGCGGCGTGGACACCGTCCGCTTCCGCCCCGAGCTGCGCGACACCGCCCTCCGCCGCGAGCTCGCCCCCGACGGGGAACTCCTCGTCGGCTACGTGGGCCGCCTCGCCCCCGAGAAGCGGGTGGACCTGCTCGCCGGAGCCTGCGCGCTCCCCGGCGTCCGGGTCGTGGTCGTCGGGGACGGGCCGAGCGGGCCCGCCCTGCGCGCCGCCCTGCCGGGCGCCCGGTTCCTGGGCCGCCGCACCGGCGCCGACCTCGCCCGGATCTTCGCCTCGCTCGACGTCTTCGCCCACACCGGCCCGCACGAGACCTTCTGCCAGACCGTCCAGGAAGCCATGGCCAGCGGTGTCCCCGTCGTCGCCCCGGCGGCCGGTGGCCCCCTGGACCTGGTCGACCACGGGCGCACCGGGCTCCTCGTACCCCCGGGCGATCCGGACGCGCTCCGCGAGGCCGTCGCCGCGCTCGCCGCCGACCCCGGGACGCGCGCCGAGTACGGCCTGGCCGGCCGGGCCGCCGTCGAGGGACGCACCTGGGAGGCGCTCGGCGACGAGCTGATCGGCCACTACCTGGAGGTGCTGCGCGAGCGCACGGCGGTGGCGGCATGAACGGCGCACGCGCGGGCGTCCCCGGCACGGGGGACGGCGCCGGACTCCGGATCGTGCGGCTCGCGAACTTCGTGACCCCCACCTCGGGCGGCCTGCGCACCGCCCTCGACCGGCTCGGCCGCGGCTACCTGGCCGCCGGCCACGAACCCGTCCTCGTCGTCCCCGGCGAGGTCGCGAGCGACCACCACACCGAACAGGGCCGGATCATCACCCTCCCCGGCCCCGTCCTGCCCGGCACCGGCGGCTACCGGGTCCTCACCGACCGGCACCGGGTCCGCCGGCTCCTCGACGGACTCGCCCCCGACCGGATCGAGGTCTCGGACCGCACCACCCTCCGGTGGACGGGGGAGTGGGCGCGACGCGCGCGCGTGCCGTCGGTCATGGTCTCCCACGAGACCGCCGACGGGGTGCTGCGCACCTGGGGCGTGCCGCCCGCGCTCGCGGCCCGCACGGCGGACCGGCTCAACCGCCGCACGGCGTGGGCCTTCGCGCGGATCGTGTGCACGACGGAGTGGGCGGAGCGCGAGTTCGTACGGATCGGGGCGCGCAACGTCGTACGGGCCCCGCTCGGCGTGGACCTGGAGCGCTGCCGGCCCGGCCGCCGCAGCACCGCGCTGCGGGCCCGGTACGCCGACGGGGAACGGGTGCTGCTCCTGCTGTGCTCGCGGCTCTCGGTCGAGAAGCGGCCGGGCACGGCCCTGGACGCCCTGGAGGAGCTGCGGGCGGACGGGACCGCGGCGGCGCTCGTGGTCGCGGGAGAAGGGCCCCTGAGGGGCGCCCTGGAGCGCCGGGCGCGCGAGCGGCGCCTCCCGGTGCGGTTCCTCGGGCACGTGGCCGACCCGGAGGCCCTGGCGGACCTCCAGGCTGCGGCCGACGTGTGCCTGGCTCCCGGGCCGGCGGAGACGTTCGGGCTCTCCGCCCTGGAGGCCCTCGCCTGCGGGACCCCCGTCGTGGTCAGCGCCTCCTCCGCCCTGCCCGAGGTCGTGGGCACGGCGGGGGCCTCCGCCGCCGACACCCCGGCCGCCTTCGCCGCCGGGGTACGGGAGCTCCTCGCGGCCCCGGAGAGCACCCGCCGGCGGGCCGCACGCACGCGTGCGGAGGTCTTCTCCTGGGACCGCGCGGTCACCGCCTTCCTCCGCGCCCACGACACCCTGCCGACGGCCCGGCCGCAGGTCCCCGAGGAGGTGCGGCGATGACACCGGAGACGGCGGGGGCGGCCACGGCCGCTCCGGCAGAGCCCGTGCCCGGGGTCCCGGTCCCCCGCGGTCCCGTCGAGGACCGTGACACCGGCCCCCTGCGGTTCGTCGTGCTCGGCGACTCGTTCAGCGAGGGCGTCGGGGACAGGGTGGCCGGGGCCTGGCGGGGGTGGGCGGGGCTGCTCGCCGAGGGGCTCGCGGCCGAGGGGCGGGGGGCGGCCTTCCTCAACCTCGCCGCCAGCGGGGCGCTCAGCGCGGACGTCGCCGACACCCAGGCTCCCCGCGCCCTCGCGTTCCGGCCGCACCTCGCCTCCGTCGTCGTCGGGGTGAACGACACCCTGCGCCGCGGCTTCGACATCGTCCGGCTCGCCCGCCGCCTGGACCGGGTCTGTGCCGATCTCGACGCCCTCGGAGCCGTACTCCTGACGGCCTGTCTGCCCGATCCGGGCCGGATGCTCGGCCTGCCGCCGCCCCTGGCACGCCCGCTCGCCCGCCGCCAGCGCTCCGTCAACGCGGTCGTGCACGCGCTGTCCGCCCGGTACGGGGCCGTCCACCTGCACCTCGCCGACCCCGCCTGGACCGAGGACCGCGCCCTGTGGAGCGCCGACCGGCTCCACCCGGGCGAGCGCGGACACCGGGCCGTCGCAGCCGGCTTCCACGGGCTCCTCGCCGCCCGGGGAATCGTCCACGGCGCCCCGCCCTCGACGGAGCCCGCCCAGCCGCAGCCGACCCGCACCGAGGCCCTGCTCTGGCTCGCCACCGCCGGCACCGGCTGGGTCCTGCGCCGCAGCCGCGACCTGCTCCCGCAGCTCCTCCTGCTCGCCGGCGCCGAACTGCGCCACTGGGCCGACGGCACCGGCACCGCACCCCTCGACGCGCGCGCGGAAGACGCCCTCGCGGCGGCGCTCGCGGCCACAATGGGGAGATGACCGGGCGCTGGGAGTTCTGGATCGACCGGGGCGGCACCTTCACCGACGTCGTCGGGCGACGGCCCGACGGCCGGCTCGTCACCCGCAAGGTGCTCTCCCACGACCCCACGCGCAGTCGGGACGCGGCCGTCGCCGGCATCCGCCTCCTCCTCGGCCTCGGCCCGGACGAACCCGTCCCCGCCGACCGGATCGCCGTCGTCAAGATGGGCACCACCGTCGCCACCAACGCCCTCCTGGAGCGGCGCGGCGAACCGACCGTGCTCCTGGTCACCGAGGGCTTCCGCGACGCGCTCCGCATCGCCTACCAGAACCGGCCCCGGCTGTTCGACCGCCACATCGTGCTGCCCGAGGCGGTGTACGCGCGCGTGATCGAGGTCCCCGAGCGGATCGACGCCCACGGCGGCGTCGTCCACCCGCTCGACGAGACCGCCGTCGCCGAGGCGCTCGCCGCCGCGCACCGCGACGGCTTCCGCTCCGCCGCCGTCGTCCTCCTGCACGGCTACCGGCACCCCGAGCACGAGACCCGGGTCGCGGAGGCGGCCCGCGCCGCGGGCTTCACGCAGGTCAGCTGCTCGCACGAGGTCAGCCCGCTCATCAAACTGATCCCGCGCGGGGACACCACCGTCGTCGACGCCTACCTCTCGCCGATCCTGCGCCGGTACGTCGACGAGGTCGCCCGCGAACTCGCCGGAATCCGCCTCATGTTCATGCAGTCCAACGGGGGACTCCGCGAGGCCGCCCACTTCCGCGGCAAGGACGCCGTCCTGTCGGGACCGGCGGGCGGCGTCGTCGGCATGGCCCGCACCTCGGTGCAGGCGGGACACGACCGCGTCATCGGCTTCGACATGGGCGGCACCTCCACCGATGTGTCGCACTACGCGGGCGCCTTCGAGCGTGAACTCGGTACACAGGTCGCCGGGGTGCGCATGCGGGCGCCCATGATGAGCATCCACACCGTCGCGGCGGGCGGCGGCTCCGTCCTCCACTACGACGGCCGCCGCTACCGCGTCGGCCCCGACTCGGCCGGCGCCGTCCCCGGACCCGCCTGCTACCGCCGCGGCGGCCCCCTGACGGTCACCGACGCCAACGTCATGCTCGGGCGCGTCCAACCCGCCCACTTCCCCGCCGTCTTCGGCGAGAGCGGCGACCTTCCCCTCGACGCCGAGGTCGTGCGGGAGCGCTTCACCGCCCTCGCCGAGGAGGTCGGCGGCGGCCGCACCCCCGAGGAGGTCGCCGCCGGCTTCCTGGAGATCGCCGTCCTCAACATGGCCAACGCCGTCAAGAAGATCTCCGTGGAACGCGGCCACGACATCACCCGGTACGCCCTCACCAGCTTCGGCGGCGCCGGCGGCCAGCACGCCTGCGCCGTCGCCGACGCCCTGGGCATCGACACCGTCCTCGTACCCCCGCTGGCCGGAGTGCTCTCGGCGTACGGGATCGGGCTCGCCGACGCGACCGCCATGCGGGAGCGGTCCGTCGAGGCCGAACTCGACGCCGACGGAACCCACGACCGCGTGACCGCCCTCTGCGCCGAACTCGCCGACCGCACCCGCGAGGAGCTGCGCGCCGACGGACTGCCGGACGAGGCGATCACCACGCACGCGCGCGTACTCCTGCGGTACGCGGGCACGGACGCGAGCCTTCCCGTCGACCTCGCACCGCCCGACGAGCTGAAGACCGGGTTCACGGATGTTCACCGTGCGCGCTACGCCTTCACCCTGGACCGGCCGCTCGTCGTCGAGGCCGTCACCGTCGAGGCCGTCGGCACGGCGGGACCGCACGGCCCGGTGCTCGTGGACACCGGAGAGCGGACCGGCGCCCTCGCGCCCCTCGCCACCGTCCGGATGCACAGCGCCGGCACCCCCCACGACGCCCCGCTCCACCGGCGCGAGGACCTGCGACCCGGCGACAGCGTCGACGGGCCCGCGATCCTCGCCGAGGCCGACGCCACGACCGTCGTCGACACCGGCTGGCGGGCCACCGCGACCGACGACGGCCACCTCCGGCTGCACCGCGTCGTCCCCCGCCCCGCGCGCGTGGCCGCCGGCACGGACGTGGACCCCGTCCTCCTGGAGGTCTTCAACAACCTCTTCATGTCCATCGCCGAGCAGATGGGCGTCCGCCTGGAGAACACCGCCCAGTCCGTCAACATCAAGGAACGCCTCGACTTCTCCTGCGCCCTCTTCGACGCCGAGGGCAACCTGATCGCCAACGCCCCCCACATCCCCGTCCACCTCGGCTCCATGGGGGAGTCCATCAAGGAGGTGCTCCGCCGGCGCGGGGACGACCTGCGCCCCGGCGACGTGTACGCGATCAACGACCCGTACCACGGCGGCACCCACCTCCCCGACGTCACCGTCGTGACCCCGGTGTTCGACGACAAGGGGCGGGAACTCCGCTTCCTGGTCGCCTCGCGCGGACACCACGCCGAGATCGGCGGCATCACCCCCGGCTCCATGCCCGCCTTCAGCCGGACCGTCGACGAGGAGGGCGTCCTCTTCGACAACTGGCTCCTCGTCCGCGACGGCCGGCTGCGCGAGACCGAGACCCGCGCCCTGCTCACCGGCGCCCGCCACCCCTCCCGCGACCCGGACACCAACCTCGCCGACCTGCGCGCCCAGATCGCCGCCAACGAGAAGGGCATCGAGGAACTGCGCCGCACGGTCGAGGAGTTCGGGCTCGACGTCGTCCAGGCCTACATGCGGCACGTCCGCGCCAACGCCGAGGAGTCCGTACGGCGCATCGTCGCGCGCCTCGACGACGGCGCGTACCGCTACGAGACCGACGGGGGCGCGGTGATCGAGGTGGCCGTCCGGGTCGACCGCGAACGGCGCTCCGCCGTCCTCGACTTCACCGGCACCTCCGACCAGCTGCCCGGCAACGCCAACGCGCCCACCGCCGTCGTCATGGCCGCCGTCCTGTACGTCTTCCGCACCCTCGTCGACGAGGACATCCCGCTCAACAGCGGCTGCCTGGAGCCCCTGGAGGTCCGCGTCCCGCCCGGCTCCATGCTCGCCCCCGTCCACCCCGCGGCCACCGTCGCCGGGAACGTCGAGACCTCCCAGGCCGTCACGGGCGCGCTCTACGCGGCCCTCGGCGTCCAGGCCGAGGGCTCCGGCACCATGAACAACGTCACCTTCGGCAACGCGCGCGTGCAGTACTACGAGACCGTCGCGAGCGGCTCGGGCGCCGGGGACGGCTTCGACGGCGCCGACGCCGTCCAGACCCACATGACCAACTCCCGGCTCACGGACCCCGAGATCCTGGAGTGGCGCCACCCGGTCCGGGTCGACGCCTTCGCCGTACGGGAGGACAGCGGCGGGCGCGGCCGGTGGCACGGCGGCCACGGCGTGGAGCGGCGGCTGCGCTTCCTGGAGCCGATGACGGTGGCCCTCCTCACCGGCCACCGCAGGGTCCCGCCGTACGGAATGGCGGGCGGCGAGCCGGGCGCCCTCGGCGAGAACCTCGTGGAACGCGCCGACGGCACCGTCGAGCACCTCGAAGGCGCCGCCACCACGGAGGTGGGCCCCGACGACGTCCTCGTCCTGCGCACCCCGGGCGGCGGGGGCTACGGCCCGCCACCCCTCTGAGCCGTCGGCCGCCCCTCCGAGCCCTCAGCGCACCGGCACGAACCGCACCGGCGTCCCCGGGACCGCCTGCGCCGCCGCGCCCAGGTCGGCCTCCCGCACGACCGCGACCACCGGATAGCCCCCGGTCGTCGGATGGTCCGCCAGGAACACCACCGGGCGCCCGTCCGGCGGCACCTGCACCGCGCCCAGGACCATGCCCTCGCTCGCCAGCTCACCCGGCACGGCCCGCTCCAGGGAAGGCCCTTCGAGCCGCAGCCCGATCCGGTTGCTCGCCGGAGACACCCGGTACGCGCGCGTGGTGAAGGTGCGCAGCGCCGCACCGGTGAACCAGTCGTCCCGGGGCCCCGGCCGGACCCGCAGGACGAGTTCGTCCGGCGGGCCCGGCCAGGGGGGAGCGTCGACCGACCCCCGTACGGCCGTTGCCGCTCCCAGCGGCAGCACCGCCCCCTCCGCCAGCGGCGCCGGGCCGAGGCCCGACAGCAGGTCGGTGGAGCGGCTGCCGAGCACCGGCGCGACGGCGATCCCGCCGCCGAACGCCACGTACGAGCGCAGTCCGCGCACGGCCGCGCCCACTTCCAGGACCGACCCGGCCGCGACCCGGAGCGTCGTCCCCCAGGCGGCCGGACGGCCGTCCACCCGGACCGGGCAGGGCGCGCCGCCCACCGCCACGGTCACCGCGCACCGGGGCCGCAGCGCGCACCCGTTGACGGTGGTCTCCAGGACCGCCGCGTCCTCGGCGTTGCCGACGAGCCGGTTGACGAGGCGCCCGGCCGCCGGGTCGAGGGCGCCCGAGCGGGGCACGCCGAGGTGCGCGTACCCCGTGCGCCCCAGGTCCTGCACGGTGGTCAGCGCCCCGGCCCGGACGACGGCGAAGGCCCGGTCGCTCATCGCCCGCCCCCTGCCGTGAACCGGACCCGGGTGCCGGGCGTGAGCAGCGCGGCCGGTTCCCGCTCGGCGTCCCAGAGGACCAGGTCCGTGGTGCCGATCAGCTGCCAGCCGCCGGGGGAGGAGCGCGGGTAGACGCCCGTGTACGGCCCCGCCAGGGCGACCGAGCCGGCCGGGACGGCCGTGCGCGGCGTGGCCCGGCGCGGCACCTCGTACCGCTCGCCGAGCCCCGTCAGATAGCCGAAGCCGGGCGCGAACCCGCAGAAGGCGACCCGGAACTCGGCCGCCGTGTGGATCCGTACCGCCGCCTCCACCGACACCCCCCACAGCGCGGCGACCTCCGGCAGGTCGGGCCCGTCGTAGCGGACCGGCACCTCGACGGCCTCGCCCACGCGCGCGTGGAGCGGCGCCGGCTCCCATCCCGTCAGCTCGGACGCGAGCCGCCGCGGATCCTCCACCCCGTCGAGGAGCACGGTCCGCGCCGCCGGCACGATCTCCCGTACGGCGGGCAGCGCACCGGCCGCCCGCCGCCGCAGCAGCTCGGTGTGGAAGGCCTCCGTCGCCCCGCCGTCGTCCAGTTCCACCAGGAGGCCGCGGTCGCCCACCCTCAGCACCCTCACGCGAAGGCCTCCACGCGCACGCCGGAGGCTTCCAGCCGCTCCCGGACCCGCCGGGCGAGACCCACCGCGCCCGGGGTGTCCCCGTGCAGGCAGAGCGACCGGGCCCGGACGGCGACGGAGCTCCCGCAGTGCGCCGTGACGACCCCGAACCGGGCCATGGACACGGCCCGTTCGACGACCTCGTCCGGGTCCGTGACGACGGCCCCCTCCTGCCCCCGTGGCAGCAGGGAGCCGTCCGCCCGGTAGGCCCGGTCGCCGAAGGCCTCGGCGACGACCGGGAGCCCGGCCGCAGCGGCGGCCTCGTGCAGCCGGGACCCCGGAAGCCCGAGGACCGGCAGCGTCCGGTCCGCGAGCAGCACGCCGTCGACGACCGCCGCCGCCTGCTCCACGTCCCGGACCACCCGGTTGTAGAGCGCCCCGTGCGGCTTCACGTACGAGACGCGCGAGCCCGCGGCCCGGGCGAAGACCTCCAGGGCGCCGATCTGGTACGCCACCTCGGCGGCCAGCTCCGCCGCCGGGACGTCCATCGCGCGCCGCCCGAAGCCGGCCAGGTCGCGGTAGGACACCTGGGCCCCGATCCGTACCCCGCGCGCCGCCGCGAGCTCGCACACCCGCCGCATGGTGGCCGCGTCCCCGGCGTGGAAGCCGCAGGCCACGTTGGCGCTGGTGACGACGGACAGGAGCTGCTCGTCGTCGGTCAGCGTCCAGCGGCCGAAGCCCTCGCCGAGATCGGCGTTGAGATCGATCGGGACCCAGGTCATGTGGTGCTTCCTCTCTCACCTGGTGGTGCGGTGGTACGGGTCGGCGTCGTTCAGACGGCGATGCGGTAGTGCTCGTCCCGGACGTCGGTGACGAACATCCGGCCCGGGGCGTGGGTGATCGCGAACGGCGGGCGCGAGGCCATCACGGCCGCCTGCGGGGTGACCCCGCAGGCCCAGAACACCGGCACGTCCCCCGGCTCGTCGACGAGCCGGAGCCGGCCGTCGGCCCCGCCGTCCCGGCCCGGGCACGCGCGCGTGCCTCGCGCGGATCGAGAACCACCGCCTCGCTCATACGAGTTCCCTCCCCCGGGTCTCGGGCAGCCCGAGCAGCGCCAGTACGGCCAGGCCGTAGCCGGCGGCGCCGAAGACAAGGGCTCCGCCCACGCCCCAGCTCTCGGCGAGGAAGCCGACCAGGGTCGGGAAGACGGCCCCGACCGCGCGCCCCGTGTTGTACGTGAGCCCCTGCCCCGTGCCGCGTACCGCCGTCGGGTACAGCTCCGCGAGGAAGGAACCGAAGCCGCTGAAGATGGCCGACATGCAGAAGCCGAGCGGGAAACCGAGCAGCAGGAGCAGGGTGTTCGCCCCGGCGGGGAGGTGGGTGTACGCGAGGACGGACACCGCGGACAGCACGGCGAAGAGAACGATGTTCTTCTTCCGGCCGAGCCGGTCGGTGAGGTATCCGCCGGTCAGGTAGCCGGTGAAGGCCCCGGAGATCAGCAGGGTCAGATATCCGCCCGTGCCGACGACGGTCAGGCCGCGCTCGGTCTTCAGGAAGGTCGGGACCCAGGTGGCGAGCGTGTAGTAGCCGCCCTGGACGCCGGTCGAGAGCAGGATCGCGAAGAGCGTGGTGCGCAGCAGGCCGGGACGGAACACCGCCCGGAACGAGCCGCGCCCCGCGCCGGCCCGGCGGGCCTCGGCCGCCTGCGGGGCGTCCTCCACGTTCCGCCGTACGTAGACGACGAGGAGCGCGGGCAGTGCGCCCGTCCAGAAGAGGATCCGCCAGGCGAGATCCGCCTCGGCCCACTGGAAGACCAGGGTGTACACGAGCACCGCGAGCGCCCATCCGGCCGCCCAGGCGCTCTGGACGGCGCCGAGCGTCCGGCCCCGGTGCTTCGCGGAGGCGTACTCGGCGACCAGGATCGCGCCGACGGCCCACTCGCCGCCGAAGCCCAGGCCCTGGAGCGCCCGGAAGACCAGCAGGGTCTCGTAGTTCGGGGCGAAGCCGCAGAGCACGGTGAAGAGCGCGTACGTGACGACCGTGATCATCAGCGCCTTCACCCGGCCGACGCGGTCGGCGAGGACGCCGGCGAGCGCGCCGCCGACCGCCGAGACGACGAGGGTGACGGTGGTCAGGAGGCCGGTCCGGCCCTTGTCGAGGCCGAAGGAGGCGGCGATGGCCACCATCGACAGGGGCAGGGTGAAGAAGTCGTAGGAATCCAGGGCGTATCCGCCGAAAGCGCCGCCGAACGCGCGGCGGCCGCGCGGCCCGAGGCCGCGCAGCCAGGCGAACGCGCCCGTGTCGTCGGGCCGTTCGCCCTGGGAGTGCTGCCGGGTCTGTGTCGTGCTCATCTGCACCTCGCAGGAGAAGGAGGCGTGCCTGAGAGACGTACCGAGGAACCGTGCGGTGCCGTCAAGGTAGAGGATTGTTGAACGATCCGACAAGAGGCGTGTTGTCGCTTCCCGGTTTCTGCGGTTGACTCGGCCGCGGACGACGGAAGGGACGGGGCGCTGTGGACGTGAGTGGAGCCGGGGGACTGGCGGACGACCGCGCACTGCTCGGGCGCACGAGCACGGCGGAGCGGGTCGCGGACATCCTGCGCACCCGGATCGCCGAGGGCTACTTCCCGCCCGGCGCCCGGCTCTCCGAGGAGAGCATCGGCGGCGCCCTCGGTGTGTCCCGCAACACACTCCGCGAGGCCTTCCGGCTCCTCACCCACGAGCGCCTGCTCGTCCACGAGCTCAACCGGGGCGTCTTCGTCCGCGTCCTCGCCGTCGGTGACGTGGACGACATCTACCGCACCCGCCGGCTCGTCGAGTGCGCCGTCGTGCGGGGCCTGGGGCAGCCGCCGTTCGCCGTCGCCGGCCTGGCCGCCGCCGTCGCCGAGGGCGAGGCCGCCGCCCGCGCCGGCGACTGGAAGGGCGTCTCCACGGCCAACATCCACTTCCACCGCGAGCTCGTCGCCCTCGCGGGCAGCGCCCGCACCGACGAGCTGATGCGAGGGGTCCTCGCCGAACTCCGCCTCGCCTTCCACGTCGTCGACGACCCGCGCGCACTCCATGAGCCCTATCTCCGGAGGAACCGGGAGATTCTGGACGCCCTGCGCGCCGGTGAACGGGCCTCGGCGGAGCGGCTCCTCGCCCGCTACCTCGACGACTCACGCACGCGCGTGGCCGCCGCCTACGCCCAGGCCGTCGACGATCCGGCGGACCCCGCCGGCTGACGGCACAGCCCGTACGAGGCTACCGAGAGGGCCGGTCGTATCTGCGCCGTTTCGACCGTTGTCAGGGTGAGGACCTAATCTGTCCACCGTGACTTCGCCTGCCTCGACGGACCTCGCTCCGCCCCAGCTCAGCGCGGGGCCGCGCCCCGCGCAGGGCCCGGCCGCCGACGAAGGGCTCGCGCGGCGGCTCCGCGCGCTCGCGTGCACCGCCCCGCTGCACGACCTCGACGCGCGCAAGGCCAATCTGGCCGGCGAGTACACGGTCTACGCGATGGCCGAGGTGGCCCTCGCCGCGATCGACCTCATCACGCTGAACATGGACTTCGACACCGGCGCCGACCACGAGCAGATCGTCGCCCGACTGCTGCCCCGCGTCGCCGCCCAGGCCCCCACCCGCCCCGCCGCCGAGCACGAGCGCGTGGCCCGCTGGGTCCTGGAGAACCTGATCAACGTCGGCAGCGTCGACCGCGGCTTCCGCGCCGTCTACGGCACCTTCGGCACCGACGGGGTCTACGTCCGCCGCGACTACGACTTCAAGCTCATCGAAGAGGTCCCGGGGTACGGCGGCGGGGTCTACCTCCGCACCACCGACGAAGCGGTCAACGTCCTGGTCGGAGCCCTCGACACCGACGTCACCAGCGCCCAGATCGCCGCCGAGGTGAAGCTGGAGGTCCTCATCAACCGGGGCCGCCTCGCCGACGCCCAGCTCGCCGCCGAGCAGGCGCGCTACCGGACCGTGCAGTACGCCGAGACCCTCCGCAAGACCCTGGAGGCCACCCGGCGCAACGTCCGCGCCGTCGACTGGCTCCACACCGTCCCCGACATGATCGCCGAGGCGCTCGACCACGTGGCCGACCGCTATCGCCACGAGAACGCGATCCTCACCAACATCCGCAGGGCCCGCGACGAGGCCGAGGCCACGTCCGACGCGAAGACCGCCGAGCACAAGCGGCGCGCCGCCGAACTCGTCGACATAGTCAAGGACTGCATCCGGCGCCATACCCAGCTGCAGTCCCGCCTCCTGGAGGCCGGCCCGCTCTTCCGCGCCGAGCAGGACCGCCAGGCCTTCGCCGCCCCCACCGCGTACACCGGACTCGACCTGTACGGACAGCTGGTCGCCCCCGTCCTGCCGCTCCCCGTCGAACAGGCCACCCGCGTCACCGACGCCTTCTTCGCCCACGGCACCGGACTGCGCACCCCCGCCTCCGTCCGCCTCGGCGACCTCGTCGACCTGCTCCTCACCCCGCCGGTCGAGCGCGAGCACCTCGGTGCGGAGATGCCCGAGCCCGATCTCATCGCCACCCCCGACGACTCCCGCTTCAGCGAGGAGCAGCTCGCGAGCGCCATGCGCCTGCTCGACCTGGAGCACGACGCCCCGCGCCGCCTCTCCGGCCTGCTCGCCGAGGCCCGCCGCCTCGACCCCGACCTTCCGTACCTCGTCGCCCTCCTCGCCGTCCACGCGGCGAGCCCCCCGGTCGGCACCGCCTACCGCCAGGGCGAGGAGCGCCTCCTCTTCGCCGTCGACGACGGCACCCCGCTCGACGACCCCGAGTTCGGCGGCGCCGACCTGATCGTCGGTACGGCGCTGCTCGACGCGGCGGGCATGGCAGCGGACCGCACGGAGGCCTCGTGACCCTCGCCCCCCAGGCCCCGGCGAGCCCTGCCGACCCCGCACTCCCGGCTGCGCCGGCGTCGACCGCGGTACCCGCCGAGGCACCGGACACCGATGCCGTACGCGCGTCCGTACCGGCCCCCGCCGTTCCGGCGGACGCCGCCGTACCACAGCGGGAACCCGTGGCGGGAGCGGATTCCGTACCGGAGCCCGCCGCCGAGTCCGTACCGGAGCCCGAGTCCGTACCGGAGCAGGAGCCTGTGGTCGAGCCGGAGTCCGTACCGGAGCCTGCCGCCGAGTCCGTACCGGAGTCGCAGGCCGAGTCCGTACGGGAGACCGGCGCCGGGCTTCTTCCGGAGCCGGACGCGGAGGCCGTCCCCGAGCCGGACCGGGAGGCCGTCGAGGCCGTCCAGGACGACCTGACCGTTCCGGGCGCCCCGGGTGATCCGGCCGTTCCGGGCGACCGTCCGCGCCTGCGGGCCGTGCCCGTGGAGCCGCCGACCGGGGTCCGGGGCGACGACGAAGCCCTGCCCCGGAGCGAAGCGGCCGCCGGCCGCCCCCGGTTCGGGACCGTGTCGGTGCCGGAGCCGGCCCGTACCCCGCCCGCGCGGCGCCGGGACCTCCCGGCCGTGCGCGCCGTGCGGCTCACCGACGAGCCGCCCGCGCCCGCTGACCGCCCCCGCCCCGCCGCCGTCACCCCCGTCCCGCTGCCCGTACCCCGCGCCGTACCGACCGAGAGCCGTACCGAGGAGCCCCAGCCGTGAGCGAAACCCACGCCGAGTACACCGACGCGTGGAGCGAGCAGGAGTCCCCGCAGCCCCCGGCCGCCTCCACCGCCTCCGCCGTCACCCCCGCGGACGCCGCCGACGCGGCCCGGCTCGTCTCGTTCGGACTCCAGCCCAAGCTGCTCCCGGCCCGCGACGCCGAGTACACCGAGCTCCTGCGCCGCTACCGCGAGGACCCCGCCTTCGCGCGCCTCGCCGACGCCGTCGCCACCGGCCTCGGACTCGTCGTCCTGGAGGTCTCCCCGCGCGCGGGGATGGCCGTCACCGCGGGCGAGGACTCCGTCTTCGCCGTCCGCATGGGCGACTACGCCCGCCGCGCCAACACGGACTCCGCCGACCGCTTCCTGCACGGCCTTGCCCACCTCGCCGTCGCCGCCATGGCCTTCCCCCGGCCCGAGGACCTCGCCGACGACGCGTACATCGGCCGGCTCACGGTCAACGGCGTCGACGCCTTCGTGCGCCAGGCCTGTCTGCGCCTGGAGCAGCGCGCCGAGGAGCAGGGCGAGAACACCGACCCGGCCTCCGACGCCCCCGGCCTGGAGGCCGCCTGGCGGACCTACGCCCGCCGCAGCGCCACCGGAGCCACCAAGGACGCCCGCCGCCTCGCCGGTTCCACCACCGGCATCGTCGGCAAGGCGGCCGCGTTCCTCACCGACTCCGGCTTCCTCCAGCGCACCGGCGACGAGGGCGGCGGCTCCTACCGCACCACCGCCCGCTACCAGCTCCAGGTCCGCGACATGGCCGGCTCCGCCGCCATGGCCGAGCTCCTCGAACTCGGCGTCGTCCCCGTCAGCGACGGCTCCGCGACCCTCCTCCCGCCGCCCGAGGGCGACGACCTGGAACTCGCCGCCGACGCCGGCCTGCCCTTCCACGCGTAACCCGCGCACCACCCGAACGAGACGACGAGAGTCCGCCGCATGTACGAGCTGTCCCGGGTCCGCCTCTACTCCATCGGTCCCGCCGGTGCACGCTACGCCGACACCGTCCTGGACCTGCGGGGAGTCGGCGCACCCGTGCCCCATCCCGCCCCCACCCAGGCGGAGTTCTTCGAGGAGGAGCCGGTCGGCCCGCCGCGCCGCCCGGCCCCCGCGGGCGTGCTCTTCCTGGAGAACGGCGGCGGCAAGTCCGTCCTCCTCAAGCTGATCTTCTCGGTCATGCTCCCCGGCCACCGCAACACCCTCGGCGGCGCCAGCTCCGGCGTGCTGCGCAAGTTCCTCCTCGCCGACGACTGCGGCCACGTGGCCCTGGAATGGCAGCACACCCTCACCGGCGAACTCGTCGTCGTCGGCAAGGCCAGCGAGTGGCGCGGCCGCCAGGTCTCCAACGACCCGCGGAAGTTCGCCGAGGCCTGGTACTCCTTCCGTCCCGGCCCCGGACTCAGCCTGGACAACCTGCCCGTCGCCGAGGCGACCTCCGTCCGCCCGCCCGTCGAGGGCGCCTCCGGCGCGACCGGCCGCCGCCGCACCATGAAGGGCTTCCGCGACGCGCTCACCGAGGCCGGAAAGGCGTACCCGCACCTGGAGGTGGTCTGGGAGGAGATCCACGACCGCTGGAACGAGCACCTCGGCGACCTCGGCCTCGACCCCGAACTCTTCCGCTACCAGCGCGAGATGAACGCCGACGAGGGCGAGGCCGCCGGCCTCTTCGCGGTCAAGAAGGACTCCGACTTCACCGACCTGCTGCTGCGCGCCGTCACCGACACCCGCGACACCGACGGCCTCGCCGACCTCGTCGGCGGCTTCGGCAACAAGCTCGGCCGCCGCGCCGAACTGACCGCCGAGCGCGACTTCACGGCCGGTTCCGTCGACCTCCTCGGCCGGATCGTCGAGGCTGCCGAAACCCGTGCCCACGCGCGCGAGGTCCACGCGGGCGCCGAGCGCCGCACCCGTACCCTCGCCCGCCGGCTCTCCGCCCGCGCCGCCGAGGAGCGCGGCCGCGCCGCCGAACTCGCCCAGCAGGTCACCTCCGCCGGGCACGCCGTCGCCGAGGCCGAGACCGCCCGCAGCCGCAGCTCCCTGATCGCCGCCGAACTCGCCTACCGGCACGCCTCCCTGGCGCTGACCGCCGCCGAGAAGGGCGCCGCCGCCCAGCGCCGCGAACTCACCGACGCCCGCACCCTGCACTCCGCCTGGCAGGCGGCCGAGGCGGTGCTGCGCCACCGGGCCGCGGGCGACCGCTCCGCGCGCGTGGCCGCCGCCATCCGCGAGGCCGAGCGCGACGCCGCCCCCGCCCTGGCCGCCCGCGCCAAGGCCGCCGCCGATCTCGTACGGGCCCTCGCCGCCGCCGCCGAGGAGGGCGAGCGCCACGCGGCGGAGGAGGAGGAACGCTCCAGCGCCCTCCAGGACGCGAGCGAGACCGCCCACCGCGACGCCACCGCCGCCGCCACCGAGGCCCAGCGGGCCCGCAGCGAGGCCGGCCATCTGCGCCAGCGGCTCGCCGAGGTCGAGCAGGAGACCGCCGAGGCCGTACGGGCCGGCTGGCTCGACGACACCGCCCCCGACGCCGACCCGGCCCGCGCCGCCCTCGCCGCGAGCGACGCCGAGAAGACGACCGTCGCCGCCTGGGACACGGCCCGCGAGGCCGCCCGCACCGCGACCGAGCGCGCGCGTGAGGCCGCCGGCGCCGAGTCCCGCGCCGAACTCGCCGCCGCCCGCGCCGCGGACGCCGCCGAGGCCGCCGGGAACGCCTACGACGCGGAGCGCCGCGCCGCCGAGTCCCTCGCCTCCGAGGAGCGCCTCGCCGAGCTGCTCAGCCTGCCGTCCTCCTCCGGCTCCCCGCTCCCGGGCCAGCGCGCCGTCGGCCCTGGCGGCGAGGCCTCGGGCACGGGCTCCACCGCGGACGACGACCCCGCTGCGGACGCCGCGTCCGGTGCCGCCTTCGGGCTCGGCGCCGGCGACGGCGCCGGGGCGTCGGGCCCGCTCACCGTCACCGAGTTCGACCGGTACGCCGACGAGCTGCGCGGCCTGCTCGACCAGGCCGTCGCCTCCGCCGAGAGCCGGCTCTTCGAACTGCGCACCGCCGCCGCCGACGACTCCCGCATCCTCGGCGCCCTCGGCGACGGCGGCCTGCTGCCGCCCGGCCCCGACGTCCTCGCCACCGTCGAGTACCTCGGCGAGCACGGCATCCCCGCCCTCCCCGGCTGGCGCTACCTCGCCCAGGCCGTGGACCCCGCCGACCACGCCCGGGTCCTCGCCGCCCGCCCCGAGCTCGTCGACGGCGTCGTGATCACCGACCCCGTTTCGTACGGACGCGCGCGCGAGGTCCTCGGCACCGCCGCCCTGCTGCCCCGCTCCGCCGTCGCCGTCGGCACCGCCGCCGCCCTGCTCGCCCCCGTACCCGCCCAGGAGACGGCCGAGGACACGGGGGTCTTCCTCGTCCCGCCGAACCCGGCCATGCACGACGAGCACGCGGCGGACGAGGAGCGGCACGCGCTGCGCGCCCGCGCGACCGCCCGCGACGAGGAGATCCGCGGCCTCGCCGCCCGCCTCGCCGGCGACCGCGCCCTCGCGTCCCGGATCGGCGCCTGGCGCGCCGACTGCCCCTTCGGGATGCTCGCCGAGCTCGCGTCCGTCGCCACCACCGCCCGCGAGACCGCCGAGGCCGCCGCCGCGGCCCTGGAGGAGGCCCGCACGGTTCGTACGGAGGCGGACGAGGCCGCCGCCGAGGCCGCCCGGCTCCGGGACGAGCGCCAGGAGGCCGCCCAGCGCGCCCGCCGGGTCGCCGACGCCCTCGCGGGCCTGGCGTTCCGGCTGCGCGAGCGGTCCGCCTGGCAGGCCAAGCTCCGCGAACTCGCCGACGACGCCGCCGAGTCCGAGGCCCGTGCCCAGACCTGTCTGGAGCGCGCCCGCGCCGCCGACGAGGACCGGCGCGCGGCCCAGCGCGCCGCCGACGACGCCCACCGCACCGCCCGCGCCCTGCGGGCCGAGCGCGCCGAGATCGCCGGCGCCCCCGACACCCTCCCCGAGGAGGACCCGGCCGCGCCCCGCACCGCGCTCCCCACCCTCCGCGAGGCCTACCGTGCGGCCTCCCAGGTGTACGAGAAGGTCGGCGTCGGCGCCGACCTGCGCGCCGAGCAGGCCCGCGCCGAGAGCGACGAGTCCGCAGCCCTCGCCGAGCTCGACCGCCTCACCAACAAGGTTCGCACCCGCGCCGAACAGCTCCTGGAGTCCACCGACGGCGCCGACGGCCCGTCCCGGCAGGCCGCCGCCGCCCGCGCAGAGGCCCTGGTCCAGATGCTGGAGACCCGCGCCTCCGAGGCGAGCGAGAAGCTCGGCCGGCTCCGCGGCGAGGCCGAGCGCCTGGCCCCCGAGGACGGCGAGGCGCACACCGAGCTGCCCGAGGAGCTCGTCCCCGCCGACGCCGAGCGGGCCCAGGCCCTGCTCCGTACCGCCACCGGCGAACTCGCCTCCCGCACCGACGCCCTGGAGGCGGCGCGCGCCGCCCACGCCGGACTGCTCCGGGACCACCGGGCCGCCGAGGACGCGGCCGGCGGCTTCGACGAGACGGCGGCCCTGCTGCGGGACCTCCTCCGCGACCACGCGGACGAGGAGCGGGAGGAGACCGAGGCGTACGGCGGAACCCTGGAGGAGGCCCGTACGGTGGCGGCCGAGGCGCGGCGCGCGCTGCGCGGCTGCACCGCCGAACTGTCCGCCGCCGACGCCGCCGTGCGCGAGGCGAGCGACATCCTCGTCCGGCACGCCAACTCCACCCGTTACGAGCAGGTCCGCACCCCCGCCCGTCAGCAGATCCGCGAACTGCCGGCGTCCGCGCTGCCCGAGCACGCCGCCAAGTGGGCCGAGGCCTTCGCGCCCCGACTGCGGGTCCTCACCGACGAACTGGAGCAGCTGGAGCGCAACCGGGACTCGATCGTCGACCGGCTGCGCGGCCTCGTGGAGTCCTCGCTCGCGACGCTCCGCTCCGCCCAGCGGCTCTCCCGGCTCCCGGAGGGCCTCGGCGAGTGGTCGGGCCAGGAGTTCCTCCGTATCCGCTTCGAGGAGCCCGACCAGGCCACGCTCGCCGAGCGGCTCGGCGAGGTCGTCGACGAGGCGACCCGCGCCGCCGTCAAGAAGAACTCCGACCTGCGGCGCGACGGCATGTCCCTGCTCCTGCGGGGCGTCCAGGCGGCACTCGAACCCAAGGGCGTCTCGGTCGAGATCCTCAAGCCGGACGCGGTGCTGCGCGCCGAGCGGGTGCCCGTCGGGCAGATGGGCGACGTCTTCTCAGGCGGCCAGCTGCTCACCGCGGCCATCGCCCTGTACTGCACGATGGCGGCGCTCCGCTCCAACGACCGGGGCCGCGACAAGCACCGGCACGCGGGCACGCTGTTCCTCGACAACCCGATCGGCCGCGCCAACGCCACGTACCTCCTGGAGCTCCAGCGGGCCGTGTCGGACGCGCTGGGCGTCCAGCTCCTCTACACGACGGGCCTGTTCGACACGACCGCGCTCGCCGAGTTCCCGCTGGTGATCCGGCTGCGCAACGACGCGGACCTGCGGGCCGGACTGAAGTACATCAGCGTGGAGGAGCACCTGCGGCCCGGGCTGCCGCAGCCCGGCGGGGAGGGCGAGGCGATCCACGGCGAGATCACGGCGACGCGGATGTTCCGCCGCCACCAGTCCGACGAGCCGGACACCCCGTAGGAGTGCGTCGCACGACGCCGAGTGGCCCGGCCCCCTCTCAGAGGGGGCCGGGCCACTCAGCGTCGTTGCTCAGGCCGCTTCGGACAGCGGCGTCGTCTCCGCCCGGCCCTCGTCGCGCCGCGCCCGGATCGGCGGGCGCGCCGTGCTGCTCGGCTCCGACACCACGCCGTTGCGCTGACGCCACACCTGACGGGTGATCCAGACGTCGAGGACGCTCCAGGTCGCCACGACGGTCGAGGCCACCGCGGTGACGGTCATCGGGAACGCCAGCCACGCGCCCGCGACCGAACAGTAGAAGGCCACCACGGCCTGGATGAGTGTCACCGACGTGATCATCACGGCCCGCACGGCGGCGTTGCGCACCGGATCGGGCATCCGCCGCCGGCCCCGCTCGTCCTCCACCCACAACTGCCGGGCCGGCCGCGCCTCGTGTTCCATTGTCCTGTCACTCCCCACCACTGAACGACTCCAGGGTCGGCTGCCCGTCTTGAGCGGCTTTACGCGGACAGAACCCTCCCCGTGCGTATTGACGCACGAGAGAGCGAAAAGGTTTCGCCCGGGTGGGGAGCAACGCACCACAGGTCTCGGCGGAACGAACAGTTCCAGCCATCCGTGCAGGCCGGAGAAAGGGCACATCGCAAGGTGTCCTGCGCCACAGTGGCCAATCCCAACTCCCGTAATACCAGGACATCTCATGATCAACGCTCACTCGACAGGCTGAAAATAGCTCGGACACGCCTTCGGGATGGCCGTGATGCAGTAGTAGGCTCGCGCCGCCGTTTGTTGAAATTCAAGGTTGACGCCGCGTGTTGACGCCGGACGTCACGAACGTGAAGGACCCCCGCGACGCACGGGGGCCGAGCTGGGGGAGGCCATGCGCTTTCGCGGGAAGTCCATCCGCAGGAAGATCGTGGCGTTGCTGCTCGTACCGCTCGTCTCCCTCACCGGACTGTGGGGTTTCGCCACGGTCCTGACGGGCCGAGAGGCCGATCAGCTCCTCGACGTCGGCTACATCGTCGACAAGGTCGGCTACCCCCTGGAGGACACCGCCCGGGTCATCCAGATCGAACGCCGGCAGTCCCTCATCTACCTCGCCGACCCCCGTGGCTCCGACGCCCTCGCCTCCCTGCGCGAGACCCGCAGCGCCACCGACCGGCAGATCGCCCGCATCCGCGCCAACGCCGCCGACCCCGGCGTACGCGAGACCATGCGGCCCGTCACCACCCAGCGGCTCAACTCCCTCCTCGACGCGCTCGACGGCCTCGCCTCGCTGCGCCGCTCCGTCGAGAACCGCGACATCGGCCGCATGCAGGCCCTCGAGTTCTACAACCGGCTCGTCGACCCCTGCTACAGCTTCCTCATCACCCTCCACGCCCTCGAGAACGTGGAGATGGACAAGCAGGGCCGCGCCCTCGTCGGCATCACGCGCGCACGTGAACTGCTCTCCCGCGAGGACGCCCTCGTCCTCTCCGCCCTCGTCGCGGACCGCGTCACCAGCGAGGAGATCCGCGAGATCTCCGACCTCGTCGCCAACCGCGAGCAGTTCTACGAGGTCAACCTCGAACTCCTGCCCACCGCCGAGCGCGAGCACTTCGAGAAGTACTGGCGCAGCCCCAGGACCCTGCCGCTGCGCACCGCCGAGAACGCGATCGTCGAAGAGGGCCCCACCGGCAGCCCGCGCGCCATCACCGCCGCACGCTGGCAGGACCAGGCGAGCCCCGTCCTCGACGACCTGGCCCGCGAGAACACCGCCGCCGGCGACCGCTACCAGGACCGCGTCAAGCCCGCCGCGTACAGCGTCCTCCTCAAGGTCGGCATCGCCGGCGTCCTCGGCTTCCTCGCCCTCATCGCCTCGATCGTCATCTCCCTCCGCATCGGCCGCGCGCTCATCCGCGACCTGCGCCGCCTGCAGAAGGAGGCCCAGGAGGTCTCCGGCGTCCGGCTGCCCAGCGTCATGCGCCGCCTCGCCGCCGGCGAACAGGTCGACGTCGGCACCGAGGTGCCCCACCTGAAGTACGGGGAGGACGAGGTCGGCCAGGTCGGCCAGGCCCTCAACACCCTCCAGCGCGCCGCCGTCGAGGCCGCCGTCAAGCAGGCCGAACTGCGCCGCGGCGTCTCCGAGGTGTTCGTCAACCTCGCCCGCCGCAACCAGGTCCTGCTCCACCGTCAGCTGACCCTCCTCGACACCATGGAGCGGCGCACGGAGGACACCGACGAGCTGGCCGACCTCTTCCGCCTCGACCACCTCACCACCCGCATGCGCCGCCACGCCGAGGGTCTCGTCATCCTGTCCGGCGCCGCCCCCTCCCGCCAGTGGCGCAAGCCCGTCCAGCTCATGGACGTGGTCCGCGCCGCCGTCGCCGAGGTCGAGGACTACGAGCGGATCGAGGTGCGCCGACTGCCCCGCCTCGGCGTGGGCGGCCCCGCCGTCGCGGACCTCACCCACCTCATCGCCGAACTCCTCGAGAACGCCACGGTGTACTCGCCCCCGCACACCGCCGTCCAGGTCCTGGGCGAGCGGGTCGCGAACGGCTTCACCCTGGAGATCCACGACCGCGGCCTCGGCATGAACCCCGACGCCCTGCTCGACGCCAACCTCCGGCTCGCCGAGACCCCCGAGTTCGAGCTCTCGGACACCGACCGGCTCGGCCTCTTCGTCGTCAGCCGCCTCGCCCAGCGCCAGAACGTCCGGGTCTCGCTGCAGACCTCCCCGTACGGAGGGACCACCGCGGTCGTCTTCATCCCGGCCGCGCTGCTCACCGACGCGCCCGAGACCCAGGGCGCCGGATTCCGGCTCGACCGCAAGACCCTGGAGCGCCCGGGGCACACCGGCGACGCGGCCGGCGACGGCGGCACCCTGCCCCTCCGCAGGCCGGCCCTCGCGAAGGTCCCCGACGTGGCCGAGGCGCCCGAACCCCTTGACGGCCCCGTGGAGCTGGAGGCTCCGCTCGGCACCGAGGACTTCGACGTCCTCCTCGACCGGTCCGCGGACCTCCTCGACAGCGACAGCGAGCGCGGCGGCCTCTTCCGGCCCCGCGACCGCCGCCGCACCGGACGCGTACCGGCCGGCGAGCAGCACGAGCAGGCCAAGGACCGTACGGCGGGCCAGGACGCGCCCGCCGACGGCACGCTCCACGGCCCCGTACAGCTGCCGCGCCGCCGCACCCCGACGCTCGTCGTGGACCACGGCCGCCGCCTCGACGAGCCGGACGCCCACGCGCAGCCCGACCGCGCGCACCCGCAGGACCACCGGCCGGACTTCCCGCAGGACGACCGGCGGGGCCTCCTGCCGGGCGCGGGTCCCGTCCTCGTCCCCGTACCGCCGCAGGGTCCCGTACCGCCGCAGGGTCCCGTGCCGCCGGTGGGCTCCGTGCCGCCGGAGGGTTCCGTGCCGCCGGAGGACCCTGATCCGTTCGGCGGGCTGCCCCGCCGCGTCCGCCAGGCCAGCCTCGCGCCCCAGCTGCGCGAGACCGAGGGCCCGGCCGGCCGCGGTACGGGAACCCGCGCCGACGCCCGTACGGGCACCGGAGCACCGTCCGACGGACCCGACTCCTTCGAGCGCGACGCCGAGGAGGTACGCGCGCGCATGGCCGCCATGCAGCGTGGCTGGCAGCGCGGCCGGCGGGACAGCACAGAGCCGGACGATCCGACAGCACAAGGAACGACACCCGAGGGGGACGGTCGATGACCGCACCGAACGCCGCAGCACCCAGCACGACCTCCGGAAACGGACGCGGAAACGGCGAGTTGAACTGGCTCCTCGACGAGCTCGTCCAGCGCGTCGGGTCCATCCGGAAGGCCCTGGTGCTCTCCAGCGACGGACTCCCCACCGGTGCCTCCCAGGAACTGACCCGCGAGGACGGCGAGCACCTGGCGGCCGTGGCCTCCGGGTTCCACAGCCTCGCCAAGGGCGTCGGCCGCCACTTCGAGGCGGGCAAGGTCCGCCAGACGGTCGTCGAGCTGGAGGACGCCTTCCTCTTCGTCACGGCCGCCGGCGACGGCAGCTGCCTGGCGGTGCTCGCGGACGCCGACTCGGACGTCGGCCAGGTCGCCTACGAGATGACGCTGATGGTGAAGCGGGTCGGGGCCCACCTCACGACGGCTCCCCGGACCGGCCTGCCCTCGGGAGGGTGAGTGGGACGGCATGAGTGACGAAGCCGAGCAGAACCAGCGGAAGAGGGGCCAGCCCCCCGGCCACCACCACTGGTTCGACGACGAGGCCGGGCCGGTGGTCCGTCCGTACGCGATGACCCGCGGCCGGACCAGTGCCGCCACCCGCCACCGGCTCGACCTGATCGCGCTGGTCGTTCCCGAGCCTGCCGCCGACGACCCCGGCCGGGACCAGACGCTCTCCCCGGAACACGTGGAGATCGTCGAACGCTGCTCCGAGCAGCCCCAGTCGATCGCCGAGCTCGCCGCCGGACTCGACCTCCCCGTCGGGGTGGTCCGGGTGCTCGTCGGCGATCTCGTCGAGGACGAACTCGTCCATGTGACCCGCCCCGTTCCGCCGGCCGAGCTGCCGGACGTGAGCATCCTTCGCGAGGTGATCAATGGCCTTCGGGCGCTCTAGCCGCACCAAGCCGTACGTCGAGCCGGTGACCCTGAAGATCCTCGTCGCGGGCGGGTTCGGGGTCGGCAAGACGACGCTGGTGGGCTCGGTCAGCGAGATCAGGCCCCTGCGGACCGAGGAGATCCTCAGCGAGGCGGGGCGGCCCGTCGACGACCTGCACGGCGTCGAGACCAAGACGACCACCACGGTCGCCATGGACTTCGGCCGGATCACGCTGCGCGAGGACCTCGTCCTGTACCTCTTCGGCACCCCGGGGCAGGACCGCTTCTGGTTCCTCTGGGACGAGCTGGCCCAGGGGGCCCTGGGCGCCATCGTCCTCGCGGACACCCGCCGCCTGGAGGACAGCTTCGCCGCCATCGACTACTTCGAGCGGCGCGGCATCCCGTTCACGGTGGCCGTCAACTGCTTCGAGGGCGCCCAGCGGTTCCCGGCGGAGAGCGTGCGCGGCGCGCTCGACCTGGACCCCGAGGTGGAGCTGCTGATGTGTGACGCCCGGGACCGCGAGTCCGTGAAGAACGTGCTCGTGGCGGTCGTGCAGCACGCTCTCGTCCTCGCGGACCGGAGCCCGGTCGCCACGTGACCGCACGGGCGGTCAGCGCACCGCCACCACCGCCGAACCGTGCCCGAACAGGCCCTGGTTCGCGGTGATCCCGACCCGCGCGCCCTGCACCTGTCGGTCGCCCGCCGTCCCGCGCAGCTGCCAGGTCAGCTCGCAGACCTGGGCGATCGCCTGGGCGGGCACCGCCTCCCCGAAGGAGCCGAGGCCGCCGCTGGTGTTGACCGGAAGGCGTCCGCCGAGGGCCGTCACGCCCTCCCGCAGCAGCTTGGCGCCCTCGCCCGGCGCGCAGAGCCCGATGTCCTCGTACCACTCCAGTTCCAGGGCGGTGGACAGGTCGTACACCTCCGCCAGGGACAGGTCCTCGGGCCCGAGCCCCGCCTCCTCGTAGGCGGCGCGGGCGATCGAGGCGCGGAAGGCGTGCGGGGCGGGGGAGACGGCCGCCGCCGAGTCGGTCGCGATGTCGGGGAGGTCGAGCACCGCCTTGGGGTACGTGGGGGAGACGGTGGAGACCGCCCGGACCCGGACCGGGTCGGGGTGCCCGTGCCGGCGCGCGAACTCCATGCTGGACAGCACGAGCGCGGCGCCCCCGTCCGAGGTGGCGCAGATGTCGAGGAGCCGCAGCGGGTCGGCGACGACGGCGGAGGCCGCGACTTCTTCGGCCGTCACGCGCGCGCGGTAGCGGGCCAGCGGATTGAGCGCGCCGGCCGCCGCGTTCTTCACCTTCACCCGGGCGAAGTCCTCGGCCGTGTCGCCGTACAGCGCCATCCTGCGGCGCGCGTAGAGCGCGAAGTACGCCGGGTTGGTCGCCCCGAGCACCCGGAACCGCAGCCAGTCCGGGTCGCCGGGCCGCTCGCCGCCGGCCGGGGCGAGGAAGCCCTTCGGCGTCGAGTCCGCGCCGACGACCAGGACCACGTCCGCGAGACCCGCCAGGATCTGGGCCCGGGCGGTCCCGATGGCCTGGGCGCCCGAGGCGCAGGCGGCGTACACGCTGGTGACCCGCGCCCCCTGCCAGCCGAGGGCCTGGGCGAAGGTCGCCCCCGCCACGTACCCCGGGTATCCGCACCGCATGGTGTCGGCGCCGACGACCGAGCCGACGTCGGACCACTCAAGACCGGCGTCGGCGAGCGCGGCGCGGGCGGCGGCCGTCCCGTACGAGACGAAGCTCCGTCCCCATTTGCCCCAGGGATGCATCCCGGCCCCGAGCACGGCGATGTCGTTCACGACCGCTCCTCCCG
The DNA here is from genome assembly GCF_000830005.1 of Streptomyces vietnamensis. NCBI lineage: Bacteria > Bacillati > Actinomycetota > Actinomycetes > Kitasatosporales > Streptomycetaceae > Streptomyces > Streptomyces vietnamensis. The sequence goes on along the minus strand of NZ_CP010407.1, from coordinate 1,469,909 downwards.
ATCCGCCGTGGTGACCGGCCGCCAGTTCCAGGTGGTCCAGACGTGTTCCTCGTCCTCGTTCAGGACCCCCGGCACCACCTCGACCTCCGTCCCGACGGCGAGGTCGGCCGTCGTCACGCCGGGCGCCGCCTGCCCGAGCACCACCATCGCCTCGGCCGCGAGCTCGACGGCGACCAGGGTGTACGGCTCCCAGGGCGCGTCCGGGTCGGAGACGTACGGGGCGGGCGGACGGTACCGGCCGTCGGTGTACGACCAGACCCGGCTGCGCGGCGAGAGCGGGACCTCGGCCAGCTCGCCGCCGCCCGGGCAGCCGGGGTTGCGGCACCAGTCGTCCTCGCGGGGGAAGAAGACCGACGCGCAGGCCGTGCAGCGGGTGCCGAGCAGCCGGAACTCCGCCTCCGGCACGGTGTCGTCGGTGAACCACCCGGCCACCACCGGTCTGCGCGTCCGTGCCATCGGGACCTCCCGTGATCTGACGAAGCGTCAGAAGTGTGTCATGGGAGGCCGGTACTGAGAAGGGCCCGGTGCCTCAGTGCCCGGCCACCGACCTCCGCGCCACCGGGAAGTCGAAGAAGGTGGCCGGGAACGGCTCGGGCTTGAACGTGAAGTGCCACCACTCCTCGGGCAGGTTCACGAAGCCCTGCTTGCCGAGCGCTCCCCTCAGCAGATCGCGGTTGGCCCGCTGCTCGCCCCCGATCCGCGGATCGTCGGTGTGCGAGAGGGTGTCGAAGCAGTCGAAGCCGGTGCCCATGTCCACGGAATTGTCCGGAAAGCGCTCCTCCTGCGGCGCGGAGCAGTCCACCAGCTCCTCACCCGGTACGTACGCGCGCGTGGGCACCGCCGGAAGCCGCACGATCGTCAGATCCACCGTCGAACCCCGGCTGTGCCCCGACTTCTCCGCGATGTAACCGTCCGCGAACAGCCTCGACTTGTCGACGAGCGGATAGAACTCCTTCTTCATCCGCTCGTCCTCCAGGTCCTTCGCCCAGCGCACGAAGTGGTCCACGGCCCGCTGCGGCCGGTAGCAGTCGTACACCTTCAGCGTGTACCCGCGGGCGAGCAGCCGGACCTGCGCGCGGTGCAGCGCCTCGGCCGCGGGGCGGGTCAGGATGCACAGCGGCTGCCGGTAGCCGTCCACCGGCTCGCCGACGAAGTTGTGCTCGGTCGTGTAGCGCATCTCCTGGAGGATCGTCGGGTCCACGGAGCTCAGGGCCACGAACTCCCGCGGCGCCTTGGGCTCCGGCGCGGCCGAGGCCGGGGGAGCGGGCGCGGCGACGGCGCCGGTGACGGCGAGCAGCCCGGCCGCGGCCGTGACGGCGAGGGTACGGAGGGCGGTTGCGAGTCCAGTCATGCGCACCGTCTACCAGTTCCGGCAGCGCCGGGAAAGGGTGATCGCATACGGTCGGGCCGTGAAGGACTCCCACTGCTCCTCCTGCGGCGCCGCCTACCCGGCCGACGCCGGCTGGCCCCGCACCTGCCCGGCCTGCGGCCACACCGCCTACCGCAACCCGCTGCCCGTCGCCGTCGCCCTCCTCCCCGTCACCGCTGTGACGGGGACGGGCCTCCTCGTCATCACCCGCACCATCGAACCCGCGCGGGGCGGAGTGGCCCTGCCCGGCGGCTTCATCGACCACGGCGAGGACTGGCGCGCCGCCGTCGCCCGCGAACTCCGCGAGGAGACCGGCATCCCGGCCTCGGCCGAGGAGGTCCGCCTCGCCGACGCGCTGAGCTCCCCGGCCGGCCACCTCCTCCTCTTCGGCCTCCTGCCGGCCCGCCCTGCCGCAGAACTCCCGCCGTCGGCCCCGACGGACGAGACGAGCGGCCACCACGTCCTCAAGGCACCGGCGGAACTGGCCTTCCCGCTCCACACGGAGGCGGTACGGAAGTGGTTCGGCGGCGCCTACGGGTGACCGCCCCGCACCACCACCGGCAGCCCCGCCTCCTCCACCCCGTCGTCCGTGACGCGCTCCACCACCACCCGGCCGTCCACGAGCCGCGACTGGTACCGCTCGATCGCGGCCGACTCCCAGCCGTCCCCGGTGTCCCGCACCACGAGCCCGCCACCGGTCCGCCCCGCGGCCGGCGCCCACACCTCCAGGACCAGGTCGTCCCCCTCGCCCCGCACGGGGAGCACGGCCCCCGCCCGGGCCAGGACCGGCACCCGGGAGAGCGGCGCGTCGAGCAGGACCTGCCCCGGACCCTCGTACGCCCGCCCCGTCGCCGTGTCGTACCAGCGCCCGCGCGGCAGCCGTACCGCCCGGCGGTCCGCGCCCCGCGTCAGGACCGGGGCCACGAGCAGCGCGTCGCCGAGGAGGAACGCGTCCTCGCAGTCGCGCAGCACCCGGTCCTCGGGCGTCCCCCACCACACCGGACGCACATACGGCGCGCCCGTCATCCGGGCCAGCCGGGCAAGGGTCGTGAAGTACGGCCGCAGCCGCTCCCGTTCGGCCAGCGCCACGCGCGCGTGCTCCAGGACCTCGGGCCCGAACTCCCAGGGCTCGCGCCGCCCCGCGTCGATCGCCGCGTGCGTACGGAAGAGGGGGAGCCACGCGCCCAGCTGGTACCAGCGCAGGAACAGCTCCGGCGACGGACTGCCGTCGAAACCGCCCACGTCAGGACCCGAATAGGGCACCCCGCACAGCCCCAGGCCCAGGACCAGGGAGAGCGAGGCCCGCAGCCCCGGCCACCCCGTCGACACGTCGCCGGACCAGGTGCCCCCGTACCGCTGCATCCCCGCCCAGCCGGAGCGCGAGAACAGGAACGGCCGCTCGTCCGGCCGCAGCCGGCGCAGCCCCTCGTACCCGGCCCGGGCCATCGCGAGCCCGTACACGTTGTGCGCCTCCCGGTGGTCGCCGCCCCGGCCCTCGAGCGCGTGCCGCGCCGAACGCGGCAGCGTCGGGTCGCCGAAGGGGACGAAGGACACCGGCTCGTTCATGTCGTGCCACACCCCGGCGAAGCCCTGCCGCAGCCGCTCCTCGTACAGGCCGCCCCACCACTCCCGTACCGCCGGATCGGTGAAGTCCGGGTAGGCGCACTCGCCGGGCCACACCACCCCGCGCACCTCCTGCCCCCGCGCGTCCTTGACGAAGGCGTCGACCGCCGACCCGCCGTCGTACACCGGGTCGCCCGGTTCCGCCTTCACCGCCGGGTCCACGATCGACACCAGGCGCACGCCCTGCTCCCGCAGCTCCTCCGCGAGCCCCGGCAGATCGGGGAACCGCTCCCGGTCGACCGTGAACACCCGGTGCCCGTCGTAGTGGTCGATGTCCAGGTGGACGGCGGACAGCGGCAGCCCACGCTCCCGGTACCCGGCCACCACCCGCCGCACCTCGCGCGCGCTGCCGAAGCCCCAGCGCGCGTGCTGCGGCCCGAGCGCCCAGGACGGCGGCAGCGCCGGCGCGCCCGTCAGCGCCGCCCAGCCGTGCAGCACGCGCGCGGGGGTGCCGACGACCACCCAGCAGCGCAGCGGCCCGCCCGTCATCCGCACCTCACTGGTGCCCGGCCGGTCGTGCCCGGACCCGGCCCCCTCCTCGCCCTCGGCCAGGGTGACCCGGCCGTCCCAGGAGTTGTCGTGGAACGCCAGGTGCGTACCGGCGTCCGAGACCACGAACTGGACGGGCATGGTGATGTAGAGCGGATCGTCCCCGGGGCCGAAAGCGCCCTTGGGGTCGGTGTTCCACAGCCGGTACGAGCCGTCCCGCAGGCGCGGCCCCGCCGACCGCCCGCCGAGCCCGAAGAACCGGGCGTCGGCCGGCACCTCGCTGCGCTGCACCCAGCGCGCGGCCCCCGGGGAGACCGCCCCGGCGCCGTCACCCGCCACCGCGCCGTCCTCCGGGCCCGCCACCGGCTCCCACCAGCGCGGCGGCAGGTCCCGGCGGAGCAGCACCCCGCCCGGAGTCCGGAGCTCCACCGTTCCGTGCCGGGAGACCGTCACCGTCACCCGTTCCGACACGATCCGCCACCCGCCGTCGGTGTCCGGTTCGAGGGAGGCCCGCGGATCCGCGTCGGGCGCCTCGCCGGCCAGGGCGTACGAGGGGAGCGGTTCGGCCCCGTCCCACCCCCAGAACACCGTCCCGCCCGACGACACGCGGATCAGGAGCGAGGACCGGGCGAACCGGACGGTCCCCCCGCCCGGAGCCGCCTCCGCCTCCACCGCGAGCCCCGGCACCCTGGCCCGCTCCGCCCCCCGGGGCGGCAGCCCCCACGCATCCGTACGGCGCTGCCGCCACGCCGACCGCACCGCCCGCAGACCCTGCACCGAACCGAACACCTTCATCGAACGCACCAGTTCCCGACCGTTCATGCAGCTCACCCTGCCATCCGCCGGAGGCCGAACCGGCTCCGTTCAGCTGCCGTTCACCCGTGGTGGGAGCACATGTTCAACTGCCTGACCATGGGCGGGCAGACCTGGTGCGAATGACGATCACATGGCATCGTCCTGTCAGCCGCGTCACGCGCACACCCCAGCACGTGCGCAGGACACACGCAGACCCGCGTACAGCCAGGGAGCAGCCCCAAATGACATCAGCAGCGCCGACCGAGCCCCTCTGGCAGCCGGACGAGGAACGCATCGCCACGGCAGCCGTCACCCGCTTCCAGGCCTGGGCCGCCGAGCACCACGGCGCCCCCGCCGAGGGCGGGTACCCGGCGCTCCACCGCTGGTCGGTCGAGGAACTCGAAGCCTTCTGGCAGGCCGTCGTCGAGTGGTTCGACCTCCGCTTCTCGACCCCGTACGAGCGGGTACTCGGCGACCGCTCCATGCCCGGCGCCGACTGGTTCCCCGGAGCCACCCTCAACTACGCCGAGCACGCCCTGCGCGCCGCCGACGAGCGCCCCCATGACACGGCCCTGCTCCATGTGGACGAGACACATGAGCCGACGCCGATCACCTGGGGCGAGCTCCGCCGCCAGGTCGGTTCCCTCGCCGCCGAACTGCGCGCCCTCGGCGTGAACCCCGGCGACCGCGTCAGCGGCTACCTGCCCAACGTCCCGCAGTCCGTCGTCGCGCTCCTCGCCACCGCCGCGGTCGGCGCCGTGTGGACCTCCTGCGCCCCGGACTTCGGCGCCCGCAGCGTCCTCGACCGCTTCCAGCAGGTCGAGCCGGTCGTCCTCTTCACCGTCGACGGCTACCGCTACGGCGGCAAGGAGCACGACCGCCGCGACACCGTCGCCGAACTGCGCGCCGAGCTCCCCACCCTCCGCGCCGTCGTCCACATCCCGCTCCTCGGCACCCCGGCCCCCGAAGGCACCCTCGCCTGGGACGACCTGGTCGCCGCCGACGTCGAGCCGGTCTACGAGCAGGTGCCGTTCTCGCACCCGCTGTGGGTCCTGTACTCCTCCGGCACGACCGGCCTGCCGAAGGCGATCGTCCAGTCCCAGGGCGGCATCCTCGTCGAGCACGTCAAGCAGCTGGGCCTGCACTGCGACCTCGGCCCCGAGGACGTGTTCTTCTGGTACACCTCCACCGGCTGGATGATGTGGAACTTCCTCGTCTCCGGCCTCCTCACCGGTACGACCGTCGTCCTGTACGACGGCAGCCCCGGCTACCCCGACACCGCGGCCCAGTGGCGGGTCGCCGAACGCACCCGCGCCACCCTCTACGGCACCTCCGCCGCGTACGTGATGGCCTGCGCCAAGGCGGACGTCCACCCCGGCCGGGACTTCGACCTCTCCGCCGTGAAGTGCGTCGCCACCACCGGCTCCCCGCTGCCCCCCGACGGCTTCCGCTGGCTCCACGACGAGGTCCGCGAGAACCTGTGGATCGCCTCCGTCAGCGGCGGCACGGACGTCTGCTCCTGCTTCGCGGGCGCCGTCCCCACGCTGCCCGTCCACATCGGCGAGCTCCAGGCCGCGGGCCTCGGCACCGACCTCCAGTCCTGGGACCCCTCCGGGAAGCCCCTGATCGGCGAGGTCGGCGAACTCGTCGTCACCAACCCCATGCCGTCCATGCCGATCCACTTCTGGAACGACCCCGACGGCAGCCGCTACCGCGACAGCTACTTCGAGATGTTCCCGGGCGTCTGGCGCCACGGAGACTGGATCACGATCACGGACCACGGCTCGGTCGTCATCCACGGCCGCTCCGACTCCACCCTGAACCGCCAGGGCGTCCGGATGGGGAGCGCCGATATCTACGAGGCCGTCGAGCGCCTCCCCGAGATCCGCGAGTCCCTGGTCATCGGCCTGGAGGAACCGGACGGCGGATACTGGATGCCGCTCTTCGTGCACCTCGTGGAGGGCGTCACCCTGGACGACGAGCTGATCGACCGCATCAAGCGGACGATCCGCAGCGAACTCTCCCCGCGTCACGTCCCCGACGAGATCATCGAGGTCCCGGGCGTCCCGCACACCCTCACGGGCAAGCGCATCGAGGTCCCGGTCAAGCGCCTCCTCCAGGGCACCCCCCTGGCCAAGGCCGTCAACGCCGGCTCGGTCGACGACCTCGGCCTGCTCCACTTCTACGAGACCCTGGCGGCCAACCGCCGCGGCTGAACCGCGTCATGAGAGGGGCCTGCCGATCCGAACCGGATCGGCGGGCCCCTCGTTCGAGCTAGCCCTTCGGCAGCTCGCCCGGCGCGGGGGCGGCGGCCTTGGCGAGCACCGCCGAGACCCCCAGGACCGTCCCGGCCCGCCCGGCCGACGTGGTCTCGGTGAGGACGGTGCGCTCACCGAGGAACGCCGACGTCGTCCGGTCGAAGATCCACTGTGTCTGCTCGCCGTGGGCGGTACGGGCCACGGCGACGCCCTCGCGACCGGCCGCGTCCTTCGCGGACGGCAGGACGGTCACCCCGGGGATCCGCGCCGCCGCCTCGTACAGCGCGGCGGTGACCTTCGGCGGAGCCCAGGTCTCGGCGAGGAGGGTCCCGATCGCGGTGAACGCCCGCTGATCGGCGTCGCCCTCGCCCGCGCGCGTCTGGTCCCGGACCAGACGCAGCAGCGCTTCGGGATCGGTGGGGAGCGTCGCCACGTACGCGTGGGTCGGGTTCGTGACGGAGGGCGGCGCCGTCTCCAGGGTGGTCTTCCGGGGGGTGGCCCCGGGACCGTCCAGCTCGTACACGGGCGCCTCGGCGCCGAGTTCCGTGTCGGCGGCACCCGGCTCGCGCAGCAGCCCCGGCCGGCTGCCGTCGACGGAGAGCCACACCTCGCGCTGATGCGCGGGCGGCAGCGTGGCGCGACCGCCGGCCGCGCCGCGCCCCGCGTGGGCGACGAGGCTCTTGACGTAGACGTACTCCCCGGGCCGGGCGTCCGGGGCGGGAGCGGCGGCCGCGGCGAGCGCGGCACCGGACAGGACCTGCACGGCTTCGGGCGAGGTGGACTGCCCGGCCGAGACGTGGCCGGGGGACCCGCCCGGCGCGTCCCGGGGGGCGAGCACGGCGACTCCGGCGACGACCGCGCAGGCGGCCATCGGCGCGGCGATCCAGCCGAGCCGGAGCCCCTGGCGCGGCCGGTGCGCCCGCACCGGGCGGGCGGCCGCGCCGTCCCCCGCGGCCAGGGCGGTCCGCAGGACGGCGTGCCTGAGGTGCTGGTTCCGCTCCGCCGTCAGATCGGGCACCGGCGGCGGAGGCAGCAGCTCGGTCAGCTCGGCGCGCAGGAGCTCGTCCGCGTCGGCGTGCGGCGGGCGGGGGGCGAAGGCGTTCATGCCTGGTTCTCCGGGGTGGGTCGGGGCGCGAGGGCCGGGCGGACGGCGACAGAGCCGGGTACGGCGAGGGGCTGGGGCGCGGAAGCGGGGGAGTCCAGGGGGTGGGGCGCGGCGGTGGCCCGCCCGGTCGAGCGGACCGCCGCAGCGGCGGACCGCTCCCGGCGCCGCCCCGCGCGCAGTTCGGCCTCGGCGAGCTTCCGGAGCCGTTCACGGGCCCGGGACAGCCGGGAGCGGACGGTGCCGACCGGGATGCCGAGGGCCTCCCCGGCCGCCGCGTAGTCCAGACCCGCCCACACCACGAGCGTGAAGACCTCGCGCTCACGCCGCCTGAGCCTGCCGAGCGCCACGCGGGCGGCACGGATCTGCTCCCCGTCCGTCATCCGGGCGAGGACGTCGTCGGCGAAGTCCGGCAGGACACCGCGCTCGGGGATCCTGGCCAGCGCCGCGTCCCGTCGGCGCGCCTCGCGGGCCGCCCCGCGCATGATGTTGGTCGCGATGCCAAGGAGCCACGGGCGCAGGCTGCCGCCGTCGGCGTGCACCTTCCCGCGGCAGCGCCAGGCCTCGAGGAACGCGGCGGACACGACGTCCTCCGCGGCCGCCCGGTCCCCGCACACCCGGTAGGCGTAGTGGTACAGCACGCGTGCGTGCTCGTCGTACGCCTCTCCGAGCGCCGCGGGGTCCCCGGCGCGGAAACGATCTCTCATAGGTGATTCCACATCTGGCACTGGGCGCCGGTTCGCCTGGGTTCCCGTGACCTGGACCACAGCCCCGCCCGATGTGGCCCAGGTCACGGGAACGCCCCGCCCGCCGCGAGCAGTGCTGGGCATGAACGATTCCTCGACATCAGGCGGCACGCCCTGCAACACCGTCGGCCGCAACGCCCTCGGCCGCTGCACCGTCCTGCGCACCCTCGCCCTCGCCGGAGTCCTCGCCGGCACGACCCTCTCCGCCCTGCCCCCGACCGCCGTGGCGGCGAGCGGCGCCCCCGAGACGTACGCCCTGACGATCCGGCACCTGGACCGCGCGGGCGCCGCCACCGGCGGCTACAGCACCCACGTCACCGGCATCTCGGGCCCCGGCGCGCAGCAGGAGGCCGCGCCCTACGACGCGTCCGGCACGGTCACCGTCCGCCTGCCCAAGGGCCGCTACCTGCTCGACTCCACGCTGTACGGCTCCGATCCGGCCACCGGCACCGACTGGGTCGTCCAGCCCCGCCTGGACCTGAACGGCGACACGACCGTCACCGTCGACGCCCGGACGACCGCCCCGGTGGACGTCCGCCCGCCCGAGTCGGGCGCCCGCTACCTGAACAGCATCGGGTTCGTCGAGGTCACCCACGAGGGGACCACCCGCTCCGCGAACATCATGACGGCCCGAGAGGGCCTGCGCGTGGCCCACCTCGGCCCGGCCTCCGAAGCGGGCTCGGTCAAGGAGTGGTTCGACACCTACTGGTCCGGTGCGCGCGCCGACTACGGGCTCGGCTACACCTTCACCTCCGACCGCGCCCTGACCGGCCTCGTCCGCCACCCGGCGGCCGGCGGGCTGGCCACCGTCAAGATCCGCGGAGCGGCCGCCGAGGGCGCGACCGGAACCGGGTTCGTCTCCGTCCAGCCCAGCGCGGGCCCCACCGTCGGTCTCGCCCAGCCCCTCGAGCCCTCCGCCACCGCGACCGTCATGGTCAATCCGGAGCGGGGCCGCTGGGACGTCGAATACACCGGCCCGGCCGCCCCCGAGACGCCGCCCAACCGCTACGTCGCGAACGGAATCGCGGTTCACGCGGGCGCGACCACCACGCGCACCTTCGACAACGCCGTCTTCGGCCCCGCGCTCGACACCACGCCCGGCGCCCGTCCGGCCGGCGTCCGCGACGGCAACAGGATCGCGCTCGACGTCCCGCTCCTCGCCGACGGGGACGGCCACGCGCCGAGCGCACCGCGCTTCCACAGCGCGACCACCACGCTCCACCGCGACGGCGTCCTGATCGGCACCCGCCGGGGCGAGCCCGGCCGCGCCGAGTTCACCACCACCCCCGGAACGGCCTCGTACCGGCTGACCGCCTCGGCGACCCGGGGCGACGGCACGGCGTCGAGCGGGCGCGTCACCGCCGCCTGGACCTTCACCTCGGCCGCCACCACCCGGCCCACCGCCCTGCCCCTGAGCACCGTCCGCTTCGCCCCGGACCTCGCCCTCGACGGCACCGCCCCGGCGGGCACCCTGCTCCGCGTGCCGGTCACCGTCCAGGGCGCGGCCGCCGGGACCGGCGTCCGGTCCCTGACGGTGTCGACGTCCGTCGACAACGGCACCACCTGGACCCGCGTCCCCGTCATCGACGGCCAGATGGCCTTCCGCACCCCGGCCTCCGGCCGGACCGTCTCGCTCCGCGCCGAACTCACCGACACCCGGGGCAACACCCTCACCCAGACCCAGCTGGGCGCCTTCCGCACCCGCTGACCCCTCCGTCGGACGCTCCGGGGCAGGCCCACGCCCGCCCCGGAGCGTCCGCACGTCACGACGTCACGCACGCGCCCCACCAGCGGGGCCACCCGGCGCCGCACCGGCCCGGCCCGTCACCCGCCGTACGTCGCCTGCGCGTCCCCCAGGACCTCGGCGAAGTCCGCCGCAAGGCGCAGGGCGTCGGCCGGCGCGAGCGTGGCCGTCGTGATGCGTACCGCAGGCGGAGCCGCGATGCGGAACCGCGCCCCCGCGGCGACCCACCAGCCCTGCGTCCGCAGCCCGTTGACGACCGCGGACTCGTCCCGCACGGGCACCCACACGTTCAGGCCGCTCGCCCCGACCGCACGGATCCCGTACGAGCCGAGCGCGCCGAGCAGCGCCGAGCGCCGTTCCGCGTACGCCTCCTCGCCCGCCGCCACCAGGTCCCGTACGGCCCCGTCGGCGAGCAGGTCGGCCACCGTCTCCTGCAGGACGTGGCTGACCCAGCCCGAGGTCATCACCATCCGCCGGTCGTGCCGCGCCAGCGTCACCGCGTCGCACGCCACCCCGGCCCAGCGCAGGTCGATGCCGAGGTGCTTCGAAGCGGTCCGCACCTGCGCCCACCGGTCGAGCCCGGCCGCGGCGAGCGTGTACGCCGCGGCCCCGCCGACCTCCGCGTTGTGGTCGTCCTCGACGACGAGCACCTCGGGGAACTCCCGGAGCACTTCCACCAGTTCGTCCCTCCGCGCGCGCGTGAAGAACGCCCCCGTCGGACACTGCCCGCGCGGGCTGCACACCACCGCGCGCACCCCGCCCCGCAGCGCGGCCCGCAGCGACTCCGGTACGAGCCCCTCGCCGTCCACGGCCACCGGGACCGCCCGCAGCCCCAACGCGGGCACCAGGTCGAGCACATGGTGGAACCCGGGGTCCTCCACCGCCACGGAGTCGCCGGGCCGCAGCTCCGTCGAAAGGAGTCGCGCGATGCAGTCCAGGGCGCCGTGGGCGAACGTCACATGCTCCGCCGGCACCCCGTCCCGCTCGAACCACGCCCGGGTCAGCGCCTCCAGGTGCGCGAGCCGCGGCGCGGCGCGATGGGACCCGTACACCGGGGCGACGGCCGCCGGGGGCCGGAGCACGGGGAGGAAGGCCGGGTCGGGAAACCCGGCGGACAGGTCCACCAGACCGGCGGGCACGCGCGGCGGCCGCCGGGAGGCCATGGACGGCACCTCGGCCACCACGGTCCCGCCACGCCCGCGCGTGACGATCAACCCCCGCTGCCGCAACTCCTTGTAGGCCGTCGCGACGGTCCCCGGACTCACCCCCAGCTCCTCGGCGAGCCGCCGCACCGGCGGCAGGGCATCGCCCGGGGCGAGCCCGCCCTCGGACACGCCCCGCTCCACGGACGCGGCAATCCCCTTGGCCGTCGCCCCTTCGATCGCATATTGTGCTGCCACGTAGTCAATTATGTATCAATACAAAGAAGTTCGCAAGGGGGACCCATGAGCCGCAGCACCACCCGACCCGCCCGCCCACCCCTCAAGGACCGCATCCCCGGCGGCACCGACGGCCGCCGCATGCTTCTCGTCACCTTCATCGACAAGTGCGGCACCGGACTCTGGTCCACGGCCATGGCCCTCTACTTCACCTACGTCACCGGCCTCGGCCTCGGCCAGGTCGGCCTCCTCATCGCCCTCTCCGGCGCCGCGGGCATCGCCGGCGCCCCCCTCGGCGGCCGCCTCGCCGACCGCTTCCCCCTCGTCCGCGTCATCATCTGCACCCAACTCCTCCGCGCCGCCGCCCTCCTCGCCCTCCTCACCACCGACAACTACCTGCTGCTCGTCCTCTTCTCCGCAGCCGGCGCCCTCCCCGACCGCGCCACCAACGTCCTCACCAAGCTCTACGCGGCCCGCGTCGCCGGCCCCGACCGCGTCCGCTACCAGGCCATCAACCGCACCGCCTCCAACCTCGGCTGGACCCTCGGCGGCCTCGGCGCCGCCGCCGCGCTCGCCGTCGGCTCCACCACCGCCTTCCAACTCCTGCTCGTGGGCGACGCGCTGTCCTACCTCGTGATGGCCACCCTCACCCTCCGCTGCGCCGAACCCCCGGCCCCCACCACCTCCCGCGTCGCCGCCGCCTCCACCGACCCGACCCCCACCGCCAAGCCCGCCAACCCCTGGCGCGACCGCGGCTTCCTCGCCTTCACCGCCGGCGAGGCCGTCTTCTTCCTCCACGACTCGCTCATCCAGGTCGCCCTGCCCCTCTGGCTCGTCCACGCCACCGAAGCCCCGGTCGGCCTCGCACCCCTCCTGATGGTGGTCAACAGCGCCCTCGTCGTGCTCTTCCAGGTCCCGCTCTCCCGCTTCGGCGCCACCACCGACGCCGCCCGCCGCCTCCTCGGCCCCCTGGCAGCCCTCTTCATCGTCGCCACGCTCGCCCTCGCCGTCTCCGCCCTCGGCGGCCGCACCCTTGCGATCGCCGCCCTGATCACGGCCACCGTCGCCCTCACCTTTGCCGAGATGGTCCACACCATGGCCTCCTGGGAGCTCTCCGTCGCCCTCGCCCCCGGCGACGCCCAGGGCGCCTACCTCGGAGTCCACGGCCTCGCCCAGTCCACCCAGCGCTTCGCCGGCCCCCTCCTCGTGACCGGCATCGTCTCCGCGGGCCCCCTCGCCTGGCCCCTCCTCGGCGCCACCCTGGTCGCCACCGCCGCCGCCCAGAACCGCCTCGTCCGCCGCCGCCTCACCGAACCCGGACCGTCACTGTCAGTGCCGAAGGTTACGGTGAGTGAGCACTGATCGGAGCGTCACCAGGGGGAGACATGACCCGCACCGGCACCACCACCGCACACCTCCGCCGCGCCCTGCGCCGCGAGGTCCCCAGCACCGTCGGCCTCCTCGCCGACGAACAGGACTTCGCCGCCATGCGGCAGTACCGCACCTTCGCCTTCGACGACCACACCACCTACCTGCGGCAGATCGAGGCCCTCCTCAAGACCCTCGCGACCCAGGGCGGCCACACCACCGTCACCCTCTTCGACCCCGAGGAGTACGCGGCCTGGTGCGCCGAGACCGGCACCGACCCCGACCACCCCACGAGCCGCAGCCGCTTCACCGCCCACCTGGCCACCACCGGCGCCCGCGTCACCTACACCGGCCAGCCCCTCACCACCCTCCTCCCCGAGCTCGTCGACACCGCCGTCCGACAGGCCACCTGGGAGTACGCCACCACCGTCCTCGCCACCGCCGGCGACTGCGCCGGCTGCGGCAAGGACATCGGCAAAGCCGCGTACGAGCGGGCGACCGGTCTGCTCCTACGACTCCTCGAAGCCGCGGGCCCCGGCACCCACCACCTCGTCTGCAGCGTCCAGGCCGCCGACGACCAGCTCCTCGCCGTCCTCCACACCCACGGCACCACACCACCCGACGACGCCACAGGACCGGAGTTCACCGCCGTCCTCGCCACCGGCATCGCCCTCGCGTCACCCGGCGGAGTCGTCCTGCGCACCACCACCCCCGGCGCCCCCGACCGGCTCCACGGCTGGCGCCTCACCGACGGCATCCTGACCCCCCTCACCGAGGCCGAGGTCTTCGCCGCCTACTGCACCGACGCCCGCACCGGCGAACCCCTCTCCCCGGAACCGGGCGTCGAGTACCGAGCCGGCCTCCCCCTCGCCCCCGGCCCCGACGACGACTGGACCACCCACCACTGACCCCGACACGACGAAGGGGCTCCCCGCCACCACGTGACGGAAAGCCCCTTCATCGACCACCTCGGGGAATCACTCCCCGGACAGCACCGCCTGCGCGGCAATGCGCGCATCGTGCGCCGTGTCCGCTGCACGAGCCGCGGCCGCGGCCCGCTCGCACTGCGCCAGCGTGTACTTGGCCAGCGTCGCCCGCACATACGGAATGGACGCCGCACCCATGGACAGGGAGGTGACCCCCAGACCGGTCAGCACACAGGCGAGCAGCGGATCCGAAGCGGCCTCGCCACAGACACCACAGCTCTTGCCCTCGGCCTTGGCCGCCTCGGCGGACAGCGCCACCAGGTCGAGCAGCGCCGGCTGCCACGGGTCCTGGAGCCGCGACACCGCACCGACCTGACGGTCGGCCGCGAAGGTGTACTGCGCCAGGTCGTTCGTGCCCAGCGACAGGAACTCGACCTCCTGCAGGATCGAGCGCGCCCGCAGCGCGGCCGAGGGAATCTCGACCATCGCACCGAACTTCGCCCGCAGCCCCGCCTCACGGCACGCGTCGGCGAACGCCTTCGCGTCCGTACGGTCGGCCACCATCGGCGCCATGACCTCGAGGTACACCGGCAGCCCCTCGGCCGCCTTCGCCAGCGCGGTCAGCTGCGTCCGCAGCACCTCCGGGTGGTCGAGCAGCGACCGCAGACCCCGCACACCGAGCGCCGGGTTCGGCTCGTCCACCGGAGTCAGGAAGTCCAGCGGCTTGTCGGCACCCGCGTCGAGCACCCGCACGACCACACGGCCCTCGGGAAACGCCTCGAGAACCTTGCGGTACGCCTCGACCTGCTTCTCCTCGGACGGAGCCTTCTTGCTGTCGTCCAGGAAGAGGAACTCCGTACGGAACAGACCGACACCCTCGGCACCGGCCTCCACCGCCGCCGGCACGTCCGCCGGACCGCCGACATTGGCGAGCAGCGGCACCTTGTGCCCGTCGGAGGTCGCACCCGGACCGCTGGACGTCGCCAGCGCGGCCTTGCGCTCGGCGGCCGCCTTCGTCAGCGCCGCCTTCTTCTCCTCGCTCGGGTCCACGAAGAGCTCACCGGTGGAACCGTCGACCGCGATGAGCGTGCCCTCGGCCAGCTCACCCGC